>NZ_JBEYZX010000010.1:0-187808 GCF_040646255.1 Streptomyces sp. NPDC046203 | reverse complement strand
CCGCCCCGGGTGGGTGGGGCACATTGCCCCCTAAACCGGGGCGGGTGCGCCCGCAAGGCGCCGCTCGGGGCAAACCGGCCGCCCCCTCGAATACCTCGAATCCCTTGTGGATCCGGACCGCCGCATGAGGGGCGGAAGGCCGGTGGCGGGCGACCGCCGGTGGCGGCGCACCGCCACCACCGCCCCGGACCTGCCCCGGACCTGCCCCGGACCTGCCCCGGACCTGCCCCCGGACCCGTCGGCGGGCGGTCGCTCAGCGGCGCTCGGCCTGCATGCGCGCGACGAACGCGGCGGCCTGCGAGCGGCGCTCCATGCCCAGCTTCGACAGCAGGCTGGAGACGTAGTTCTTGATGGTCTTCTCCGCGAGGTGGAGCCGCTCGCCGATGGCCCGGTTGGTCAGGCCCTCGCCGATCAGGTCCAGGATCTTGCGCTCCTGCTCGGTCAGGTTGGCGAGCCGGTCGTCGCGCTTCGGGCTGTTGCCGTCCCGCAGGCGTTCGAGGACGCGCGCGGTGGCCACCGGGTCGAGCAGCGACTTGCCGGCGGCGACGTCGCGGACCGCGTGCAGCAGCTCGTTGCCGCGGATGGCCTTGAGGACGTATCCCGAGGCCCCGGCCATGATCGCGTCGAAGAGTGCCTCGTCGTCGGCGTACGAGGTGAGCATCAGGCACTGGATGGAGTCGTCCTGCGAGCGCACCTCGCGGCACACCTCGACGCCGCTGCCGTCCGGCAGCCTGACGTCGAGAACCGCCACGTCGGGGCGGGTCGCGGGGATCCTGACCAGGGCATCCGCGGCCGTGCCGGCCTCGCCGACGACCTCGATGTCGTCCTCCACGGAGAGCAGCTCGTGGACGCCGCGCCGCACGACTTCGTGGTCGTCCAGCAGGAATACCCGGATTTTTCCTTCTTCGCGCACGGGGTCAGTCTCACATATTCGCTCTTCCCGTGCCCTGGGTCCCCGGGATAACCTCCGGCTTGTTCCGACGACGGTGTCGGGCCGTTGTCCAGTGCGCTGACCAGCGAAGAGTCCCGAATTTCTCGATTTACTTGGAAATCCAAGCAAAATCGCAGGTCAACGAGGGTTTCGCGGAATTGTTGCGTGATGGGTAACGTGCCTATGACGGCGTTGCCGGGGCACCTGTCACGCCCGACCCCGGCCACCGACGCACCCACCCCGTGCGAAGGAACGGATGAGGCGGAGAGCCTCCCCCTACCTTCGATAGGGGGGACCCCAGGCCCTTACCGGCGAACCCGGGGGCCGGACCGACGGAGGAGCACGCACGTGACCGTGGAAAGCACTGCCGCGCGCAAGGCGACGCGCAGCAGCGGCACCAAGCGCACCGCCAGCGCAAGCACTGGCGCGGGCGCGAGCACCGCCAAGAAGACCGCCAGTGCGGCCGGCGCGGGCGCCGCGAAGAAGGCCGCGAGCGCGAGTACGAGTACGAGCGCGAGCAAGAGCGCCGCGAGCAAGAGCGCCGCGAAGAAGACGACGCGCGCCAAGGCCCGTACGCCGAAGCCGTCCCAGGCGTCCCCGCAGCCCCACGAGCCCGAGCTCGTCCAGCTGCTGACGCCCGAGGGCGAGCGCGTCCGGCACCCCGAGTACGACATCGACCTGAGCGCCGACGAGCTGCGCGGTCTCTACCGCGACATGGTCCTCACGCGCCGGTTCGACGCCGAGGCCACCGCGCTGCAGCGGCAGGGCGAGCTGGGCCTGTGGGCCTCGCTGCTCGGCCAGGAGGCCGCGCAGATCGGCTCCGGCCGCGCTCTGCGGGACGACGACTACGTCTTCCCCACCTACCGTGAGCACGGCGTCGCCTGGTGCCGAGGGGTCGACCCGACCAACCTCCTCGGCATGTTCCGCGGTGTGAACAACGGTGGCTGGGACCCCAGCACCAACAATTTCCACCTGTACACGATCGTCCTCGGCTCGCAGACCCTGCACGCCACCGGCTACGCCATGGGCATCACCAAGGACGGCGCGGACTCCGCCGTGCTCGCGTACTTCGGCGACGGCGCCTCCAGCCAGGGCGACGTCAACGAATCGTTCGTGTTCTCCTCGGTGTACAACGCCCCGGTCGTGTTCTTCTGCCAGAACAACCAGTGGGCCATTTCCGAGCCCACCGAGAAGCAGACCCGCGTCCCGCTGTACCAGCGCGCCCGCGGCTTCGGTTTCCCCGGCATCCGCGTCGACGGCAACGACGTCCTGGCCTGCCTGGCCGTGACCCGGGCGGCGCTGGAGCGCGCCCGCCGCGGCGAGGGCCCGACGCTCGTCGAGGCGTTCACGTACCGGATGGCCGCCCACACCACCTCCGACGACCCGACCCGCTACCGCCGGGACACGGAGCGCGAGGCATGGGAGGCGAAGGACCCGATCCAGCGTCTGAAGACGTACCTGGAGCGCGAGGGCCACGCCGACGCCGCCTTCTTCGAGGAGCTGGAGCAGGAGAGCGAGGCGCTCGGCAAGCGGGTCCGCGAGGTCGTGCGGGGGATGCCCGTGCCGGACCACATGTCGATGTTCGACACCGTGTACGCCGACGGGCACGCGCTGGTCGACGAGGAGCGGGCGCAGTTCGCCGCCTACCAGGCGTCCTTCGAGGGCGGAGAGGCCGAGTAATCATGGCTGTTCAGAAGCTTCCCCTGGCCAAGGCGCTCAACGAGTCGCTGCGCAAGGCCCTGGAGACCGACCCCAAGGTCCTCGTCATGGGCCTGGACGTCGGCAAGCTCGGCGGTGTCTTCCGGATCACCGACGGTCTGCAGAAGGACTTCGGCGAGGACCGGGTCATCGACACCCCGCTCGCCGAGTCCGGCATCGTCGGCACCGCGATCGGTCTGGCCCTGCGCGGCTACCGGCCGGTCGTGGAGATCCAGTTCGACGGTTTCGTCTTCCCCGCGTACGACCAGATCGTCACCCAGCTCGCCAAGATGCACGCCCGGTCGCTCGGCAAGGTCAAGATGCCGATCGTCATCCGCATCCCGTACGGCGGCGGCATCGGCGCGGTCGAGCACCACTCCGAGTCCCCCGAGACGCTCTTCGCGCATGTCGCGGGCCTCAAGGTGGTCACCCCGGCGAACTCCTCGGACGCCTACTGGATGCTCCAGCAGGCCATCCAGAGCGACGACCCGGTGATCTTCTTCGAGCCGAAGCGCCGCTACTGGGACAAGGGCGAGCTGGACACCGAGGCCATCCCCGGCGAGCTGCACAAGGCCCGGGTCGCCCGCGAGGGCACGGATCTGACCCTCGCCGCGTACGGCCCGATGGTGAAGACCTGCCTGGAGGCGGCCGCGGCCGCCGCCGAGGAGGGCAAGTCGGTCGAGGTCCTCGACCTGCGCTCGATCTCCCCGCTGGACTTCGACACCATCCAGGCCTCGGTCGAGAAGACCCGCCGCCTGGTCGTGGTCCACGAGGCCCCGGTCTTCTTCGGCTCCGGCGCGGAGATCGCCGCCCGGATCACCGAGCGCTGCTTCTACCACCTGGAGGCCCCGGTCCTGCGGGTCGGCGGCTACCACGCGCCGTACCCGCCGGCGCGCCTCGAAGAGGAGTACCTGCCGGGTCTGGACCGCGTGCTCGACGCCGTCGACCGCTCGCTGGCGTTCTGAGGAGAGCATCGTGACGATCCGCGAATTCAAGATGCCCGACGTGGGCGAGGGCCTGACCGAGGCCGAGATCCTCAAGTGGTACGTCCAGCCCGGTGACACCGTCACCGACGGCCAGGTCGTCTGCGAGGTGGAGACGGCGAAGGCGGCGGTGGAGCTGCCGATCCCGTTCGACGGGACGGTGCACGAGCTGCGCTTCCCCGAGGGCACGACGGTCGACGTCGGCGAGATCATCATCTCGGTGAACGTGGGCGGCGAGGCGGCCCCCGCCGCCGCACCCGCCGCCGAGGCTCCGGCCGCCGCTGCCCCCGTGCCCGCTGCCGTCCCCGCCCCGGCGCCCGCCGCCGAGGAGGCCGAGCCGGAGGGCCGCCAGCCCGTTCTGGTCGGATACGGCGTGGCCGCGACGTCCACCAAGCGTCGCGCCCGCAAGACGGTCCCGGCACCCGCTGCCGCCGCTCCGGCCGCTGCTCCGGCGCCCGCCGCGGCTCCGGCTCCGGCTTCGGCTCCGGCTCCGGTGGCGGAGGACCGGCTGAACGGTCACGGCCCGGCCGCCGACCGTCCGCTGGCCAAGCCGCCGGTCCGCAAGCTCGCGAAGGACCTCGGTGTCGACCTGGCGACGGTCACCCCGACCGGTCCGGACGGCGTCGTCACCCGTGACGACGTGCACCGCGCCGCGGCCCCGGCCGCCGCTCCGGCGACCCCGGCTCCGGCCACGGTGGCCGAGCCCCAGGCTCCGGCCGAGGCTCCGGTCATGGCCACGGCCACGGCCGTGGCGCCCGCTCCGGCCGGCGCGGCGGACGCCCGGGAGACCCGTATCCCCATCAAGGGCGTACGGAAGGCCACGGCGGCGGCGATGGTCGGCTCGGCCTTCACCGCGCCGCATGTCACCGAGTTCGTGACCTTCGACATCACGCGCACGATGAAGCTGGTCGAGGAGCTCAAGTCCGACAAGGACATGGCGGGTCTGCGAGTCAACCCGCTGCTGCTCATCGCGAAGGCGGTCCTCGTCGCGATCAAGCGCAACCCGGGCGTCAACGCGGCCTGGGACGAGGCCGCCCAGGAGATCGTGCTCAAGCACTACGTCAACCTGGGCATCGCCGCGGCGACCCCGCGCGGCCTCATCGTCCCGAACATCAAGGACGCGCACGCGCAGGCCCTGCCGGACCTGTCGCGGTCCCTCAGCGAGCTGGTCGCCACCGCTCGCGAGGGCAAGACCACCCCGGCGGCCATGCAGGGCGGCACCTTCACCATCACCAACGTCGGCGTCTTCGGCGTCGACACCGGTACGCCCATCCTCAACCCGGGCGAGTCCGCGATCCTCGCGGTCGGCGCGATCAAGCTCCAGCCCTGGGTCCACAAGGGCAAGGTGAAGGCGCGCCAGGTCACCACCCTGGCGCTGTCCTTCGACCACCGCCTGGTCGACGGCGAACTCGGCTCCAAGTTCCTCGCCGATGTCGCCGCGGTCCTGGAGCAGCCGAAGCGGCTCATCACCTGGGGCTGACGCCTGAGTTGGCCGGATCGGCCTGTTTCACGTGAAACATGCGCCCGGTCGGGGACGGACACCGTCCCCGACCGGGCGCGTTCTCGTTCGCCCCTGTCACGGACCGCCTCACGCGGTGCGTCTCAGCTCGTCGGCCCCGCCCATGCTCCCGCCCATGGCCCCGTCCACGGTCCGGCCGGCGCGCCCTTGCGCGCCCGGGACGGCGCGGCGCCCCAGGGCGAATCCGAGAGCGAAACGGCTGGTGCAGCCGTACTCCTCCATCAGCATGCGGACACGCCGCTGGACGGTGCGCTCGCTGAGCGCGAGCGCCCGCGAGATGCGGTCGTCGCTCCATCCCTGGACCAACAGGGCGACGATATTCGTGTACTCCCCCGCGTGGTGCACGACGGATCTCCTTCGGTTCGCCAGCCCCCCGGCCTTGGCGTACCCGCCCAACGTAGCCCCTGTCCCCCCGCCTTCGCACAGGGGCCCCTCGGCCAACTTGGCGTGTCGGCTGGGGGAGTTGGAGGCGGCTGTCGGGAACCCGACAGGTCGCCCCGGATTCCTGGCCGGGGACGGGCGCCGTGCGGTTGGCTCTTCGCATCGGCAGGCGGTTCACCCGCCTTCCGCCCACACCGTCGAAGGGGAACACCATGAAGATGCGCATCGCTGCCATGGCCGGTGTCGCGGGCCTCACCGGAATGCTGGCCCTGGCGGGTCCCGCGCAGGCCACCGAGGCCACGCCGGCTCCCAAGGTTGCCGCGTCGGGCGACACCTGTCTGTACGCCGCCGGCGGTTACGCCTGCTTCATCTCGTACGGCGACAAGTTCGAGGTCGGGGACTACAAGGCGGACGGCCTGCGGGTCATCGCCGACTGGGAGACGGACTACGGGCGCTCCGGAGAGTGCCACCACACCGGCGGCTCCGGTACCTACGGCATCTGCAACTACGACATGCGCGAGGACAGCCGGGTCCGCTTCCGCGTCGTGCTGCGGGACGGCGCCACCGGCCCCAACGCGTCCGCGACCGCCTGGACCGGCTGGATCCCGATCGGCTGATCGGTGGCCGATCGACCGACCGGTGTCTGATCGCGCGTTCCGGGCTTGGGAACGGGAGACTTCAGCCCGCACCGTACGCGGTTGCCCGCGGCTCGTCTGTTTCACGTGAAACACCCGGTTGGAGGCGAATGTCGCCTCCAACCGGGTGTTGTCGTATGGACGTAACAGGCCCCCCGCACCCCGTCCTCGTATCGCATCGTGGACGGGGTCTTTTTCGTACACATGTTGTATCTAAGCTGTACGCATGCCATCAGCCCCAGCTCCCGCCCCCGAGTCCGCTCCCGCCTCCATCAAGCAGCCGCCCGCCGCCGACCGCGTGTACACCCACGTCAAACAAGCGGTGCTCGACCGCCGCTACGAGGGCGGGACGCTGCTCACCGAAGGGGAGCTGGCGCAGGCCGTCGGGGTGTCGCGGACGCCCGTGCGCGAGGCGCTGCTGAAGCTGGAGATGGAAGGGCTGCTCAAGCTCTACCCGAAGAAGGGCGCCCTGGTGCTCGCCGTCTCCGCCCAGGAGATCGCGGACGTCGTCGAGACCCGGCTGCTCGTCGAGGAGTTCGCCGTCCGGCGGGCCGTGCCCGCCCCCGCCACGCTGATCACCCGCCTCGAAGAGCTCCTTGAGGAGCAGAAGCGGCGCGCCGAGGCCGGGGACCTGGCCGAGGTGTCGGTGACCGACCGCTGCTTCCACGCCGAGATCGTGCGGCACGCCGGCAATCAGATCCTGGCCCGTCTCTACGACCAGCTGCGCGATCGCCAGCTGCGGATGGGAGTCGCCGTGATGCAGGCCCACCCCGGCCGCGTCGCCCAGAACATCGCCGAGCACGACGAGATCCTCGACCGGATCAAGGAGGGCGACGCCGAGGGCGCCGCCCGCTGCGTCCGGCGCCACCTCGGCCGGGTCCAGGACCTGGTGCGCGGTGACGCCCGGTGAGCCGCCGCGATCGCGGCCGTAACGGATACGGCGGCGCCGTCACCCTGCCCGGTGACCCGCCCGGCGGCCGACGCGCCGTCCTGGTCTGGGGCGTCGGTGTCGCCGTCTATTTCGTCGCCGTCATCTTCCGTACGTCCCTCGGTGTCGCCGGACTCGACGCCGCCGACCGGTTCCACGTCAACGCGTCGGCCCTGTCGACCTTCTCCATACTCCAGCTGCTCGTCTACGCGGGCATGCAGATACCCGTCGGCCTCATGGTCGACCGGCTCGGCACCAAGAAGGTGCTGACCCTCGGCGTCGTGCTCTTCACCCTCGGCCAGCTGGGCTTCGCGCTCTCCCCGTCGTACGCCATGGCGCTCGGTTCGCGCGCCCTGCTCGGCAGTGGTGACGCGATGACGTTCATCAGCGTGCTGCGGCTCGGCGCGCGCTGGTTCCCCGCCCGGCGCGGCCCGCTCATCGGCCAGATCGCCGCCCTGTGCGGCATGGCGGGCAACCTCGTCTCGACGATCTTCCTCTCCCGCACCCTGCACGGACTGGGCTGGACCCAGACCTTCGTCGGCAGTTCCCTCGCCGGTGTCGTCGTGCTCGTGCTGCTCCTGGCGTTCCTCAAGGACCACCCCGAGGGTTACGAGCCGGCGCCTGCGCCGGTCGCGTCCGCCGCGCACGCGGGCGGCATCGGGTTCGTGCGCCGGCAGATCGCCGACTCCTGGCGCGAGCCGGGTACCCGGCTCGGCATGTGGGTGCACTTCACCACCCAGTTCCCCGCGATGGTGTTCCTGCTGTTGTGGGGCCTTCCGTTCCTCGTCGAGGACCAGGGCCTGTCCCGGGGCACGGCGGGCGAACTGCTCACCCTGGTCGTGCTCTCGAACATGACGGTCGGACTGGCGTACGGCCAGATCATCGCCCGCCACCATGCCGCCCGTGCGCCGCTCGCGCTCGGCACCGTCGCCGCCACCGCCCTGCTGTGGGCCACCACCCTGGTCTACCCGGGCGACCGGGCGCCGATGGGGCTGCTCGTCGTGCTGTGCGTGGTCCTCGGCGCCTGCGGGCCCGCCTCGATGATCGGCTTCGACTTCGCCCGACCCGCCAACCCGCCGGAGCGTCAGGGCACCGCCTCGGGAATCGTCAACATGGGTGGATTCATCGCCTCGATGACGACCCTTCTCGCCATCGGTGTCCTGCTCGACGCGACCGGCGACAACTACCGGATCGCGTTCTCCTCGGTGTTCGTCCTCCAGGCGCTGGGCGTCACCCAGATCGTCCGGCTCAAGGCGCGCACCACCCGTCGCGAGCGCGAGCGCCTGGTCGCGAGCCGCGTGGAGGCCGTGCACGTACCGGCGTGAGCGGGCGCCTGCGGGCGTGAGCAGGCGCGTACGGGCGTGAGCAAGCGCGTACGGGTGCGTGCGGCGCGCGTGGCCGCGTGCCGCGAGAGACGGCGCGTACCGGCGTCAGCGGGCCCCCTTCCCCGGCATCCGCCAGGGAAGGGGGCCCGCTCATGCCGTACGCCCCCCATGAGTCCGCCCGGGGCCGGCGCGGCTACTCGGCTACGCGACTGCCGGGCTGCCGGCCGCTCGGCTACTTCGGCGTGACCGCGAAGTGCTCCAGGATCGCCTCCGCCAGCTTCTCGTCACCCTCGATCTTCACCCGGTCGGGTACCTCGGCCGCCCGGACCCGGCCGCAGGCCAGTCGTACATACGTTTCCCAGTCCATCGCCAGGGTCACCGCGGGGCCGAGCGACGGCGTGCCGTCGATCGAGCCGTTGCCCTGGGCGTCCACCCGTACCGTCCGCAGGAACTCCACCGGCCCGGTCACGTCCAGCACCACCGCCGAACCCGCCGGTGCGCCCGCCTCCTTGGCCACCACGTCCGGCAGCGCCTCCAGCAGGAAGTCCCGCGCGACGTACGCGCCGGGCGAGTCCAGATTGCCGGGCACACCGAGCGCCGCCCGCAGATCCTGCTCGTGCACCCAGCAGTCGAAGGCCCGGGTCCGGTAGGCCACTTCGAGGGTCTGCTCGGCGCTCAGCGGGGCGCGGACCATGGCGTCGGGGGCCCGGTTCTCGTTGCGCAGCTGCCGCGCCCGGCGGATCAGCACGTACTCCAGCTCGGCGGTCATCTCCGGCGAGGTGTGGTGCCGCCGCACGTCGACCTGCATCTCCATGTAGCGGGCGTGGTCCGTCCGTACGTGGAACAGGTCGCGGGGCAGGCTGTGGATCGGCCGCGGGTCTCCCAGCATCTCGGTCTCCATGCCGATGACATGGGAGACGATGTCGCGCACCGACCAGCTCGGGCAGGGGGTGGCGCGGTTCCACTCGCCCTCGACGAGCGGCTGCACCAACTCGGCGATCGTTTCCACGGCATGGGTCCAGGCGTCGGCGTAGTTCTGGAGGCTGGGATGGACGGTCACGGGACCCCTCGGCGGTTCTTCGGTGCGCGGGCTGAAGTGGCGGGCGGGCTGGGAACATGGCTGCGTGGGAGGCTCGGACGCTAAGTTACGCTGCCCGAAGGCACCCCGGCAGTGCTTTCGTGTGACGATCGTAGGCCGGTGTTGACGGCTCGAATGCCAGGACGGTGGTAGTGTGCGCGCCTCGCTGATCCAGATCGCGGTAGACCCGGACGAACCAGTCGACGACAGGCGGGCGCGCGTGGCCCGGCTGGTGCGGGAGGAACGGGGCGCCGCCGACCTCGTGGTCCTGCCGGAGCTGTGGCCGACCGGTGCGTTCGCCTATGAGGCGTTCGCCGCCGAGGCGGAACCCCTGAAGGGTCCCACCTACGGGATGATGGCCGACGCCGCGCGGGACGCCGGAGTGTGGCTGCACGCGGGGTCGATCGTCGAGAAGGTCCCCGGCGGCAGTGGCAGTGGCAACAGCGGTGGTGGCACGACCGGTCCGGGTGCGGGGGCCCTCTACAACACCTCGCTCGTCTTCTCCCCCGACGGCGAACTCGTCGCCTCCTACCGCAAGATCCACCGCTTCGGCTTCGACAAGGGCGAGGCCGTGCTGATGGCGGCCGGCGAGGATCTCGTCACCGTCGACCTGCCGCGGCTTACCGTCGGCGTCGCCACCTGCTACGACCTGCGCTTCCCCGAACTCTTCCGCGGTCTGGTCGACTCCGGCGCCGAGGCGTTCGTGATCCCGGCCGGCTGGCCCGCCCGCCGCCGAGGCCACTGGACGCTGCTCGCGCGGGCGCGCGCCGTCGAGAACCAGGCGTACGTGCTGGCCTGCGGCACCGCCGGTACGCACGCGGACGTCGAACAGGCCGGCCACTCGATCGTCGTGGACCCCTGGGGCGAGGTCCTGGCGGAGGCCGGTCCCGGCGAGGAGACCCTGCGGGTCGTCCTCGACCCGGCGAAGGTGGCGTCGACGCGGGAGCAATTCCCGGCCCTTAAGGACCGCGTGCTGGGCCAGGGGCAGGGGCAGGGGCTGTAGACACGGGCCCCGTAGGACCCGTAGGACCCGTAGGGGCGGCCCCCGGGCCGTCCCCGGTCCTCAGTCCTCCCGTTCCCGCTCGGCCATCCGGATCACGCACACCGCGACCGCGATGAGCAGGGCGGGATCGGCGTCGTCACGGACGACGTTCACGGCGTACGTGTCGCGCACGTGGAACCACTGACGGGAGATGTGGGCGAGGAGTTCGTCCTCGTACTCGACGGCGAACTCCCGGTCCAGCACCCGCCCGCTGACATCGAGCTCGGTGCCGTCGACGAGGCTCACCCGGAAGTGGTTGCGCAGCAGCGAGAGCCGCTTGCGGCGGATGGTGGCGAGCGGGCGGTCGTCGCGCTCGATGGTCATCGTGTCGCGCAGGCTGAACATCTTCTGCCGCAGGGTGGCGAGGATCTGCCCGTCCGGGTCCTTCAGTTCCAGGGTGTCGCGCAGCCGCAGGGCCTTGCCGTCCACGAGGAAGGCATGGCGGCCGTGCTCGTCCTCGATCCAGTAGTCGTCGCCGATGGCGAGGATCTTGTCCCGTACCAGGTACTTCATGGTGGCCTTTAGTGGAGCGCCGGTTCGTTCAGACGGAGAAGTAGCGGGTGAACGGGGTCGAGTTCGCGCCGAACAGGTCGCCGAAGGGCACGTTGATCTGCTGGATGAGCAGCACGGTGAAGGCGATGAAGCCGGACAGGCCCATCACCATCACCACATGGGTGGTGGTGCGTTCGATCCCGAAGAGGAACATGAACGCGATCGTCAGCACAGCACCGATGATCAGACCGGCCCACAGCACCGACGACAGACTCTCCTGGGAGGCCGCCTCCCGGCTGCGGCGCGCGTCGTCCACATTGCTGAGCTGCGCCGTCAACTCCTGCGCGACGATCTGCTGTTTGGTGTTGCCGGAGCCGCGGATCCAGGTGGCGTCGCGCAGTTGGCCCAGCAGATTCCAGCCCTCGGAGCCGAGCGGCTCGCGCTCGACCATCAACGGCCATTCGGCATGGACGACATAGGAGGCGTAGGCGGTCGCGGCGTTGCGGACGGCCTGCTTCTGCGCGGTGGGGAAGACGTCGGCGAGCAGATACGTCTGGTGCAGGGCGCTGGCCTCGGCCTGGACGGCGTCGGACGCGGCCGAACGGGTGTCCCAGACGGAGACGAGGCACAGACCGAGTACGAGCGCGTAGAGGACGGACACCATCATCGCGATGTACTCGGCGACGTCCTCGCGTGGCTCCTCGTCCTCCCCGACCGGGAACAGCCGGTTCTTGACGAGCACGGCGAGCGCGGAGACGAGCGCCACGACGCAGGTGAGGACGAGGGTCTCGGACAGAGCCATGGGTCTCCCAGGGGTGTTCGTTCAGAGGTTGCGGGAGCCGAACAGGGCGGCGGCGACGGCGGCGGGGATGAGGAGCAGGAGCAGGATCCAGGCGATGCCGAGGTGGGGGATCTGCCGGACCCGGTGGCGCAGCCGGGGCAGCAGGGCCTCCTCGCTTCCGGCGGCCGAGGGGGGACGGGTGCCGGGCGGACGGGCTGTCCCGGTCCCGGCGGTGGTCGCGGTCCCGTTTCCGTTTCCGTTTCCGGTTCCGGTTCCGGTCCCGGTTCCGGCTGTGGTCCCGGTGGTGGTTCCCGCCGTGGTGCCGGACTCGCCGCCGGTCTCCGAGGCCGTCCCGGGGCCGGTTCCGGCGCCCGGCGCCAGACCCTCCGCCGGCAGGCCCTCCTCGGCGCCGGACGGGCCGGTTCCGGTTCCGGTGGGGGCAGTCTGGGCGGTCAGGGCTTCTTCGGCGGCGGCTGCGAGGGCGGCGGCAGCCGCCGCGGCGGCCCGCGCGAGGGCGGCGGCTCCGGCGCCTGCTCCGGCGCCCGCCCCCGCTCCCGCTCCGGCGCCCGCACCCGGGGGAGCCGCACCGGCGGCTCCGGCCCCGGCTCCAGCTCCTGCCGTGGCTCCGGCCCCGGCCCCGGCTCCTGCGGTGGTTCCCGGCGTGGGAGGTACGGCCGCTCCGGGTCCCGTACGTGTCCCCGCTCCCGTACCGCCCGTAGCCCCCGCTCCACCGGGACCCGCACCACCCGCACCGGCGGCCCCGGCCCCTGCCCCGGTCCCTGTCCCTGCCCCGGATCTGGCCTCCCGGCCGCCCGGGATCCGGAAGGCGGCCGTGGCGTCGGCGGTGAGGAGCGGGGGCGGGACGCGGCCGCCGTCCTCGGCCAGGGTCGTGATCCGGTCGGTGCCGGTGACCCGTCCGGTGCTGCGGTACGACCCCGGGGGGCGCCGTACCGTCGCCGTGCACCCGGCGGACACCCCGGGCGCCAGCGCCGTCGCGCACCCCGGCGCGCCGGGGGCGGCGCCGAGGGCCGTGTCGGTGAGCCGGAGGTCGTACAGAGGCCGGTCGCCCCGGTTGGTGACGGTGTACGAGACGACCGCCTCGTCCCCGGCGACCCGTACGGTCTCGGCGAGGTCGAGCGCGCCGCCCACTCCCTCGTACCCGGCGCGAGCGGAGGCGGTGAGGTGCCGGCCGAGGGACGGGACGTCGCCCTGGGCGGTGACCGGCCCCACCTGCTTTCCCGCGAGGGCCGGGAAGCGGGCGGTGCACTCCAGGGAGCCGAGCGCGGCGAGCGTACGGGCCGGGCAGCTGATCCGCCCGCCGGGCACCTGGCCGTCGGTGACCGTCACCCCGTACAGATCGGCCTCACCCCCGTTGACCAGCCGATACCGCTTCACGACGGCCGCGCCCGTCCGCACGAGCGGCCCGGGCAGTCCGGGGACGGTGTCGACGGTGACGGTCAGACCGAGGGCGTTCTCGCCGACGCCGCCCGCGTGCGCGGGCAGGTACGGACACAGCGCGAGGACGAACGCCAGGGCGAGGGCGGCGGAGGCGAGAGGGAGGAGGGGCGGAAGCGACGCGGGGGGCGGATGCGGCACAAGGGCCCGACGCGGGGCATGGGATGCGCGGGGTGCGAGGGACGTGAGGGATGCGCGGGGCGTGCGGGTCGGGCACGGTCCCCGCGTGTCCCGCATGACGCCTCCCGGCCTAATAGTCGGATGATCGTGCCGCACAGCCATGCTGTGCGCCTCCGCCCCACCGGCCCCGGGCACGACACGCGCATTCACCCGTTTCCCTCGCGGGGCCCCTCCCTCGGCTCTCTCCCCCTTGCCGACCGCCGGATCGGCAAGGGGGAGAGAGCCGAGGAATCCGATGGCACCGACAGCCTTCCGGCGGTGAGACTGCCCCGGTGACCACCCCGCCGCCGGTGCCCGGCCCGCTTTCCACGCCCATGCCGGACCCTCGCTCCGGCGGCATCGCTCTGGACTACGGCGGCATGCACGCCCTGGTCTCGGACCTGGTCCTGCCGCGCGGGGCGTCGATGCACGTCATGAGCGCGATGGAAACCGCCCGCGAACTCATCCGGCACTCCTTCTACCGGTACGAGTTCGCCACGGTCGCCGTCACCCACTCGCTGCTCGCGCTGGAGCACGTGCTCGCCGAGCGCCTGGGCGCGAGCGACCCGCTCCACGCCCTGATCCGGCGGGCCACCGACGCGGGGCTCGTCCCGGCCGCACTCGCCGCCGAACTCGACCGAGGCCGGCTCCTGAGCGACAGGCTCACGCGGGGCGCTGTGTCGAGCGCCGCTCTCGGACCGGCCCGAGCGGCGGTCATGGTGCGCGCCGTCTTCGACGCCGTCGACCTGCTTCTCCGCCCACTGCCGACAGCGGAGACGACAGCCACGGCGGGCGGAGCACGGCCCGTCGGCGGACTCGCCCGGCTGTGGGAGGAGCACCGGCGCGCACTGTTTCCCGAGGGCTTTCGCGGCGTGGGCTTCGACGGCGTGGACCTGGTCCTCCTGGACGCCGACGTCGCCGGCCTCGTGCGGGGAGAACTGGACGGCGGACTCGACGACGGGGGCATCGCCTCCCTCTGGGGCCGCATCGCCGACCTCGACAAGGTCGTGCCCCTGATCAACGAGGAGTACGGCGCCTCCTACTTCACGAGACTCCGGACGATGGCCCAGGTCGCGGTGGCGCCCCACACCCCCGCCGCGATCTGAGTCCCGGGGTGGCGGGCGCCCCTCGGGGCGGCACTCGCGTCATGAACTCTTGATCCCGCCTTCATCGACGAATGGCAAGCTTGAACCATGAACGATGCCGCCCCCGCGTCCGCTGCCGAGACCGCTTCCGCCCTCACTCCCGGGTCCGCTCCCGAGCCCCGCCGCCGGGTCCGTGTCCGTGCCCCCGAACTCGTCGGCAAGGGCGGCTGGCTCAACACCGGAGGGGACGAACCGACCCTCGCCGAACTGCGCGGCAAGATCGTTCTGCTCGATTTCTGGACCTTCTGCTGCATCAACTGCCTGCACGTCCTCGACGAGCTGCGCGAGCTGGAGGAGAAGCACCGTGACACGCTCGTCATCGTCGGCGTCCACTCGCCGAAGTTCGTGCACGAGGCCGAGCACCAGGCGGTCGTCGACGCCGTCGAGCGCTACGAGGTGCACCACCCGGTGCTCGACGACCCGGAGCTGACGACCTGGAAGCAGTACGCCGTACGGGCCTGGCCGACGCTCGTCGTCATCGACCCCGAGGGGTACGTCGTCGCCCAGCACGCGGGCGAGGGACACGCCAACGCGATCCGGGCCCTGGTGGAGGAGCTGGAGGCGGAGCACGAGGCGAAGGGGACGCTGCGGCGCGGCGACGGACCGTACGTGCCGCCGGAGCCGGCCGCGACCGATCTGCGCTTCCCCGGCAAGGCGGTCGTGCTGCCGTCCGGGAACCTGCTCGTCTCCGACACCACCCGCCACCAGCTCGTCGAGCTGGCGGAGGACGGCGAGACCGTCGTCCGCCGCATCGACGGCGCGGGCGGTGCGGCGGCGGGCGCGACCGGCATGGAGGGTCCGACGGGTACTACTGGCGTGGACGGCGGGTTCCGGGAGCCGCAGGGCCTCGCGCTGCTGCCGTCCGGTCAGGTCGTCGTCGCCGACACCGTCCACCACGCGCTGAAGCTGTTCGACCCGGCCACCGGCACGGTCGAGCGGATCGCGGGCACCGGCCGCCAGTGGTGGCAGGGCTCGCCGACCTCCGGCCCGGCCCTGGAGGTGGACCTGTCCTCGCCGTGGGACGTGGCCTGGTGGCGCGGCAAGGTGTGGATCGCGATGGCCGGGGTGCACCAGATCTGGACGTACGACCCGGAGACGGGCACCGTCGAGGTCGCGGCCGGCACCACCAACGAGGGTCTGGTCGACGGGCCCGCCGCCGAGGCGTGGTTCGCGCAGCCGTCGGGGCTCGCCGCCGCCGGGGACCGGCTGTGGATCGCGGACTCGGAGACCAGCGCCCTGCGCTACATCGACACCGACGACGTGGTGCACACCGCCGTCGGCACCGGCCTGTTCGACTTCGGTCACCGCGACGGCGCGGCGGACCAGGCGCTGTTCCAGCACCCGCTGGGCGTGACCGTCCTGCCCGACGGTTCGGTCGCCGTCTGCGACACGTACAACCACACCCTGCGCCGTTTCGACCCGGCGAGCGGCGATGTCACCACCCTGGCCACGGATCTGCGCGAGCCGAGCGACGCGGTCGTCGTCGGCGAGGACGTCGTGGTCGTCGAGTCGGCCCGGCACCGGCTGACCCGGCTGCGGCTGCCGGAGGAGGCGGTACGGGTCGAGGCCGTCGCCCACCGCACCCGGCGCGAGGCCACCGAGGTCGCCCCGGGCCGGCTCCGTCTCGACGTGGTGTTCCAGGCGCCGAAGGGCCAGAAGCTGGACCAGCGCTACGGCCCGTCGACCCGGCTCCTCGTCTCCTCGACGCCGCCGGAGCTGCTGCGGTCCGGCGAGGGCACGGGCACGGACCTGTTCCGGGACCTGGAGCTGAACCCGGAACTCACCGAGGGCGTCCTGCACGTCTCGGCGATGGCCGCGTCCTGCGACGACGACCCGGCGAACGAGTACCCGGCCTGCCACGTCCACCAGCAGGACTGGGGTGTGCCGGTGCGGATCACCGACGCGGGGACGGCCCGGCTGCCGCTGATCCTCGCGGGCATGGACGGCTGACCCGAGTCGGCATCGGGTTCAAGCCCGCATCGGACCCGGACCCGGACCCGGACCCGCATCGGACCCGAGCCGGACCTGCCCCGGACACGAACGGGCCCGACCACCTGTCCCGGTGGTCGGGCCCGTTCGGCGGGCCCGCCGCGGACTCGGGGCTCAGCCCGCCAGGAACGCCACGAGCGCGTTCGCGAGGTGGTGCGGGTCGTCCGAGCCGCACATCTCACGGGCGCTGTGCATCGACAGGCAGGCGACGCCGATGTCGACGGTCGTGATGCCGTGCCGGGCGGCGGTGATCGGGCCGATCGTCGTGCCGCAGGGCATGTCGTTGTTGGAGACGAACGACTGCCACGGCACACCCGCCTTGTCGCAGGCGGCGGCGAAGATCGCGCGGCCGTTGCCGTCGGTGGCGTACCGCTGGTTGACGTTCACCTTGAGGATCGGGCCGCCGTTGGGGCGCGGGTGGTGCGTCGGGTCGTGGCGCTCGCTGTAGTTGGGGTGTACGGCGTGGCCGACGTCGGACGACAGGCACACGGAGCCCGCGAGCGCCCGCGCCTTGTCCTCGTAACCGCCGCCCCGCGCGTACACCGAACGCTCCAGGACGTTGCCGAGCAGCGGGCCCTGGGCGCCGGTGTCGGCCTCGGAGCCGTTCTCCTCGTGGTCGAAGGCGGCGAAGACGGGGATGTACGGCAGTGCGTCGCGGCCCTCGGCCCCGGTGCCCGCGACGGCGGCGAGCGCGGCGGTGCAGGCGTGCACGGACAGCAGGTTGTCCATCCGCGGACCGGCCAGCAGTTCGCCGTCCAGGCCCAGGTAGGCGGGCGCCTCGACCGGATGGGTCATCAGGTCCCAGCCGGTGACGTCCTCGGCGTCCAGGCCGGCCTCCTTGGCGACGAACGCGACGAAGTCGCCCTCGTTCACCTCGCCCAGGCCCCAGATCGGCTGCATGTGGCGCTGACGCTCCAGCTTCAGGCCGTCGTTGGCGCCCCGGTCCAGGTGGATGGCGAGCTGGGGGACGCGCAGCAGCGGCCGGTCGACGTTCACCAGGTGGTGGCTGCCGTCGCGCAGGGTCAGCCGGCCGGCGATGCCGAGGTCGCGGTCGAGCCAGCTGTTCATCAGCGGCCCGCCGTAGACCTCGACGGCGACCTGGCGCCAGCCCTCGCGGCCGAAGTCGGGCCGGGGCTTGACCCGCAGGTTGGGGGAGTCGGTGTGGGCGCCGATGATGCGGAACGGGGTGTGCGGGGCGGCGCCCTCGGGCACGTACCAGGCGATGATCGCGCCGCCGCGGACCACATACTTCCCGCCGGCCGTCCCGTCCCAGGCATCGGTCTCCTCGACCTTGCGGAAGCCGGCCTCCTCCAGCCGCGCGGCGGTGCTCGCCACCACGTGGTACGGCGAGGGCGAGGCCGCGAGGAAGGTCATGAGGTCATCGGTGTGGCCGCGGTCGAAGCGGACGGGTGCGCTACTCATGCCGTTCACCTTACGCAGGTCTCGGTATGTGGACGTGAGGTGTTGTCACACCTCGGGGGAAGGGGCCGGCGCGCGGCGCGGTGACGGCGAGAGGCCTCCGACTTTCCTCCCGTCTCGACTCCCGTCTTGCCCCCGTCTCGTCCCCCGTCTCCCCTCGTCTCGGACGCCCCGCGGACGACCACGTTCCTCTTCCCCGCGCCTGCGCCGGCCGTGCCGCGTGCGAGCGAAATCGGAATCGGCAATTCCCTTTTCCGGGCGGGAATTCTGACGTACTCGGGACGAGTCGGCGGGAATTCCATCGAGCCGTCCCGGCGCCTGAATCGCGGCTTCGGCCAGGGAATGGATGCTTCTGGTTTGCATTCATAAGTCTGATTCCAGGTTCCGGTGGACCTCAGATGTTCCTCAGGTAAATCCCGATCCTCTCGCGTGGGCCGGGATGTTCTGTGTAGTGTCCGAATCCGCCGGGGCTCCGAAGGAGCCCCACCCGTGGCTCCAGGTCAGGGTCTGAGAGTGGACAAGTGAAATCGCTCATCGGGTCAATCGTCGCCGTTGTCCTTCTGTTCCTCCTTGTTCTCGTGGCGCTGGGTACGAACTTCGGCGACCTTGAGATCGTGGTGTGGTTCGTGGCGCTCGTCGCGTCCCTCTTCTTCGTGGTGCGCCACCACAGGCGCGGCAGGAGCGAAGGCGACTCCGGGAGTTCCCTGGTGTAGCCGTCAGTTCCCCGGTGTAGCCGTCTTCTCGGCCGCCGGTCAAACGAAAAGGGTTCCCCCGTTCCGTAATCGGATGAGGGAACCCTTTCTCGTGCGCCCGCCCCCAAAAAAAGCGAACGGCCCGCTCCCCTCCCCGGGAGCGAGCCGTTCTTTTGTGGACTCAGGCGCGTACCTGTGCGTGGTTAGAACGCGGCCTCGTCCAGGTCCATCAGCGAGCGGTCGACGCCCTCGGCGAGGAGACGCTCGGCGGAGACGCCCGGCAGGATGTTCGCGGCGAAGAACTTCGCGGCGGCGATCTTGCCCTGGTAGAAGGCGACGTCCTTGCCCGTGGCGCCGGCCGCGAGCTTGTCGGCGGCGACGGCCGCGCCGCGCACCAGCAGGTAGCCGACGACGACGTCACCGGCGGCGAGCAGCAGGCGGGTGGTGTTGAGGCCGACCTTGTAGATGTTCTTGACGTCCTCGCCGGTGGCGGTGAGGTCGGTGATCATCGTGCCGACGATGGCCTCGAGGTCGACGGCGGCCTTGGCGAGCGCGTCGCGGGCGCCGGCCAGGTCGTCGCCGCCGGTGCCGACGGCGAGGAACTTCTTGATCTCCTCGGCGAGCGCGTTCAGGGAGGCACCCTGGTCGCGGACGATCTTGCGGAAGAAGAAGTCCTGGCCCTGGATGGCGGTGGTGCCCTCGTACAGGGTGTCGATCTTGGAGTCGCGGATGTACTGCTCGATCGGGTACTCCTGCAGGAAGCCGGAGCCGCCGAAGGTCTGGAGCGACTGCGCGAGCTGCTCGTAGCCCTTCTCGGAGCCGTAGCCCTTGACGATCGGGAGCAGCAGGTCGTTCAGGCCGTGCAGGGCCTTGGCGTCCTCGCCCGCGGCTTCCTTCATCGCGATCTCGTCCTGCACGGAGGCCGTGTAGAGGACGAGGGAGCGCATGCCCTCGGCGTACGCCTTCTGCGTCATCAGCGAGCGGCGGACGTCGGGGTGGTGCGTGATGGTGACCTTGGGCGCGGCCTTGTCCATGAAGTCGGCCAGGTCGGTGCCCTGGACGCGCTCCTTGGCGTACTCCAGGGCGTTGAGGTAGCCCGTGGAGAGGGTGGAGATCGCCTTCGTGCCGACCATCATGCGGGCGAACTCGATGATGAGGAACATCTGGCGGATGCCGTCGTGCTTGTCGCCGATGAGCCAGCCCTTGGCGGGGTGCTTGTCGCCGAAGGTCATCTCGCACGTGTTGGAGGCCTTGAGGCCCATCTTGTGCTCGACGTTGGTGGCGTAGACGCCGTTGCGGGCGCCCAGCTCGCCGGTCTCCCAGTCGAACTCGAACTTCGGGACGAGGAAGAGGGAGAGGCCCTTGGTGCCGGGGCCGGCACCCTCGGGGCGGGCGAGGACGTAGTGGAGGATGTTCTCCTCCATGTCGTGCTCACCGGAGGTGATGAAGCGCTTGACGCCCTCGATGTGCCAGGAGCCGTCCTCCTGCTGGACGGCCTTGGTGCGGCCGGCGCCGACGTCGGAGCCGGCGTCGGGCTCGGTGAGGACCATGGTGGAGCCCCAGCGGCGGTCGACGGCGATCTCGGCGACCTTCTTCTGCGCCTCGTTGCCCTCGTTGTAGAGGATGCCGGCGAAGGCCGGGCCGGAGGCGTACATCCAGATGGCCGGGTTGGCGCCGAGGAGCAGCTCCGCGTAGGCCCAGATGAGGGAGCGCGGGGACGGGGTGCCGCCGATGCCCTCGGGGATGCCGAGGCGCCAGTACTCGGACTCCATGAACGCGTTGTACGAGTTCTTGAAGGAGGCCGGGACCGGGGCGGTGTTGGTCTCCGGGTCGAAGACCGGCGGGTTGCGGTCGGCGTCGGTGAACGACTCGGCGAGCTCGTTCTCGGCGAGACGGCGGATCTCGTCGAGGATGCTCTTCGCGGTGTCGACGTCCATCTCCTCGAACGGACCGGTGCCGTACACCTTGTCGCGGCCGAGCACCTCGAAGAGGTTGAACTCGATGTCGCGGAGATTCGACTTGTAGTGCCCCATGGCGACGGCTCCGTAAGGCTCGGGGAGGCAGGTTCCTCGGCGGGTTCCTCGTACACACGCGTACGTACGCACTCCGCGGGCCCGCCGTCCGTGCCGTTCACGCGCTTTTCGCGCGGGAGACTCACGTACCGCTTGGGCTACTCACGAGTAGCGCACGTTCTCTACGATGATGCTACCCACCGGTAATAAGAGCAACCCCCTTCGCCGGAACTGTGACGCAGTAGGCTTCGGCCCCATGTACGGCTACGAGCAGAATCCGGGCGCGCAGCAGCAGTACGGCCCGCCTCCGCAGCAGGGCATGCACCCCGGCATGCAGCAGCAGCCGGGCATGCAGACGGGGATGCAAGGGGGGATGCCGGGGGGCATGCAGGGCGGCTACGGACAGCAGCCCCCGCTCTATCCGGAACCCTCGCCCCCGTCGCTGGCCGACGCGGTGCGCGCCTTCACGACCGGCACCCTGGCGGCCGAGGACTTCCAGCAGATCTTCGCGACCTCGAAGGTCTACTGCCCGCGCGGTGACAACCCGGGCTTCCTGGCGCTGCACAACACCCAGCAGCCGGTGATCCCCATGTTCACCTCGCTCAAGGAGCTGCGGCGGTACGCGGGCAAGGAGTCCAAGTACTTCGTGATCACGGGTGCCGAGGTGATCGACCTGCTGCCGACCGGCTACGGCTTCGTGCTCGACATGGAGGGCGAGCACCGCATGGTCTTCGACGCGAAGGCCGTGGAGCAGATGGTCGACTACGCGATGCGCAGGATGTACGGCTGACGGACCCTGGAAGCAGGTGAGGGAACGCCCGGGAGGAATTCCTCCCGGGCGTTCCGCGTTCCTGGTGGCAGAAAGTTCATCGTTCAACTAAAGTGAAGGCACAAGGAGGTCATCCCATGCCTGCCGTGACTGTCGAGAACCCGCTCACTCTGCCCCGCGTCACCGCTTCCGCGGACGCTGTCGCCCGTCCCGTACTCGCCGTGACCACGGCGCCCTCGGGATTCGAGGGCGAGGGCTTCCCGGTGCGCCGCGCCTTCGCGGGCATCAACTACAAGTACCTCGACCCGTTCATCATGATGGACCAGATGGGTGAGGTGGAGTACGCGCCGGGCGAGCCGAAGGGCACCCCCTGGCACCCCCACCGCGGCTTCGAGACCGTCACCTACATCATCGACGGCATCTTCGACCACCAGGACTCGCACGGCGGTGGCGGCACCATCACCAACGGCGACACCCAGTGGATGACCGCGGGCTCGGGCCTGCTGCACATCGAGGCGCCGCCGGAGAGCCTGGTGGTCAGCGGCGGTCTCTTCCACGGCCTCCAGCTGTGGGTGAACCTCCCGGCCGCCGACAAGATGATGGCCCCCCGCTACCAGGACATCCGCGGCGGCCAGGTCCAGCTCCTCACCAGCCCCGACGGCGGCGCGCTGCTCCGCGTGATCGCGGGCGAGCTCGACGGCCACCAGGGCCCCGGCGTCACCCACACCCCGATCACGATGATCCACGCCACCCTGCGGCCGGGCGCCGAGATCGCCCTGCCGTGGCGCGAGGACTTCAACGGCCTCGCGTACGTGCTGGCCGGCCGGGGCACGGCCGGCGAGGAGCGGCGCCCGGTCCACATGGGCCAGACCGCCGTGTTCGGCAGCGGCGGCAAGCTCGTCATCCGCGCCGACGAGAAGCAGGACGGCAACACCCCGGAGCTGGAGGTCGTCCTCCTCGGCGGGCAGCCGATCCGCGAGCCGATGGCGCACTACGGCCCGTTCGTCATGAACAACCAGGCCGAACTGCGCCAGGCCTTCGAGGACTACCAGGCGGGCCGGCTCGGCTCGATCCCGGCGGTCCACGGCATGAACGAGCAGGAGCCGCCGACGGCGTGACGCGGCGGGTGATCCCCGGCGCGGGTCTCACCGGCCCCTGAGGTTCCGGTGGACCTCGGCAGCGGTGGCACCGCGGGGCCCGGTCCGTACGGCGGACCGGGCCCCGCGCGCGTATGTCATCGGCGTACCGGCCCTTGGCGAGGCAGTGGATCCGGTTGCCGGGCCCCGTGCGCACGCCATCGGTGTGGGCCGGTGTGGGCCGGTGTGGATCGGTGTGGATCGGTGTGGGCCGCTACTCGACCGGCATCCGGTACCGCATGCGGTAGCGGTGCGCGGCCTTGGTCATCAGTGTCGCCTCGATGGGGCGCCGGCCGTCGGAGTAGACCACCCGGAACGCGACCAGGACGGGCATGTCCTTGGGGAGCTCCAATGCGGCCACCTCTTCCTCGGTGGGGATCTCCGACGACAGCTCGTCGACGAACTCGCGCGGCGGGAACCCGAGCGACGCGAGGAGGGCCGGGGTGCCTCCGCGGATGCGCTTCTTCTCCAGCATCCGGGTGCCTTCGGCCAGCCCGAGCGGGTAGTACGAGCAGGTGAGTTCGGTGGGCTCGTCGTCCAGGAAGAGGATCTGTTTGCGCAGGACGGCCTGATCGCCGTCGGCCAGTCCGAGCGCGTCCGCGACCTCCTTCGGAGGGTGGACCACCGAGACGTCGAGCAGCTCGGACCGGCCGGTCTGCCGCCGCTTGGCCGCCTCCGTCACCCACGGGTACGGCTCACCGGCCTCGGCCGGCTTCATGAAGGCGATCGGCTCGATCGGCTGCTGCGCGTGCGGGCGGACGAAGACGCCCTTGCCGGGCATGCCCTCCACGAGGCCCTCTGCCTTGAGCATCTGCAGCGCTTTCTGGACCGTGGTGTTGGCGACGTTGCCGTACCGCTCCATCAGCTCCGCCGTGGACCCCAGTTTGCTTCCGGGCGCGAGATCTCCCCGGGTGATCCGCCGCCGGATTTCGGCGGCGATCTTCTGGTGGGCGGATCTGGGGTCTTTGAACTCCCTTGGCATCCGTTCTACTTCCCGAGTCGGTAGGTGAGGTGCCGGCCGGCCGGCATGGTCATCAAGGAGGCTTCGAAGGGGATCCCGTCCGCGGTGCTGGTCGTACGGAGCAGACGGAGGACCGCGCTCCCGGGCGGGAGTTCCAGATGGCCGCACTCCTCCGGGTCGGCCAGACCGGCGCTCACGTCCTCGGTGACGGTGCCCGCCGTGCAGCCCAGCTCGCGCAGGAGGGTGACCGCGCCTCCGGGGATCTTGCGCGGGTCGGCGAGGCGGGTTCCCCGCGCGATCCCGGGCGGGTAGTAGGAGCTCGCGATCTCGACAGGTCGCTCGTCCAGCAGGATCAACCTGACCCGGGTGACGGCCTGTTGGCCCTGTCCGAGGTTCAGTGCCCGCCGGATCGTCTCCGGGGCCGTCACCTCGCCGACCTTCAGCATGCGCTGCCCGCCACGCCGCCCCCGGCGTCCGGCCTCGTCGGTCCACGCGTCCGCCTGTCCGTGCTCGCGCGGAGCCAGATAGGGCGCCGTCTCGCTGATCCACGCCTCGCCCGACATCGGCGTACCTCCAAGCTCACGGTTCGCGTCCGACCTTACGTCCTCATGGCGGCCGGTCCTCATGGAAAACCTTAAGTGCTTGCCGCTTAAGGTGGATAGCGCTTAAGGTGCGCTCCAAGCGCTGGTTTCCACGGAATCCCGCGCGGCTCCGTTGTCTTCTGTCTTCGATCCGTTGCCGCCCATCGCCGCCCTGCTGGAGCCCTGATGGAACTGGAACAGAGCCCGACCACCGTTCTCCGCCGCCGCTTCCCCGACGAACTCTGTTCCAGGAGGCTCAGGTGAGTGCCCAGGTATCCCCTTGGTACGCCCATGCCGTCCAGCGGCTGGCCGCCGGCCCGGCCCACGCCCTCACCCCTCCCGCGCGGATGGAGTGGAGCACTCACCCCGGTCTGGGCCCCGGCGCCGAGATCATCGGCCGGGATCTGGCCGGCAAACACCTGCTGGAACTGGGATGCGGCTCCGGACACAACGCCGCCCACCTGGCCCGGTACCACCGGGCTCGCGTCACCGGCGTCGATCTGGTCGGACTTCAGGTACGCCGGGCACGCTCGCACTACGGCCGCATCGACGGTGTCACCTTCGCCGCAGGCCACGCCCTGCACCACCTCCGGGCCACCCACCAGATCTTCGACGCCGTCTACTCCGTTTTCGGCGCCGTCGGTCTGGTCGCGCCGGAACTGCTGCTCCCGGCGATCCGCCGTCGCCTGGCGCCCCGCGGCGTCCTCGCCTTCTCCGTGCCCCACCCCGCACGGGCCGGGAGGCATCCCCTGCCGGACGACCGCCCGCGCGAGGACTACCTCACCTTGCCCGACCACACCAGACTTTCGCTCACCCGTTGGGAGTTCGACGCGAGCCGCTGGGCCGCCCACCTCACTCGGGCCGGCCTGCGACTCACCTCCGCCGTCGAACTGCGGCACCCGCGCCTCGACCCCTGGCCGACCACTCTTCTGATCACCGCCCGCGCGCGGTAAGGGTGCCGGGCGCCCGGAAAGCCGTGGCCCGGGATGGGGCCAGGCCCGGGGCGGGAGGCCCGATGGCCCTGACGCCGTGTCACCCGTACGGCGTCCAGCGCGCGACGGCGGGGCCGGTGGCGTGGTCCGGTGGGGGTATGTCCGCCGCGCCGCCGCCCCCGCCGTACCGGCAGCCGCCCGGGGCCCGGCCCCTGCTGCCCGAGGGCGCGCGCCGTACCGCCGCGTGGTGCGGCGTCGCGCTGCTCGTCGCCGGGGTCGCGGGCGTCGTCGTCTGGCTGGTCGTGGTCTTCAAGACGGCGGTCACCCCGGTACTGCTCGCGCTGCTCGGCACCGGGCTGCTCGGGCCCCTCTACCGGCGGCTGCTGCGGATGCGGGTGCAGCGTTCGCTCGCGGCCGGGCTGACGGTGTTCGCCGTGCTCGTGGTGGTCGGCGGGATCACGTACATCGTGGTCGCCGCCCTCGTCGACACCGGCGACGAGATCGTCTCCTCGCTGCGGCAGGCGGGCGAGAGCATCGCCCGGCACTTCGGCGCCGCCGGCACCTCCCTCGACGACCTGGCCAAGAACGCCCGGCAGCTCCTGGAGAAGTTCGGCGGCACCGCCGCCTCCGGGGTGATCTCCGGGCTCAGCGTCGTCGCCCAGATGGTCGCCACCGCCGTCCTCGCCCTGCTGCTCATCTTCTTCTTCCTGCGCGACTCCGACCGCGCGCTCGCCGCGCTGCGCACGCTCGCGCCCCGGTCCACCGGCGACATGGTGGAGGCGATGGCGCGGCGCGCCTTCGAGGCCGTCGAGGGGTTCATGCGCGGGACGACGCTCATCGCGGCCGTCGACGCCTGCCTCATCGGCGTCGGCCTGCTGGTGCTCGGGGTGCCGGGCGCGATCGGCCTCGCCGCGCTCGTCTTCGTCGGCGCGTACATCCCGTACCTCGGCGCCTTCCTGTCCGGCGCCGTCGCTGTGCTCGTCGCGCTCGCCGACCGGGGGGTGATCATCGCGCTGTGGGTGCTCGGCGTCGTCCTCGCGGTGCAGGTCATCGAGGGGCACGTACTCCAGCCGGTGGTGCAGAGCCGCACCGTGCAGATGCATCCGGCGCTGGTCATGCTGGCGATCACGGCCGGAGCGTCGGTCGCCGGGATCCTGGGCATGCTGCTGGCCGTACCGCTGACGGCGGCGTTCTTCGGGGTCGTCGGGGAGCTGCGGGGCCGGTACGGCACGCCGCCACCCGAATCCGAATCCGAGCCGCCGGGGGAGGGGGCTGGGGGCGGGTCTGGAGCCGGTCCGGGAGGCGGGCCCGGGGCGGGCTGATCAGCCCGTCAGCCTGTCGGCTCCTGGAACTCGAACCAGATCGCCTTGCCCTCGCCCCGCGGATCCACGCCCCACGTCTCCGCCAGCATCTCCATCAGCACCAGCCCGCGCCCGTTCGAGGCCATCTCGCCCGGGTCGCGCCGGTGCGGCAGTTCGTCGCTCGAGTCGGAGACCTCTACCCGCAGCCGGCGGCCGTCGGCCCGGCAGACCACCTCGGCGACGAGGAGCGCGTCGCCGTCCGTGTGGACGAGGACGTTGGTGACCATCTCCGACACCATCAGGACGGCGGAGTCGCGCTGGTCCTCGTCCTTCCAGTCGTGCAGCAGCTGGCGCACCTGCGCGCGGGCGGCGGCGATGCGCTCCGGTTCGGCCTGGGCGATCGTCATCAGAGTGCGCCGCGGCCGCTCCCGTACCTCGCGCACGGCGGGGCCGGCCGGGCGGCGGGAGAGGAGGACGAGGGCGATGTCGTCCTCGCGGCGTTCGGCGAGCGGTCCGGTGGTGTGGTGCGAGCCGGGCCCGTGGACGGCCTCCACGAGCCGGTCGGCGAGCGCTTCCAGATCCTGACCGCCCCGGAGGTCCCCGCCGGACCCGCCGGACCCGCCGCCTTCGGTGTATGCGGTGGTTTCGGCGATCTCGGCCTCCAGGACGCGGCGGATCCGTTCCCAGCCGCTGTCGAGGTCGTGGCCGCCGGTTTCCAGGAGCCCGTCGGTGCAGATCATCAGGGTCTCGCCGGGCTCCAGGGTGAGCCGGGTGGTGGGGTAGTCGGTGTCGGGGTCGATGCCGAGGGGCAGGCCGCCGGCCGTGGGCCGCAGCAGGACGGTGCCGTCGTTCATCCGTACCGCCGGATCCGGATGCCCGGCCCGCGCGACGTCGACGACCCCGGTCTCCAGGTCGACCTCCAGATAGAGGCAGGTCGCGAACCGGGGAGCGTGGTCCCCGCCGGGTCCATCGCCGCTTGTTTCCCCGGTCCCGACTCCCGTGATCCCGACTCCCGCGGTCCCGACTCCCGCGATCCCGTCTCCCGTGATTCCGACATCCGCGATCCCGTCGTTGATTCCGCACAGGAAGCGCGAGGCCCGGGCCAGCACCGCGTCCGGCCGGTGCCCCTCGGAGGCGTACGCCCGCAGGGCGATCCGCAGTTGTCCCATCAGCGCGGCGGCCCGGACGTCGTGCCCCTGGACGTCGCCGATGACCAGCGCGATCCGTCCCGGGCCCGGCCCGCCGGGCAGCCGGATCACGTCGTACCAGTCGCCGCCGACCTGGAGCCCGCCGCCCGTCGGCACGTACCGTGCCGCGAGCCGGATCCCCGGGATGCCCGGCCCGAGCAGCGGCAGCATCGTGCGCTGGAGGCCGAGGGAGAGTTCCCGTTCCGATTCGGCGGTGCCGGCGCGGGTCAGCGCCTGGGCGAGCATCCGGGCCACCGTCGTCAGGACCGACCGCTCGTCCGGCGTGAACGCCACCGGATGCTTGAACGCCGCCATCCACGCGCCCGTCGTCCGTCCCGCGACGACCAGCGGTACGAACGCCCACGAGCGGCGCCCGAACGGCTCGGCCAGCGGCCAGGTCATGGGGAAGCGGTGCGCGTACTCCTGCGGGGACGGCAGATAGATCGCCCGCCCTGTCCGTACGACTTCGGCCGCCGGGTAGTCGGTGTCCCTCGTCATCGACGAGAACGGTCCGTCGTCACCCTCGCCGTGCCCGTGGTGACCGACGACCGTCAGCCGCTCGCCCGACAGCCCGAAGACCGCGAGTCCGTCCGGCGAGAAGCCGGGCATGGACAGCGAGGCCGCCACCCGCAGCACCTCGGCCGTGGACCGCGCCTCCGCGAGCGCGCGCCCGGCGTCGAGCAGGAACGCCTCGCGCGAGCGCCGCCAGTCGCCGGTGACGGGCGAGCGGGCGGCGGCGCCGGGCGGCGGCTCGGTGACCTCCTGGAGGGTGCCGACCAGTTGGTAGCGCGCCCGGGCCGAGCCGTTCGCGCTGACGCTGTCGTTGGGGGTCGCGCCCCCGCCGGTGCCGGTCCCTGCACCCGCGCCGTGGCCGTTGTCGCTCTGGAGCAGGGGCTTGGACCTGGCGCGTACGGTACGGATCACCCGACCGGACTCGTCCATGACCCGCAGCCGGGACTCGGCCAGGGTCCCCTCGGCGAGGGCGAGGGCCACGACCCCGTCGATCTCGTTCCAGTCGACCGGGTGGAAGCGGGAGCGGGTGGCGGCCTCACCGAGCCGTACGGGCTCCGCGGGCAGCCCGACCAGCCGGGCCGCCTCGGCGTCGAGCGTGACGATCCCGGAGGCTTTGTCCCACCGCCACAGACCGGTGGCGAGGGCGGACAGGACATCCTCGGTACGCATTGCCCCACTTTACGAATTCCGGAGACGGCGGTGCCACCGCCGGTATTCGAATCGCGATCGGGGGCGTCCCGGTAGGCTGACCCTTGACTTATCTCGTAAGTCGCACCCTCCGATCCCGAAGACTGGATGAACGACGATGCATCGGTACAGGTCCCACACCTGCGGCGAGCTCCGCGCCTCTGACGTCGGCACCGACGTCCGGCTGAGCGGCTGGCTGCACAATCGGCGCGACCTGGGCGGCATCCTCTTCATCGATCTGCGCGACCACTACGGCATCACCCAGCTGGTCGCCCGCCCCGGCACGCCGGCGGCCGAGGTCCTCGACAAGCTGACGAAGGAGACGGTCGTCCGCGTTGACGGCAAGGTCGTCTCGCGTGGCGCCGAGAACATCAACCCGGAGCTGGCCACCGGCGAGATCGAGATCGAGGCCGCCGACATCGAGGTGCTCGGCGCGGCCCAGCAGATCCCGTTCACCATCAACACCGACGACGGTGTGAACGAGGAGCGGCGCCTGGAGTACCGCTTCCTCGACCTGCGCCGCGAGCGCATGCACAAGAACATCATGCTGCGGTCGGCGGTCATCGCCTCGATCCGCTCCAAGATGGTGGCCCTCGGCTTCAACGAGATGGCGACCCCGATTCTCACCGCCACCTCCCCCGAGGGCGCGCGTGACTTCGTGGTCCCGTCCCGTCTGAACCCGGGCAAGTTCTACGCGCTGCCGCAGGCCCCGCAGCAGTTCAAGCAGCTGCTGATGATCTCGGGCTTCGACCGCTACTTCCAGATCGCGCCCTGCTTCCGCGACGAGGACGCCCGCGCCGACCGCTCGCCGGGCGAGTTCTACCAGCTCGACGTCGAGATGAGCTTCGTCGAGCAGGAGGACGTCTTCCAGCCGATCGAGAAGCTCATGACCGAGCTCTTCGAGGAGTTCGGCGGCGGCCGTCCGGTCAGCAGCCCGTTCCCGCGGATCCCGTTCCGCGAGTCCATGCTCAAGTACGGCAACGACAAGCCGGACCTGCGCACCGACCTCGAACTCGTCGACATCACCGACGTCTTCGCGGACTCGGAGTTCAAGGCGTTCGCCGGCAAGCACGTCCGTGCGCTGGCCGTCCCGGACACCGGTGACCAGCCGCGGAAGTTCTTCGACGGCCTCGGCGACTTCGCCGTCTCCCTCGGCGCCAAGGGCCTGGCCTGGGTCCGCGTCGGCGAAGGCAACGCCCTGACCGGCCCGATCGCCAAGTTCCTCACCGAGGACAACGTCAAGGTCCTCACCGAGCGCCTGGGCCTCGCGCCCGGCCACGCCGTCTTCTTCGGCGCGGGCGAGTTCGACGAGGTCTCCAAGATCATGGGCCCGGTCCGGGTCGAGGCCGCCAAGCGCGCCGGCCGCTTCGAGGAGAACGTCTTCCGCTTCGCGTGGATCGTCGACTTCCCGATGTACGAGAAGGACGAGGAGACCGGCAAGATCGACTTCTCGCACAACCCCTTCTCGATGCCGCAGGGCGGCCTTGAGGCCCTGGAGACCCAGGACCCGCTGGACATCCTCGGCTGGCAGTACGACATCGTCTGCAACGGCATCGAGCTGTCGTCCGGCGCGATCCGGAACCACGAGCCCGCCATCATGTTCAAGGCGTTCGAGATCGCGGGCTACCCGCGCGAGGTCGTCGAGACCGAGTTCGCGGGCATGCTGCGCGCCTTCCAGTTCGGCGCCCCGCCGCACGGTGGCATCGCCCCGGGTGTCGACCGGATCGTCATGCTCCTCGCCGACGAGCCGAACATCCGCGAGACCATCGCCTTCCCGCTCAACGGCAACGCGCAGGACCTGATGATGGGCGCCCCGACGGAACTCGACGAGTCCCGCCTCAAGGAGCTGAACATCGCCCTGCGCAAGCCGGTCGAGTCGAAGGTCGTCGACGGCGGCCGCCCGGTCACGGAGTCGGTCCACCCGGACGCCGCGCGCGGCTGAAGCCGGCTGCTTGAAGTGGCTGACGCCGGTGTAGGCGCCGGGAGGCGCTGGTAAGGCACCGGCGGTAGGTGTTCGAAGGGCCCGGGCCCGTACGCGAGACGTACGGGGCCGGGCCCTTTGTTGTGCGGGGGACTAGTCGTCCTCGAGGGTGAAGATTCCCTCGACTGAGGTGACCGTGGCGGCGCGCCGGACCCACTGGTCCAGTAGGCCGAGGTCGTCGCAGGTGGTGATCCGCTCACGGGCATCAGTGGGGACGGCGATGCCGCGTGCGTCAAGGACGGCCAGGATGAATTTGGCCCCCTGCTGGGCACGCCCCTGGGCACGCCCCTCGGCACGCCCCTGGGCGCGCCCCTCGTCCCGGATCTCTTCCGAGATGAACGACTTGTAGAAGGACAGGTCCACGGCCACCAGCTTCCTCCAGAACTCTCTGGCCGGGCGGTTGCCCAGCCCCTGCGCGGTGAATTCGATGATCGGGTCGGCGACCTCTTCGGGGACGCCTTGCAGAGCGGTGGAGAGGGTTTTCAGTATGGCATCAATGTCCGGATCGCCCGCGTGCGTGATGGCCGACAGAGTGGCCAGCGCCAGGTCCGCCCGCGCCTCGGCGGGGTCGGTGATGACCGGCATGTTGTGGGGGCCGACGACCACCGGCCGGATGGTGAGGGTGGGCATGTGGGGCGGCCCGCTGTGCACCGCTCGTCCGGCCCATTCGGCGGTGGTGCGGTCCTGGCAGACGACGAGCAGGGCGGTCGGCAGCCGGTACTTCGTCCACAGATACGCCGTGTAGTACGCCCAGCTCGCCGGCTTTGCCGTGTCCTTCTTCCCCTGCGCCTCGATGGCGAGGAGCAGCGAGCCGTCGTCCGCGCTGTCGAGGCGCAGGAGGGTGTCCACACGGCGTTCGACGGGGGCGGACTCGGTGAGGTCGGTGGGCAGGACCGTCACTTCGACGGGTGGGGGAAGGGGAAAGCCGAGCATCCTCGACAGGCGGCTGAACAGCCTCAGATCGTGCTGGAAGATGCGGTGCATCGCTTCATGAGTCGAGCTGACCATGGGTGTCCTTGTGTTGGCAGCCGGGGCAGCATCCGGGCTCCGCGCCGCGGAACGCGCGGTCGCAGCGTTCGCAGTTCTGGAGCGGGAGGAGCGGGAGCTGTTTCGCCCTGACGGGCCGGAAGGGTGGTGGTGGGGGGAGGTTCGCGGTGAGTCGGTGGGCGAGCAGGGCCGCGGGGCGGTGCAGGGGGTACGGGAGGCGGTCGGTCAGGGCGTGGACGACGGCGTCGGCCGAGGCGTCCCGCTCCAGCCAGGCGATGACACCGGGGGTGAGGTGTTCGGTGTCGGTCCCGGAGAGCAGCAGGCGGGGGTTCACGCGTGCGAGACGGGCGAGGATCTCCGCTGCTGTCAGGAGGAGTTCGGGCGGGAGGGAGGACGGAGCCGGTACGTCGGGCAGCGCGCGGCGCCGGGCCTCCGGCCGTGACCGGTGGCGGGGCGGACGCACGGCTTCCGGCGCGGACGCGGGTACGGGTGCGGGTACGGGTACGGGCCCGGATGCGGGATCGGGCGCCGCTACGGGGGTGACGCCAGGCGCGGGCTGGGGCACGGGGCCAGGTACGGGGTCAGGTACGGGCCGGGGCTCGGGCGCGGGCGCCGAGACCTCCGGCTCAGGGACCGGCTCCGGCGCAGGCTCGGGGATCCACTCCGGGATCCACTCAGGGATCGACTCAGGGATCGACTCGGGGACCCGCTCGGGCTCCCGCGGGGGCGGTACGGGCGGCCCCACCGCCTCAACCGCCGTGCCATCCCCGCGACTTGCCCCGCCCGCCCCGGGCTCCGCCCCTCCCGCCGACCGGTCGTGACAGGCGGCGTCGAGGGCGCGGCGGCGGGCCGGGTTGTTGCAGGAGATCAGGTGGGTGGCGACCTGTCCCTTGGCCCCACGCAGACGGGGTCGGTTCATGTAGCCGTGGGCTTCCAGCTCGCGCAGAGCGTCGGCGATGACGATCGCACCCTCGGGGAACCGCTTGGCGAGGTGCTTGATGTCGGCGGGAGCACCGGCGGGCAGCGACTGGAGGTGCGTGGAGAGGCCGATGGCCACCAGCGACAACTCCCCATGCTGAGCGAGGTGGTTGCCGACCATGACGAAGCCGTCGTCGTGCCGGAAGTTGTCGTGCTGGATTCCTCCGGCCCCGGAGGAGTGGTTTTTCCGCGTGCCACGGGACGTGCGGCCCGCGCGCAGGCTAGGGTTCTTGCTATCCATCGGGAAGCTGTTCTTCCTCGTTGGTCAGGCCCTCGCCCTGGGATCGCAACTCCCGGCGAGGGCCGACGTATGTCTGGGGTCGTTCTGGCGTGAGCGTAGAACAAGGGACCCGCCCAAGCGCCAGCTGTGTCGGCATATTTCACCCCTGCGAGTGATCAGCCCCTGGCGGAGGGAAAGGGTGGGTTTGGTTGGGGTTCTTTCCCTCCGTGGTTCTTTGGTTGGTAGGCGCCCGAGCCACCGGAGCACGGCGCACCGTGCTCCGGTGAATGCCCCGTTCCACTCCGCGTGCGGCGGGCTCCCGAGTGACTGTCCTGCCCTTGTCCCGGTTGTCTCGGTCGCCCGAACCGTTGGTGTGGGTAGGGCCGTTGCGTCGGACAGGACGGAAGAGAGGGTGCGGCATGACAGCGGAAGAGCCCGGCTGGGAAGTGGACCCGGACGACGACTGGGGCGTGGCCGTCATCACGACCGTGGGCAGGCAACTGAAACTGCGCCGGGAGGCGCTGGGCATGCGGGCCGCGGACTTCGGATCGGAGGTCGGCTACAGCGAGGACATGATCTACAAGATCGAGGGCGGCCGGCGGATCCCCCGCCCCGAGTTCCTGGACGAGGCCGACGACATCCTGCGCGCCGACGGGCTGGTGAAGGCCATGAAGGCGGACGTGGCGAAGGTCTTCTACCCCAAGAAGGTCCGCGACCTCACCAAGTTGGAGGCGCGGGCGGTGGAGATGAATCTCTACGACCCGCTCAACATCCACGGTCTGCTCCAGACCCCCGACTACGCGCGCGGGTTGCTGCGGATGCGGCGGCCGGCGTACACGCGGAACGAGGTCGATCGGTACGTGTCTGCCCGCGTCAACCGGCAGGCGATCTTCGAACGACGAGACCCATTGCCCGAACTCAGTTTCGTACTGGAGGAGTGGACGCTTCGGCGCCCCCTGGGCGGAAGAGAGCTGCTACGCAAGCAGCTCGAACATCTGCTTGTCATCGCCGAGTTGCCGAACGTCGAGCTTCAACTCATGGGTATGGACCGCGAGGAACACGCGGGCGTGGACGGCAGCATTGAGGTGCTGAAGTTCTTCGACGGCTCGGCGATGGGGCGTTCACCCGTCGTCTCCAACGGCCGGCCAGTGACTGAGCCTCGCCAGCTCCGTATCCTGGAACTGCGCTATGGCATCATCCGGGCGCAGGCTCTCAGCCCTCGGGAGTCCGCCCTCGTCATCGAGCAACTGCTAGGAGAGACGTGATCGACAACCTCTCGGCCGGGGAAGTTTCCGAACCCGCTTGGTTCAAGAGCAGCTACAGCAGTGGCAGCGAGGGCGACTCCTGCGTGGAGGTCGCCACCACCGCCGCCGCGATCCACATCCGCGACTCGAAGAACCTCCCGGGCCCGCAGCTTGCCCTCGCACCCGCCGCCTGGTCGGACTTCGTCTCGTACGCCTCCGCACGTTGACGAAGTCGCCGAGCCCGATACCCCCCGCCTGGTATCCGCCGAGCTCCATCGAGCACGGCCTCCACCAGGCACGGCTGCGCGGGGACGTGTCCGCCTACTACGACCTGGTCGCCCAGGCGGACCTGTACCTCGCGCAGCCGCGCGCCTACGCCGACGCGAACCCCGACTCGTCGCAGTTCGCGCCTCGTTGGAATCCGCGGACGCGGACGATGTGCATCGACGTCTACACCGCCGGAATGCTTCCGCTGCCCGTACCGGACCCGGTGTTCAAGGCCCACAGCCTCGCCTGGTTCGCGGAGGTCTGGGACTCCGGCGATCCCCCGTACCTCATCGTGAACCCGGGCAGTCCGTGCGAGGGCGTCCTGCACGCCGGACCGGAGGGCCGGGCCCACTGGCTGGCGTCGGACGCGCGGCGCCAACGCCCGGTCGGCATGCCCCAGCCCGGCGTCCACACCCTGATGGTGGGCGGCGCCCTCCACGGAGAGGTCGCCTTCGGTCTGGCCGCCGGCGCGCACATCTTCGTGAACAACGCCGAGTTCTGGAACTCGATGGCGTACCACGGCGCCGGCTACACCCGCGAGAAGGAGATGCTCGAGGAGTGGTGGGGCGTCACCACGCGGACCAAGTGGCTGGAGTATGTGGACCAGTTGCTGCGGGCCGACATGGTGAGCGAACTCTGGGAGTACGCCCTCGGCCTGCGCCACACCACCGGCCCTCTCACCCCCGACGAGTGGCACGAGGCCGCCGACCGCGCCCTCCAGGTCCGCCACGTGGGCGCGTCCGCCGCGTACCTCCACCGGACCATCGACAGCATCGTCACCTACGAGACCCGCTTCCGCGCCGACGGCTTCCTCGCGGGCGACGCGATCGTCCGTACGGTCAAGGCATGGGACTACGGCCGCGCGTCCGGCATGGCCCGCTGGGGCGTCTCCACCCGCCTCGGCACCCTCGCCGAGGCCGAGGCAGCAGTCCACCGCGCCGGCCGCCTCGTCCACTCGACCTACGACTCCTGGGCCGACTTCTCCGCGTCCTACGCCCTCGGCCGCTGTCTCCACTTCGACGAGGGCGAATTCGGCAAGTGGTACGACACCATCCTCGCCACCCACCACCTCCTCACCACGGACCCCACCAGCCCCTGGCTCAACCTCCCCTGGGCTTGACAGCACCGGTCCGTGACTCCGGTTTCTGCCAGGAATGTGCAAGGGCCCATTCGCCGTTCACAGGTAGGAGAGGTCGCCTCCGTAGCCGATGAACTGACTGATTCGGTCCTGCGCGGATTTCCCCCCCAGTACATCACATGCATGAGAAATGCGTGTGAGAATCGAACTGTATTGGCGGGAGGGGCAGAAGACGGCAAAGCCTGCGTCGGGATGCTTGTTCAATGGGATCACGGGAAGCAGGTCCATGGTTGTACACGCCTGCACATAGGTCGAAACTATGTCGCGCCGAATTCCCTCAAGTTCTTCACTGTTGCTGAAGTCGCGATGCAGTGAGAAATGTGACTCCATTATTGCGCTTGCCTGCAGCCAGGAACTTGATTCCGTGCGCCTTGATCCGATGGCCAGGGCGAACCCTGACGAGCGAGCGGAGAGGCTGCTGATGAAGCGTCCCGCGGTTTCGGGGAGGAGTGGCTCTCTGGCGAAGGTGGATTCCATGTAAGGGAGCATGGGGAAGGTCTGCAGGGAGAGGCGCTCTATGTCCCGTCGGGCGATTGTCCCCTCCTTCTTTCCGGTTGCGTCCGGATCGCCGCCGCGTTGCGGACGCATGGCAGCTTTCCAGGTGAAGGCTTCGCTCTGTCCGAGAGCGGGAAGGACGGTGGACCATGTGTCCGTCTCCCTCTCAGGCGGGCAGAAAACCCAGATCGTGCCTACGTTTGGCAAAGGGCTGTTAAGGGATGAGATCGAGGATCCGATCTCATCTGGCGCCCAGTGTTGAAGGCCGACTGCGGTGTACTTTTCATTCCGCACTTCGAGGAACTCCTTTCAGGCCCCATCCAGAGTTCATGTCGCCATAGTACACATGCTCTCCATTGGGTCCATGGTAGTGGGGGAGGGACCATGTCTCCAGGGCAGGTTCCTTTTCCCGGAAGTAGTGGCCGTTGGAGTGGTGATGGAATTCCACCGGATTCCCATTTCTGTCGATCGCGCTTATTTCCTCCCAGGATTCGCCTTTAGGTCCCTTCAGGTTGTCGTTCTTTCCATGCATATTTTCGCGGTGTGTATATGAAGAATCCTCGATGTCGAATCGTCGAAGTATCTCTTGCCAGGCCGATTCGTGATCGGGGAAATGTACATCGCCCCTGGCCTTGTTCAGGGGGATATGCTTCTCAGGTCCGCCGATGGGGCATGCCATCAGCCCCAGCGGGTCGCTCCACGTGTGCGGATTGTGGACGTACGTCGCCGGGTTCGGGGCCGGGGCCAGGCCCAGGGGGTCCGGGGTGAGGTAGCGGGCCGGTTCGGGGTCGTAGTAGCGGAAGAAGTTGTAGTGCAGGCCCGATTCGGGGTCGAAGTACTGGCCCGGGAAGCGCAGCGGCGTGTACGCGGTCGCCGCGCGGGTCCAGGCGGTGGTGCCCCAGAGGGTGCTGCGGGCGCGCCAGGCCAGTTCGCCGGACTCGTCGACGAGTTCGGTCGGGGTACCGACGAGGTCGGTGACGATGGCGAAGAAGCGGGTCTCTTCGGTGTCGCGGCGGCGTTCCGTCTGGGACAAGGGGCGCAGGCCCGCATGGTCCCAGGTGAGGGTCACGCTCTCGGTGGACTGCTCGCACAGTGTGGTGCCGTCCCAGGTGAAATGGACGGTCTCCGTGGGCGAATGCTTGGAGACACGGCGGCCGAGCGGGTCGTAGGCGTAGCGCCACTCGGTGCCGTCCGGAGTGGTCACCGAGGTGAGACGGTCCTCGGCGTCCCAGGTGTAGTGCCAGGTGTCGGGCTTACGGGAGAGGCGCGTTTTGCGGCGGGAGGTGACCCGGCCCAGGGCGTCGTGCTCGTAGCGGACCGCACCCGCCCGGGTGATCCGGGTGCCGGTGTAGGAGCGCGTGCCGGTGGCGTCGGAGCCGGGGCCGGGCCAGGCTGCGTCCGTCTGGTTGCCGGCCTCGTCGTAGACGTAGCGCTCGGTCCAGCGGTCCGCGTGGACCGCTGTCACCCGGCCCGCCGCGTCCAGGTCGAAGCGGCGCGGGCCGGCGAGCTCGTCGTCGATGCCGACAAGGCCGCCGTCGGGACGGTAGTGGTAGGCGCGGTGCTGAAGACGGCGGCCCCGGCCCGTCACTTCGTGGGAGGCGAGTCGTCCCGCCTCGTCGAAGGAAGAGATCAGGGAAGTGAAGTCGCCTAATGTGCGGGTGAGTTCGCGCCCAGCCGGATCGTGTTCGAAGGAGATCTTCCGTCCGGAAGCGGTCAGTTCGCCGCATCGCCCGGCCGCGTCGTAGGACCAAGTGCTCACCGCTCCGCCCGGTGTGGTCCGGCCGGTCCGGCGCCCCGCCGTGTCGTAGGTGAAGGACAGGGTCCGGCCGTCGACGGTCTCCGACAGAAGACGCCCGTACCGGTCCCGTAATCGTGTCAGTGTCGCGTCCGGGCCGGCGGCGACGGCGAGTTCGTCGAAGATGTCGTAGTCGTACGTCGTGACCGCGCCGTCCGCGTCCTTGCGAACCACCTGCCCGAGCACGTTCCGCTCGTAGCTCACCCGCCGGCCGAGCGTGTTGGTGCGGGAGGCCAGCCGCCCGGCCGCGTCGTAGGTGTAGCTCAGCGTGCGGCCGTCGAAGTCCGTCTCCGACGCGGTGCGGCCGCCTCCGTCATAGGAGTAACTCCAGCTCATTCCCTGCGGGTTGGTGACCGAGGTGAGCTGAAGCGCGGCATCGTGCGTGAAGGTGTGGCGCGTCCCGTCCGGGTCGGTGCGGGAGGTCGGGAGATCGAAGGCGCCATAGGTGAAGCGGGTCGTGCCGCCGATGGGATCGGTGTGGACAAGGCAGTTGCCCTCGCCGTCGTACGTCCACGACTCCACGGCCCCGTCCGGGGTGGTCCGGCGGGCCAGACGGCCTTCGACCGTCCACTCCAGTTCGGTCCGGGCGCCCAGCGGATCCGTGAAGCGGATCGTTCGACCGAAGGGGTCTCGTTCGTAGTGACTCGTCGCACCCAGAGGGTCGGTGACCGCCATGGGCAGACCAGCCGGGTCGCTGTGGACGCGGGTGACCGCGCCCAGCGGATCCGTGACGGCGGTGATGCGCCCGCGGTCGTCGTACGTGAACGCGGTGCGCGCGCCCGAAGGGCTCGTCACGGAGGTCCGGTTGCCACGTTCGTCGTACGTCTGCCGGAGCCTGTTGCCGTCGGGGCCGGTGATGCGTACCGGTAGTCCCAGCTCGTCGTACTCGGCGCCGGTGGTCCGGCCGTCGGGGCGGGTGACGGTGGTCAGCCGGCCCTCGCGGTCGTAGGCGAATCGGGTGACGTGGCCGAGCGGGTCGGTGCGCGAGAGTTCCCGGCCCCGGGCATCGTGCGTGTACCGGGTGACCGCGCCATCGGGCTCGGTCACCGCGGTGACCAGGGCACGGTCGTCCACCTCGTAGCGGGTCGTGCGGCCGAGGGCGTCCGTCAACGTCGTCTCGCCCGCCGCCCCCTCCCCGGCGGGCCACGTGAAGTGGCCGGCCATGACGCCGTCGCGGCCCGACTGGAACACACAACGGTGCCGGTCGTCGTAGACGTTCTCGTAGTGGACGCCGTTGCTGTCGGTCCAGGAGGTCATCCGGCCGAGCTCGTCGTAGCCGAAGAGTGTCGCCAGGCCGGAGGAGTCCGCGACGGACGTCAGATGACTGTCGGTGTAGCCGTAGTGCCGTACCTCCTGGGTGCCCAGGTACAGGGCGGTGATCCGGGACCCGTCCGTCGCCAGACGCAGCCGGTATCCGGCGTGGTGCGCGATGTCGGTGGGCGTGCCGTGTTCGTCGTACCCGAAGGTGATCCAGTTGCCGTTGCGGTCGTCGATCTGGACGAGCACGGCTTCCGTGCCGTCCTCGGAGACGGCGAAGCGGCGGACGACACCGGACCGCGGATCGGTGACCGTGTACGCGCCGCCCTCTCCCTCCCGGTCCAGTGACCAGCGGCTGATGCCGTGCGTCGGCAGTACCGGTACGCCCGGTGCCGGATGAGGGAACGCGAGGACGCCGCCGTCCTCGCGGAGCAGGAGCACGCCCTCCGAGTCGATCTCCAGGCGCTGATCGAGCGTGCTCGCCCAGCTCGGACCGAACCATCGGCCCGAGCGGTAGGCGGACTCGAAGGTGCGGTTGAGGACGAGCGGGAGCGAGGCGGGCAGGGACAGGTCTGTCTGGGGCAGGAGGAACCGGCCGGTGGCCATGTCGACCGGGTCGTTGCCGGTGTGGCACTGCCCGGGTTCGCGGCTCGACGCATGAGGACTCTCGCCATAGGACCCGCGGGCCGGCGCCTTGATGTCCTCCAGCCGACGGGCCTGCCGGGCGGCGCTCAGGGACTTCGCCGCGCCGGCACCCTTCGAGCCGAGTATGTCGGGCAGCAGACGGCCGAGAAATTCGCTCGGGTCGCTCTTCAGCGCTTCCCAGGCACCCGTCAGGACCCGGTCCGGGTGCGCGACGGTGGAGGCGATCCCGGCCAGGGTCATGCTGGTGCCGTCAAGGAAGGCGGCCGGGTGCGTGAGGTTGTACGCGTCCATGGGGTTGATCGCGCGGACGAAGTTGGTCGTGCCGATGGCGCCCTTCAAGACACCACCGCCGACGTGCAGCAACTCCGTCCCCGCCGCGATGGCCGTGTCTCCGGCGGCCATCCCCAGCCGGTCCCGCGCGGACGGGGTGGCCGGGGCATGTGCGAGGGCCGAGGCGATCGCTCCCTTCGCCCGTTCGGCGGCCTCGTCGCGCTGACGGCGGACGTCCGCCAGAAGCTCGCGCGCATGGGCGCGCTGCCGGTCGCCCGGGTCGACGGGCTCGCCGGCGGACGCGACGTTCAACTGCGACGGATGTTCGGCATGCTCCTTTGCCGCCTGGCGGGTCGCCTCGTCGCCCTGCCGGTAGAGCTCGATCGCCTCGTACGCCTTGCCCTGTGCCCAGGTCACCGTGTGCGCGTACGCCTCCAGCGCGTTCGCCGCGGACTCGAAGGCGTCGGAGGCGCGTTGCCACTCCTGGGGGAGGAGATGGAGCTTCTTGGCGAATGCCTGCTCCGCCTTGCCCCTCCAGCCTTCGCTGCCCAGGGCGTTCAGACCCCTGCCCACACCGGTGAAGGCGGATTGGAAATCGCGGAGGTTCGTCACCGTGTCGGTGATGTCCCCGGCCTTCCCGTGGATCAGTTCGTGCGGGTCGGTGGTCGTACCGAGCTCCGCTTCGCGGACCTCCGCTCCGAGCCAGGAGGCCGCACCGTCGCCCCAGTCCTGGAGGGCTTCGCCGAAGGCGCCGGCGCCCGCGTTCTTGAGGCGGTCCCCGAGGGCATCGGTGGCGGCGTCGACGCCCTCGCCGGCCTTGCGCATACCCCAGTCGATGCCCCGGCCGACGATGTCGGCGCCCTTGTCGAATATCTCTCCGAAACCCGCCATGGGTCAGCGATCCCCCCAGAACGGTTCCTGCGCCTGCTGGATCGCCCCCTGGCTGGGGTTCAGCTTGTCGCGCAGCTTCGCGTCCATCTCTTCGCGCGTCTTTGGATCGATCATGCCGGTGGCGGTGAATTGGTCGAGCGAGCTCTCGCCGAGGTCGTATCCCGTGTCCTGCCAGGTCTGGTCGACATGTTCCTTGGCGGCGAGGAGAGACCGCGAACTCCAGTCCGGGTCGCTGAAAGACGGCTGGAGGAGCTCGTCCCAGCTTCTCTTCTTGGCTTCGTCCTCGGACAGGTGCGGGTTTCCATTGATCCCGTTGCCCACGATCTTGAGCGTGTCCTTGACGTACTGCTCCTGCTCGTGGACCGCTCCGCCGGTCAGCCCGATCGCCGCGGCGAGCGTGTTCGCCCGCTGCATGAGATCTCGTACGCCCCAGCCCCACCGTTCGCAGAATGTCTCGAACTGATGGGCCAGCCCCTGGTGTCCCACCTGTATTCCGGTCAAGGAGAGTTGCGAGAAGCCGCGCCCGGTGACCGCGGTCTGCCCGGGCATCAGATCCTTCAGTTCCCCGTGGGCCCGATCGAGCCCTTGGGCGATCATCTTGAGCGCGTTGTCGCTTGCCTGGAGATCCGGGTCGGGTCCGCTCATCGCTCACTCCCGTGTTCCGTCCGGGCCTGAGCCCGGCGCCCCGTTCCCGGGTCGCTTCCGGGGCCCGGCCCGAGATCCATGGCCGCCGACTCCGGTACGACTCCTTCGACAGGAGGGAACAGCACCCCGTCGTCGCTGCCCGGGTCCAGGGCCACGCCTGCCGGTGTGCCGGATTCGACCAGCTGCGGAACCAGTACGTCGAGAAGCCGGGCCCCGAGAAGCGTGCGGTACTCCCACGGACGGCCGGCGTCACCCTGTGCGTGAGCGAACCGGGCCAGCTCCTGCTCGCCCGAGAACGCGCAGATCCACCGCACGCCGCCGTACTCGGCCGTCCACAGGCTGCCGTGCGGGTCGATGGGAACGAGGACGGCCATGCGCCTGAACTCCCCTAATAAAGCCGCGAATCGGCGCCGGGCCGCGTTGATCGCAACAGTCGATGTCATGTGATCCCCCCTCGCGTGATCGTGGCACGCGCGCGTTTCCGATTGCGATCGATTCGGATTTCCTTGGCTGAAAAACGAGGGATTGTCCGTCAGCTCAGCGGGCGGCGCATTTCGTCGCGGATCTTGAGCGTGGTGCGCGCGGCCTTTTCCAGGTCGACGGTGAACGGGTCCTGCCCGGCGGAGCGGGCCGTCACCTCGCTGACGGAGGCGCTGGTGTTGTCGTCGGCCCAGACGCACACGGGGAAGACGATCGGGGATCCGCCGCCCGACTGGGTCCGGGAGAGGATCTGGCAGCTCACCTCGGTGTCAGCGCCGGCCGGGGTGAAGTTCTCCGGAGGGACGACCACCGTGACTCCGTTCGCCTCGCCCCCGCCCTTGAGCATCTTGTCGCGAGCGAGGGCCGGGTCGCTGATGCGCCCGTACAGACCGGAGACGACGAGGACACCCGTGTCGGTCTTGCCGGTCGCCGTGTACTGGGCCACCACGCCTTTGGGGTCTTGGATGTTGGACTCGTCCGCGTTCGCGATTCCCGAGTTCGCCTGCTCGGACAGGTCGTCGGCGAGGGTGTAGTGGCCGCCGAGGAGGGTCGGGGGGAGAGCGAGACGGTGGGTCGCCGCCGGGGCCGAGCCGGAAGAAGGGGCACCGGCGCCGCGCACGACATGGCTGCCGATCCAGGAGAGCAGCATCAGGACGAGAACGGCCGCGCCCGCGATCGCGAGGTCACGGGCCTTGCGGTTCTTCAGTGGTGGGCCGGGAGGCGGGGGAGGCGGGTAGCCGTACCCGTAGGGGTTCGGTGCCGAGGGCGCGTACGGGGAGGGGTACGGGGGCCCGTACGGGGCTGGGGCCGGGGCCGGGGCGGGAGGCGGGGCCGGGTAGCCGTACGGAGACGGTTGCGGTGGCGCGGGCGGCTGCTGCCCGTACCCGGGTGGGGGCGGGGGTGGAACCGGGCCCGGCGGCGGGCCGTAGGCGGGGTGTGGAGGCTGCGTTCCCGGGGGCGTTTCCGGGGGCGGAGTCGACATGGCACGCACCGTACGGACCGCGTGGTGCCGGACGGCCGGGTTCGGCCACCCGGAGGCAGGGGCCGGAAACGGCGGTGGCCGCCGGTCTCCCGAGGGAGAGCGGCGGCCACCGGGACGTCCGGGGGACGTCAGTCCTTCTTCGGGTCCTCCAGGCGCGGGAAGAGCACCGCGCCCTTCGTCACCGTCGCGCCTGCCGGGAGCAGGCCCCAGTTGCCCGCGTCCTGGACCGGCTGGGCCGCCAGGGCGCCCAGGGCGGCCTCGGCGCCGAGCGAGTCCCAGAGCTTCTGGGAGGTCTCCGGCATGATCGGGTTCAGCAGGACCGCGACCCCGCGCAGCGCCTCGGCGGCCGTGTACAGGATGGTCGCCAGCCGGGCCTGGCCCGCCTCCGACTCGTCCTTCGCGACCTTCCAGGGCTCCTGCTCGGTGATGTAGCCGTTGACCTGCTTCACGAAGTCGAAGATCGCCAGGATGCCGGCCTGGAAGTCCAGCTCCTCGCCGATCTTGGCGTCGGCCAGGGCCACGGCCCGCGCGAGGCCCTCCTGGACCGCCTTCTCCGCGTCGCCGTCGGCCGTGGCCGCCGGCAGCGCGCCGCCGAAGTACTTGCCGACCATGGCCGCCACGCGCGAGGCGAGGTTGCCGTAGTCGTTGGCGAGCTCGGAGGTGTAGCGGGCGGAGAAGTCCTCCCACGAGAACGAGCCGTCCTGGCCGAACGCGATCGCGCGCAGGAAGTACCAGCGGTACGCGTCCACGCCGAAGTGCGAGGTCAGGTCCTGCGGCTTGATGCCGGTCAGGTTCGACTTCGACATCTTCTCGCCGCCGACCATCAGCCAGCCGTTCGCCGCGACCCGCCCGGGCACCGGCAGACCCTGCGCCATCAGCATCGCCGGCCAGATCACCGCGTGGAAGCGCAGGATGTCCTTGCCGATGAGGTGGACGTCCGCCGGGAACGTCTCCTCGAACTTCGCCGGGTTCTCGTTGTAGCCGACGGCCGTCGCGTAGTTCAGGAGCGCGTCGACCCACACGTAGATGACGTGCTTGTCGTCCCACGGGATCGGCACGCCCCAGTCGAACGTCGAACGCGAGATCGACAGGTCCTGGAGACCCTGCTTGACGAAGTTCACGACCTCGTTGCGGGCGCTCTCCGGCTGGATGAAGCCCGGGTTCGACTCGTAGAACTCGATCAGCTTCGGGCCGTACTCGCTCAGCTTGAAGAAGTAGTTCTCCTCCTTGAGGATCTCCACCGGCTTCTTGTGGACGGAGCACAGCTTGGTGCCGTCCTCGGCCTCGATGAGGTCGCCGGGGAGCTTGTACTCCTCGCAGCCCACGCAGTACGGGCCCTCGTAGCCGCCCTTGTAGATCTCGCCCTTGTCGTACAGGTCCTGCACGAACTCCTGGACGCGGTCCGTGTGACGCTTCTGGGTGGTGCGGATGAAGTCGTCGTTGGCGATGTTCAGGTGCTCCCAGAGGGGCTTCCACGCCTCCTCGACGAGCTTGTCGCACCACTCCTGGGGGCTGACGCCGTTCGCCTCCGCGGTGCGCATGATCTTCTGACCGTGCTCGTCCGTGCCGGTGAGGTACCACACCTTCTCACCACGCTGGCGGTGCCAGCGGGTGAGCACGTCGCCTGCGACGGTCGTATAGGCGTGGCCCAGGTGAGGAGCGTCGTTGACGTAGTAAATGGGGGTCGTGACGTAGAACGCCTTCGAGCCCTGCTTCTCGGATCCAGTGGCCGCCATGCTGCGAATTTTAACGGCCGGATCGTGCCCTTCTCACATGCTTAAGTCCAGGGCCGGGCGGGTACGGCCATCGGCCCCTGATCCGGGTCCGATCCGGGGTTCCGATCCGGGACGGGTCGGGGGTGGCTCAGGGGTGGCTCAGGGACGGGTCGGGGGTGGGTCGGGGGTGGCTCAGGAGGGGCGGAGACGGATCCGGCCGACCCTGACGGGGTGGTCAGGGCCGGCCGGGTCGGGTCAGACGGGTCGGGTCGGTCAGGTCAGGCGGGTCAGCCGGGTCCGGTCAGGATCAGAGGGACCAGTCGGCGAGCAGGCCGCGGTAGAAGGCGGTGTGCGCGGTCTCGGCCGGCGCCGGGCCCGCGAAGTGGACGGCGGTACGGGGCGCGGCCAGCTTGCGGTGGTAGTCGAACGCCTTCGTCTCCTCCTCGCCCCACACCGTGAACCGCCAGTGCACCTCGTACGGGCGTTCCGCCGCCTCCGCCAGCGCCTGGGCGGCCGCGGTCTTCGACTCGGGCGCGCCGTCCGTCTGGAACACGACCAGGGCCGGCCGGGCCGGGTCCGCGCTCTTCTCGTGCAGGGCCAGGACCTCCTCCACGGCGCGGTGGTACGTGGTGCGGCCCATCCGGCCGTACGTCGCGTTCAGCTCGTCCACCCGGGTCGGGGTGAGGTCGGCCGGACGCAGCTCGGCGGTGCCGTCGATGTCGGTGGAGAAGAAGACGGCGGTCGCCGTCGCGTCCTCGGACAGATGGGCCGCCAGCGCGACCGTCTGCTCGGCCAGCCGCTGGACCGAGCCGTCCTTGAAGTACGGACGCATCGAGCCGGAACGGTCGACCACCAGGTACACCGCCGCCCGCGCGCCCGTCAGACCCTGCTTCTTCAGGACCGTGCCGGCCGCCTTGTACGCGTCGGTGAGATGCGGCGCCGCCGCCTTCACCCGCGCGAGGGAAACGGCGGGACGGGCCTGCGGCTCCTCGGGGGTGAGGGAAGCCGACTCCTCGGTGGCCTGGGGCTCGGTGATCTCCGGCTCGGTCGGCTCGGGCTCGGTGGCCTCGGGCTCGACGATCTCGGGCTTGGTGGCCTCCGGCTCGGTCGGCTCGGGCTCGGCGGCCTCGGCGGCCGCGAGGGGTTCCGGCTCGGACTCCGGCTCCGGCTCCGGCTGCGGCTCGGGTGCGGGCTCGGTCTCGGCCTGGGGCTTGGTGGCCTCGGGCTCCTCGGCCGGGGCCGCCTGCTCAGTGGCCTCGGGCTCGGGCTCGGGCAGGGACGCCTCGACGGCCGGCTGCTCCGTTTCCGGCTCCGACTCGACCACCGGCTCCGGGTCCGGCTCCGGCGTCTCCTGGCGGGCGCGGGGGATCTGGGGGTTGTCGAAGGACGCCGCCACCAGGTCCGCGGCGGCGCGCTCGGCGGCGGACTGGGCGGGGACCACCACCGGCTTCGTGGGCTCGGCAGGAGCCTCCGGCTCCGCGGGGGTCTCGGGCTCGGCGCGGTGCTCCGGCTCCGGGGTGGCGGGGGCGGCCGTCGTCGGCGCCTCGGCCGGCTCTTCGACGGGCGCCTCGGCGGTCTTCGCCGCCGCCTGCTCCGTCACCTGCTCCGTCGCCTCGGGCTGCTCCGGCTGCTCGGACTTCTCAGGCGACGCGGGTGCCTCGGCCGGCGCGGCCGGCTCCGTCGACTCGGCGACCGTCTTCGCCTCCGGAGCCATGGTCGTCTCGGGGGCCGTGCCCTTCGGCTCAGCCCCCGGCTCCGCCGTCGCCTCGGTCGGCGCCTCCGTCGTCGTCTCCGTCTCCGGGGGATCCGCCTGGGCCGGTACAAGGGCGGCCGGGGTGGTGTCGGTCGTGCGGTCGCGGCCGAAAACCTTGCGCAGCAAGCTCCGGATACCCATGGGCGTACCCCTTCGGATGAGTCGGGTGCGGTGTGCGTCCTCGTCCCGGGCATCCATGGCCAGGGCGGACACGTAAGGTTATCGGCCACCTCGGCCCGCCCCTACGACCCGCCCCGCGACCCGCCTCTGTGCCGTCCGGGCGCCGCGCGTGGCCTGTTCGTACGATCGCGTCGCATTCCGCCCGTACCGGAGTCTTCCGGGGCCGGCCTCAGCCCGCGCTCCACGGCCCGGGATCCCCGCCCGCGCCCCCGCCCGCTCCCGTCCTCAGGCTTTCCCGGAACCGTACGAGCTGCTCCTCCGGTTCGCCCGTGTACACCCACGGCACCCAGGCCGCCTGCTTGCCGAGCAGCCCCAGGACGTTCCACGCCACGTCCGCCTGGCCCGCGTAACAGGCCGCATGGGCAAGGTAGTTGAGCTCCGCCACCTCCTCCGGGGCCGCCGGTGCGCCCGGTGGGCGGCCGCCGACCCAGCGGGCGTACGTCCGGCGCAGCTCCGTCACCGCCAGCTCGTGTTTCCAGTGCTGGTCGAACCCGCGCACCGGGCCCCGGCCGAGGGCCCCGTCCACGATGTAGCGGTACTCCTCGACCCGGGCGATCTGGACGAGGACCGGCAGCGGCGATCCGGGCGGGGCCACGCCCGCCGCGTCCCGCGCGAAGTCGTACATGGCGCCGTGGGTGCCGTGCCAGCGGGCCGACCAGTAGCGCAGCAACTGGGTGTGGCCTTCCAGGTGGTACGGGTCGCGGCGGCGCAACTCGTCGAACCAGCAGCGCAGTTCGCGGCGCGGCACCCCGCCCTCGTACAGTCGCGCGACCGACAGCAGCGACGCCCACGGCATGGGGTCGGCGGGCGCCGCCTTCGTCGCCGCCAGACAGATGTCGGCGGCGGCGTCGATCCGGCCGCGGTCGACCTTCGCGCCCCGGCCCGCGGCGATGGCCGTGTCGAAGACCCGCACCACCTCGGTAGCGGCGCGCAGCACCGTCATGTCCGGGTTCCCCGGTTCGGCCGCCCGCCACGCCTCGACGGCCGAGGTGCCGGCGGCGGCGTGCGAGAGCAGGCGCACCCGGTGGGTCCGGCGGGCCCAGTCGTTCCCGGTGGCGGCGAGCAGGTCGCGGATGCCCTGCCAGCGGCCGATGACCAGGTCGTGCCGGGCCTGGGTGAGCGGCCGGTCGCCGAAGTCCGGGTCGAAGTCCGGGACGAAACGGCTCTGTCGGGCCGTGCGCGATGGGCGGCGGAGAGCGGCCATCCGGATCCCCCCTCGGGGACGGAACCGTGTGAGAGCGGCCCGTCGGATCGTCGGAATCGGGTGCGTGCGGTGGGCAGTCGGTGGAGGTCGGCGGAAGGCGGTCGAGGTCGGCGGGCAAGTGGGCGGTGAAAGAGGGCTGGTGATCCGATGCCTGCGTCGAATGCCTTATGGAAGAAGCCTGTTGTGGAAGCCTTGGGGCGACTCCCCGCCCTCGGTCATCGGATCACGAGGGGCCGGTGTTCTGGCAAGAGGGGGAAACCACCCGGCGGGTTCCGCCGGGCCCCAGGACCAGGTGACGGGGCCGGTCCAAGGGCCGGCGGCGGCTCAGAAGTCGGTCGCGAGCGACTGCTCCTCGCGGCGCGCGCGGGGCGAGTGCGGTGCGCCGGAGGATTCCGCCGCCGCGAGCACGTCGACCGCGTCGAGCCGGGCCGGCCGGTAGTACGAGCTGCCCTTGCGCCAGTACAGGAGCATCAGCGGCACTCCCGCCGCGAGCCCGCCGAGGCCGACCACCAGGGCGGCGCCCGACAGTTCGCCCAGCGACTGGAAGAAGACCCACAGCATGAACGCCGAGCCGAGCAGCGGCCAGGCCGCGCCGAGCACGAACTCCCGTACGGAGGTCAGCACCAGCTTCCGGTACGCCACCACGGCCGCGAAGCCCGCGAGGGCGTAATAGAGCGCGATCTGAAGGCCAATGGCGCTCACACCGGTCTGCAGCGCCTCGGTGACCGACCCGGCGGCCATCGCCGCGGCCGCGAACATGCCGAGCGCGACGACGCCGACGGTGACGATCGCGACCCACGGGGTGTTCCAGCGGCGGTGCACGGTGCCCAGGGCCGACGGCAGGGTGCGGTCGCGGCCCATCGCGAACAACGAGCGGGTGGCCTGGAGCAGGGTGGTCTCCAGCGTCGCGACGGTCGACAGCAGCGCCGCAAGGACCAGCAGCTTGCCGCCGACGCCCGGCCAGACCTCCTCGCCGAGCACGGCGAGCACGTTCGTGCCGCTCCCCTCGATGCGGTCCGCGCTCAGCAGCACGTTGACCGCCACCGTGAACGCCACGAAGAGGAGGAAGACCACGCCGGTGCCGACGAGCGCGGCGAGTCCGGCGGTACGGCGGCTGTCGCGGGTCTCCTCGCTCAGGTTGCTGGTGACGTCCCAGCCCCAGTAGTAGAACGCGGCGATCAGCGCGCTCGACGCGAAGCCGGAGGCACCGCCGAAGTGGCCGAAGCCGAACCAGGACCAGTCGAAGGCGGTGGCGTGGCCGCGGTGGGCGAGGATGCCCACGATGAAGACGAGCAGGATCGCCATCTCGACGCCGGACATCAGGAGTTGGGCGCGTACGGTGAGCCGCGCACCGCCCAGCACGATCAGCAGCATCACCACGAACCAGCCCGCGCCCACCGCGCAGGACAGCAGCGTGTCGTCGGCGAGCGCGGGGTCGACGAGGGAGAGCGTGAGGGAGCCGGCGGGCAGCGAACCGGCGACCATGAAGACGGTGGCGGCGAAGGCCAGCGCCCAGCCGGACAGGAAGCCGAGGAACGGGTGCAGGGTACGGCCGACCCACGAGTACGCGGCGCCCGCGTTGACGTCGATCCGGCCGAGGCGCGCGTACGCGAGGACGATGCCGAGCATGGGTATCGCGCAGTAGAGCAGCGCCGCGGGGCCGGCCAGGCCGGCCGTGCCGAAGAGGACGGCGGTCGTCGCGGCGAGCGAGTACGCGGGGGCGCTGCCGGCGATGGCCATCAGGGTCGTGTCGAACGTGCCGAGGGCATTGGGCTGCAGACCCCTGCCCGGGCCCTTCGCGGGGCCGCGGCCGGGGCGCCTGCCGGAAGTGGTGCGCATGACGTTGTCCTCGGGGCGCGTGGTGGGGGGACGGGCGGGAGAGCGGAGCGCGAGGTGAAGAGGGCGAAGTGACCGTGTCCGTGCCGAACGCCGAGCGGGACGTGAAAGCGGTGTGGATCACGGTGAATTCGAGCGCATCGTAGTCGTCTCCGTGGATTTCGGTAACGGTGACGGGAGGGTTCCCTCGCGCGACCGTCGCCTCCACGCGTCCGTACGCACCCTTTGGCGAGGTTTGGAGCAAGCCCACGACAAGCCCGGGGAAGGTCAGGGGTGACCCCGAGGATGGCCTGAACCGGATGCCGGGCCCCGGTGGGCGCGGGCTGCGGTGCTCCTAACTGCGGTAGTTCTCGACCTCGCCCGCGGGGCGGACCGCCGCCGAGTCCGGGTCCTCCCCGTACTCCGTCTTCGCCCTGCGCTGCCGCAGCAGGTCCCAGCACTGGTCGAGCCGTACTTCCAGCTCGGAAAGCCGCGACCGCTCCTCGTCCAGCAGTCCGCCGGCGCGCTGCCGCAGGGCCCGTTCCTCCTCGACGAGGGAGCCGATGTCCTGAAGGATCTCGTCGTTGTCCATGTTTTCCAGCGTGGCCGATTCCCGCCGAACGCGCAGTTCGGGGCGCCCGTTCCGGTCCGGGGCCGGTGGTGAGCGGTGAGCGGCGGGCGGCGAGCGGCGGGCGGCGAGTGGTCAGTGGCGCAGGGCCTGGGCGACCTCGGCCTTCGTCGCGCCGGACAGTTTGCGATTGCTCCGGGCCGTGGCCGACTTGAACGCGCCCGGGCCGACGCCGCCGATGTTCAGCACCACCGCGTCGAGCAGATTTCCGCCCTTGTCGCGGAAGTTGACCCAGGCCGTGAAGTCGGCCGTCTTGTCACCCCGGTTGGACACGGTGATGGTCGCGATCGTCCGCCCATCGGCATCTGTACTGGTCGGGCCGGCCTTCACGTCGTCGGTGGCGTCGACGCCGTGGGCGACCTCCCGCATCCGCTGCTGCGCGGACGCCGAGATGTCGCTCGCCTTCTGCTTGGCCTGTTCGCACCCCGTGAGCAGGGCCACGAGCGCGACGAGCGTGACGAGAGCCAGGAGGGTCGCGAGCGGCCCGAGGGCGGACAGCGCGGCGGCGCCGGTGACGACACCGGCGCCGCGAGCGGGGGAGGGGGAGGGGGCGGGGGAGCGCCGCTTCGCGCTCATCCGTGGTGCTTCCCGTGCTTCCCGAACGACGTGTCCGTGGCCAGCGCCCAGATGATGAAGACGGAGACGGCCATGGAGAACAGTGCCCACCACGGCTGGTACGGCAGGAAGAGGAACTGCACCACGATGTTCAGGCCGACGAGCGTCATGCCGATGATCCGGCCCCAGGCGGACCGCTTGAGGATCGCGTAACCGGTGATCGCGATGAGGCCGCCGAGGCAGAGGTGGATCCAGCCCCATGTCGTGGTGTTGAAGCGGTAGATGTAGTCGCCCACGCGCGCGTAGACGACGTTGTGGGAGATGCCGGCGATGCCCTCGAAGATGTCGATGATGCCGGTGACCACCATGAGGACACCGGCGAAGAGGCTTCCCCCCGAGGCCCAGTCCGACGTGTGGGAGGCGTGGGAGGAGTGGGAAGTGTGGGCGGCCGAAGGGGGCCGCGGCTCCTGCGGTGCGGTGTTCTGGCTCATGGGACCCATCGTCGGAGCGATCGTCCCGGCCACGACGTTTTATTGGTTCATTCGGGTGAGGGGCGTATGGGAGAAGGACGGGGCGGAACCGGGGTCGGCTGATCCACTTGCGGGGCCGAAAGGGGAGGTGTGCGCTGGAGGGTGCAGCAGAAGGCGCGGGAAAGGAGTCTCCGCCATGGCCGCACCACACTCAGCGGCACCCTTCGGCCGGCACACCACCCGGCAGGAACACCGGCAAGAGCACCGGCACGAGCACCGGACGGGCAGCCACAAGGGGGGCTGGGTCGTCCCGGTCCTCTTCGGCATCGCCTACGGGCTGTACGCCCCCACGATCGTCCGCCGGGGCGGCGCACCGACCTGGGGCCAGCTCTGGCTCGGCATCATCAGCGGCCTCGCCGTCGCCGTCGCCATCTACGCGCTCCAGCGTTTCGGCCACGTGCTCCCACGCGAACTGCGCGCGTTCGCCTGGGGCGCGCTCGCCGGCTGCGCGGTCGGCTTCCTCTACAGCCTCTCCCACGCCAGCATCACCGCCTCGGTGATCCTCGGGCTGATGGTCGGCCTCAGCGCGTTCGCCGCCGCGTTCTACCTCTTCTACACACACGAGGACGCGGCCGGACACTCCGCGCCCTACTGACCTCCCGCCCCCCAGCTCCCCCCTACCCCGGCGCCGGGGTCCGCTCGGACCCTCGGCGCCGGTGGTACGCCACGGCCACCGCCGCGAGCAGCGGCGGCCAGGCCAGGAGCGGCGCGTAGCAGGCCACCAGGACCGCCCGCTGTGGCGGTGAGGCGGGGATGTGCGGCCCGAGCCCCGCGTACGAGGCGTACGCACCCCAGGCCGCGATCCCGCACAACGCCACCGCTCCGGCCAGCGCGGCCCCCGTCGCGCCCGCCGGGGCGACCCGGCGTCCGCCGAGCAGCGGCAGCCGGCGCGGGAACACCTCGCCCCACGGGCGGACGAGCCCGAGCGTCAGAAGCGCGAGCAGCTCGGACACGAGCGTCAGACCCACCGCGTACGCGGACGTCCCGAGCCCCAGCGCGCGCATGCCCGCGTCCCGGGTGACCGGCAGCCCGGCGACCAGCGCGAGCCGCCACAGGCCGGAGGGCAGCACCGCGTACGGCACGGTGTGCGCGGCGACGGCCGCCCAACGGGGCACGGTGGGAAGCGCGTTCAGCTTCGGCAGGAGCTTCGGGAACGGGCCTGGGAACGGGCTCGGGGGCGAGGTCGGCGGTGGGGGCAGCGGTGGGGACATCGGCATGCGTCCAGGCTCGCCGTACAGCCCCGCGCCGCGCGTCCTTCCGGCGGTCCGGGCCGCTCCGCCGCGCGGGGGAACGGGTCCCCGCCCGCGTACCCTCCAGTCCTCCTTGACCTTCCCCCGACGGGAAGGCCGAGCATCGGCCGTGCCGGGCGACGCGCCCGGTCCAGAGAGTCGATCGGGGCTCGGGGCTCGGTGCTCGGTGCTCGGGGCTCGGGACTTGGGGATTCGGGGAGGCTTGCGGCCATGTTGCTGACGATCGGGGACTTCGCCCGGGCCTCCGGGCTCTCCGCCAAGGCGCTGCGCCGCTACGACGAGACCGGCCTGCTGCCGCCCGCGCGCGTCGACCCGTACACCGGCTACCGCTACTACAGCCCCGACCAGGTCGAACAAGCCCGTCTCGTCCGCTGGCTGCGGCACATCGGGATGCCGCTCGCCGACACCGGACGGGTCTGCGCGCTGTACGCCGCGGACGCGGCGGGTGCGGCCCGGGCGATCCGCGCGTACTGGGCGGAGGTCGAGGCGCGGACGGCGGTGCGGCGGGACCTGGCCGTCTCTCTGGCGGATCGGATGGGAGGACCCTCCACCATGACGCACACGCACACGCCCACGCACACGCCCACGACATCTTCCGGCGCCACTTCCGGTGCCGGGACCGGGCCGCTGCGGTTCGCCGCCGCCGTACGGCTCGACCGCGGCCTGGTGCGTCCCGTCCAGCAGGACGCCGCGTACGCCGGTCCGTGTCTGCTGGCCGTCGCCGACGGGTACGGGCCGAAGGGCGAGCGGGCCGCGAGCGCGGCGGTCGCCGCGCTGGTGGCGGTGGCGGACGGGACGGGGGGCGTTCCGGGGCCGGGGCCCGGGGCGGCGCCGGTGCGGGCCGGGGACGCTCTCAACGCCCTGGAGGACGGGGTACGGGAGGCGAACCTGCGGGTCGCGGGTTCGGCGGCCGGGCCAGGGGCCGGGTCGGGGGCCACGCTGACCGCCGCGCTGCTCACCGGCAACCGGCTCACCCTCGCGCACGTCGGCGACTCGCGCGCCTATCTGCTGCGCGACGGCGTCCTTCAGCGGCTGACCCGCGACCACACCGTCGTCCAAGCCCTCGTCGACGCGGGCGAACTCGACCCGGCCGAGGCGGCGGAGCGCCCCGACCGGGCCGTGCTCCTGAAGGCTCTCGACGGCGGGGACGTGCCGCCGGAACCGGAGTTCGGGGTGCGCGAGGTGCGGGCGGGGGACCGGGTGCTGCTGTGCACGGACGGTCTGTCGGCGGTCGTGGACGCGGAGACACTGGGCGCGGCGCTGGGTGGGACGTCGGGCGGCGTCGGGGTGGAGGAGGCGGTGCGGGCGCTGGTGGAGGCGGCACGGGGGTGCGGGGGGCCGGACAACGTGGCGTGTGTGGTGGCGGACGTGGTGGTCGTGGCCGCGGGGTGAGGTGGGGCGGCGTGGTGGTGGGGGAGAAGGGCCCGCCCGGCGCGCCTCACCCCGCCCCCAGTCCTTGAAGGGGGAAAGGGTGGGGGCGCTCCCGCCTGGGGCGAGGAGGGGGTGGGGGTGTTGCTCTTGAGGAGCAGGGTTCAGGGGGAGGGGAGAAGAAGGATTACTTCTTCCCGTCCTCTTCCACCTCGTCCGGGATTCCCGGGATCGAGCCCCGGACCACGACCACCGGGCACGGCGCGTGCTGGGCGACGTTCGAGGAGACCGAGCCCAGGACGGCGGCCTTGAAGCCGCTGCGGCCCCGGTCGCCGACCACCAGCAGGTCGGCGTCCTTGGCCGCGTCGATCAGGGCCTGGGAGGGATTGCCGCCCACGACCGTGAGCGTGACGGCCGCCGCCTGGTCGGCGGGCAGGGCCTGGGACACGGTCTCGTCGAGGATCTGTTCGGCCAGGTGCTGCGGGTCGAAGCCCGGCGGAACGCCCGGCATCAGCGTCGCCCAGGACGCGGGGTACTCCCAGCTGATCACCGCCTGGACGGTGTCCCCCGTGGCGGCGGCCTGCCGGGCCGCCCACTTCAGCGCCCTCAGCGAAGGCGCCGATCCGTCCACACCCACCACGATCCTGCCGCCGGCCATGGCCGACCTCCGTTCGTTGTCCGGTGAGCCCCGGAAGGGCTTCCCGGACAACGTAACAAACCGATCAATCAAGTCGCAGATCGGCCAATTGCTTCTCGAACGGGACGACCTCGTCGTCCTCGTCCTCGCGGGCCGGCCGGGCCGCGACGAGTTCCGCGAACTCGACGCCCGCCCGGGTGATCCGGGCCGGCAGCCCGTCGGTGTACTCGTCGCCGCCCGAGCCCCAGTCCTCCGACGCCGCGTAGACGGCGGTCGGCGCGACGAAGGCGCGCAGGTAGGCGAAGAGCGGGCGCAGGGCGTGGTCGAGGACGAGGGAGTGGCGGGCGGTGCCGCCGGTCGCGCCGAGCAGGACCGGGACGCCGGTCAGCGCGGCCGGGTCGATCAGGTCGAAGAAGGACTTGAACAGACCGCTGTAGGAGGCCGTGAAGACCGGGGTCACGACGATGACCCCGTCCGCGCCGGTCACCGTGTCGATCGCCTTGCCGAGCGATTCCGACGGGAAGCCGGTGACGAAGTTCTTCGCGATGTCGACGGCGTGGTCGCGCAGTTCGATCACTTCGACCTCGACCGCGTACTCCTGCTCGGCCAGCCGGTAACGGGCGGCCTGGAGGAGGCGGTCGGCGAGCAGCCGGGTGGAGGAGGGGCTGCTGAGGCCGGCCGAGACGGCGACCAGCTTGAGGGTGCGCATGGCTGGTTATGCCTCCTGCTTCTGGGTGACGGACGGGCCGGTGGACGGGTCGGTGGCGGTTGTGCCGGCCGGGTCGGCCGCGCCGGTGGCGGCGGTCTTCCGCTGGACCGCGGGGTGCAGCGGGGCCGTGGTCGGGACGCCGGCCGGGCGCAGGCTCTCGAACTCCTTGCGGAGCACCGGGACGACCTCCTCGCCGAGGATGTCGAGCTGCTCCAGGACCGTCTTCAGCGGCAGTCCGGCGTGGTCGATCAGGAACAGCTGGCGCTGGTAGTCGCCGACGTAGTCGCGGAAGGACAGGGTCCGCTCGATGACCTCCTGCGGCGAGCCGACGGTCAGCGGGGTCTCGCGGGTGAACTCCTCCAGGGACGGGCCGTGGCCGTACACCGGGGCGTTGTCGAAGTACGGGCGGAACTCCCGTACCGCGTCCTGCGAGTTCTTGCGCATGAACACCTGGCCGCCGAGGCCCACGATGGCCTGCTCGGCGGTGCCGTGGCCGTAGTGCGCGTACCGCTGGCGGTAGAGCCGGACCATCTTCTCGGTGTGCTGCTTGGGCCAGAAGATGTGGTTGGCGAAGAAGCCGTCGCCGTAGTAGGCCGCCTGCTCGGCGATCTCGGGCGAGCGGATGGAGCCGTGCCACACGAACGGCGGTACGTCGTCGAGCGGGCGCGGGGTGGCCGTGAAGCCCTGGAGCGCGCTGCGGAACTTGCCCTCCCAGTCGACCACGTTCTCCCTCCACAGCCTGTGGAGCAGCGCGTAGTTCTCGATGGCGAGCGGGATTCCCTGGCGGATGTCCTGGCCGAACCACGGGTAGACCGGGCCGGTGTTGCCCCGGCCCATCATCAGGTCGACGCGGCCGTCGGCGAGGTGCTGGAGGGTCGCGTAGTCCTCGGCGATCTTCACCGGGTCGTTGGTGGTGATGAGGGTCGTGGAGGTGGACAGGATCAGGTTCTCGGTGCGCGCGGCGATGTGCCCGAGGAGGGTGGTGGGGGAGGACGGCACGAACGGCGGGTTGTGGTGCTCGCCGGTCGCGAAGACGTCCAGACCGACTTCCTCGGCCTTGAGCGCGATCGCGACCGTGTCCTTGATCCGCTGGTTCTCGGAGGGGGTACGGCCGGTGGTGGGGTCGGTCGTGACGTCGCCGACGGTGAAGATCCCGAACTGCATCGCGCTCACCTCTCGCCTTTCTCTGCCTGGAGGCTGCTGGGTGGTTCCCGGTCTCCGGTCGTCCCGGCTCCCGCTTTGGTTGAACCTTAAACCATCTCGCTCAACGGTGCGCCCTTCGGCCCTATTCCCGGCCGCCCCGGTTCCCGCCCGCACCGGCCGTACCCTGAAGGCATGACCCAGGACCTGGAACGCTGGAAGGAGCGGGGCGTGATGCTCCGCGTCTTCGTCTACGTGTTCGCCACGCATCTCTTCGCGGGGTTCATCGGGCTGCTCTTCTGGGTCGGCGGCCACGCCTCGAAGTAGCGCGGGCCGGGGGGCCGGAACATGGCCTCCCCCGGGCGTGAGGAGGAGCACTGCGGGCGGGTGCGGGGCTCACGTAGAGTCGCGGATGTGAACGCTGAGATACCGGCGCCGGACGCCGCGCCCCCGGTGAAGCCCGCGACGGCTCCCGCGTCCACCCCCACGGCCTCCGTGCCCTCGGCCTCCGTGCCCGCAGCCCCCGTACCCACGGCCGCTGCGGCTTCCTCGGCCCCCATACCCGCAGCCGCTGCCGAACCCTCGGCCCCCGTACCCTCGGCCCCCGTGCCCACGGCCGCGGCCGCCCCCGCACTCACCCCCGTGGCCCGCGCGCTCCGCGCCGCCCGCCGCCCCGAACCCGTCGCCGTCGTCGGCATCGGCGCCGACGGCTGGCCCGGGCTCGCCGCCCCCGCGCGCCGCATCCTGTGCGCCGCCGACGTGCTGATCGGCGGCCCCCGCCAGCTCGACCTGCTGCCCGAGGACGCCTGCCCCGGCGAACGCGTCCCCTGGCCCAGCCCGCTGCGCCCCGCCGTCCCCGGGCTGATCGACGGGTACGCGCGCGAGGGCCGCCGGATCGCGGTCCTGGCCAGTGGCGACCCGTTCTTCCACGGCATCGGCCGCACCCTCACCGAGCTGATCGGCCACGACCGGCTGTACATCCAGCCGCACCCCTCCTCCGTGTCGTACGCCTGCGCCCGGCTCGGCTGGCCCCTGGACGCCACCGAGACCGTCTCCCTGGTGGGCAGGCCCCTCGACGCGCTCACCGCCGCCCTGCACGACGGCCGACGGCTGCTGCTGCTCGGCGAGGGGCCCGAGAGCCCGGCGCGGGTCGCGGCGCTGCTGCGCGAGCGCGGCTGGGGCGGCACCCGGATCCGGGTCCTGGAGCAGCTCGGCGGGCCCGCCGAACGGATCGTCGACGGCACTGCCGCCGACTGGCCGTACGCGCGCGTGGACGCGCTCCACGTCCTCGCCCTCGACTGCGTCCGCGACCCGGACGCGCTGCGGCTCGGCGCCGTGCCGGGGCTGCCGGACGAGGCGTACGAGCACGACGGGCAGCTCACCAAGCGGTACGTGCGGGCCGCCACCCTCGCCGCCCTCGCGCCCGCCCCCGGCGAACTGCTCTGGGACGTCGGCGGCGGCTCCGGCTCCATCGGCGTCGAATGGATGCGGGCGCACCGCTCCTGCCGCGCGATCGCGATCGAGAAGTCGCCCGAGCGCGCCGCCCGCATCGCGCGCAACGCGGCGGCGCTCGGCGTACCGGCGCTGGAGGTCGTCACCGGCCCCGCGCCCGCCTCCCTCGCCGGGCTGCCCGCCCCCGACGCGATCTTCATCGGCGGCGGACTCACCGCACCCGGCCTCCTCGACGCCTGCTGGGACGCGCTCCCGGCGGGCGGCCGGCTGGTCGCCAACACCGTCACCCTGGAGTCCGAGGCCCTGCTCGCTGACCGCTACCGGCGGTTCGGCGGCGAACTGGTCCGGCTCGCGGTCGCCGCCGCCGTGCCGGTCGGCGGCTTCACCGGCTGGCGCCAGGCGATGCCCGTCACCCAGTGGTCCGTAACGAAGGGTTCCCCCGCAGCATGACCGTCTTCTTCATCGGCGCGGGCCCCGGCGCCGCCGACCTCATCACCGTGCGCGGCGCGCGGACCCTCGCGGCGTGCGGGGTGTGCCTGTACGCGGGCTCGCTCGTGCCGCGCGAACTGCTGGCCGAGTGCCCGCCGGACGCGCGGCTCGTCGACACCGCGCGCATGGACCTCGACCAGATCGTCGCCGAGATCGCCGCCGCCCACGCGGCCGGCCTGGACGTGGCCCGGCTGCACTCCGGCGACCCGTCCGTCTTCAGCGCCATGGCCGAGCAGATGCGCCGCCTGGACGCGGCGGGCATCCCGTACGAGGTCGTGCCCGGCGTCCCGGCCTTCGCCGCCGCCGCGGCGGCGCTCAAGCGGGAACTGACCGTGCCGACCGTCGGCCAGACCGTCGTCCTCACCCGGATCGCGCAGCAGGCCACGCCCATGCCCGAGGGCGAGGACCTGGCCACCCTCGGCAGGAGCGGTGCGCTGCTCGTCCTGCACCTGGGCGCGCGGTACGCGGAGCGGATCGTCTCCGAGCTGCTGCCGCACTACGGCGCGGACTGCCCCGCCGCCGTCGTCGCGATGGCCAGCCGGCCGGACGAGATCGTGCTGCGCGGCACCCTCGCGGACATCGCGCAGCAGGTGGAGGCGGCCGGGATCACCAAGACCGCCGTGATTCTGGTGGGGCGCACGCTGGCCGCGTCGGAGTTCCGCGACAGCCACCTGTACGACCCGGCCCGGGACCGCCACACCTGCTGACCCCCGGACCCTGGAGCGCTGATACGGGGGTCAGGGGGCCGGGGGCCAGGGGGTTTCCGGGCGTCCGGCTCGGGGCTCAGGTGTTGGGCCGCTTGCCGTGGTTGGCCTTCTTCTTCTTGCGCGCACGGCGCTTGTTGCCTCGCGTCGACATGGCGTCCTCCCTGCGTCGGGACCACGGACGATGAGCGGGGTGGACCGCCCGGCCCACCCCTGGCCAGCGTAGGTGCGGGGCTTGGCGTCCGCATGTCGGCCGCGGGGCGGTCGCAGGGCGGTCGCAGGGCGGTCGGGGTCCGGCATATGACCGTCCGCGCGCTGGTGGGGCCGGCATATGACGGGTCGCAGCCGGTCGCGGCCTGGCATATGACACGACGGCCCCGGTCCCGTACCCGTGAAGGGGTACGCGACCGGGGCCGTCGCGCCGATGCCGATCAGGCCGTCAAGCCATCAGGCCGTCGGTGCCGGGTCCGGTGTACGGGTGCCGGCCGGGGCCAGCAGCCGTTCGGCGAGCAGACCGAACGCGAGCGCGAACACCACCCACAGCGTCGCCTGGACGCCGAGGCTTGCGACCCGGAACTCCCACAGCACCGCAGCGGGGAACTCCGGCTGGACCGCGTCCCCGTTGTCGGGCAGGAACACACAGGCGAGCACGGTCGCGGCGACGAAGCCCGCGCCCGCCACGACCGTCGCGTTCCAGTTGCCGAGGCGTGGGGCGAGCCGGCGGCCCGCGACGACGGCGGCGATGCCGAGCAGCACGCTCAACAGGATCATCAGGAAGTACAGCGTGGTGCGCTGCCCGATGGTGTCCGGATTGCCGACGGCGGGCGGGGTGGCCGGGTACTTCAGGAACGGCACCAGGGTGACCGTGGTGAAGGCCGTCGCCGCGACGAGCGTGGCGGTGGCCTTCGGGCCGAAGCGGCCGGCCCTGCCGAGCACGAAGCAGAACGCGAGGGACGCGATGCCGCCGAGGGCGACACCGTAGACGAGGACGCCGGTGGCGAGACCCGCCGTGGACTGGAGGTCACGGCTGACGATCTCCTCCTCCGCGTCCTCGGTGCCCGCTTCCTCCGCGGCCGCATCCCCGTGGGTGTGAGCGGCGGCGGCGTGTTCGTGCGCGGAGGCGGCTTCCTCGACGGCGATGGAGGCGTCGACGGACGGCTCACCGGCGACATAGGCGACACCGAAGGCGAACAGCCCGGCGAGCAGGCCCGCGAGCATGCCGCGGGCCAGCAGCTTCCCGACGAGGGAGCCCAGCGGGGTACCGGCACCAGTCTTCGCGCCGTCGGCGGAGGACGGGGCGGAAGAGGTCGAAGGGGCGGGGGACGAAGGCGAAGACGAGGACGACATGTGCGTGAGGTCCCGTCAGTGGCAGGGGAAGCCGAGCAGGTGGCGTCCGTCGTGCACCCACTCGTGCACGTCGCTGCCCGCGAACACGGACGTCGCGCCCTGCTCGGCGCCGACGAAGTAGAGCGCGACGAGCATCAGCAGCCCGCCGAACAGCGCCCAGGGCAGCACGGAGCGGACCGGCAGGGACACCGGAACGGTGACGGCGGGGGTGGACGGAACGGCGGTGGACGCCGCGATGGCCTCGGCCATGGTGGAACCTCCTCGGGAACTCGCGTCCCATACGGTGGTGCGCGACGACGGTCGTCGGGTCTGACTCACCGCCGTCGGGCGCACGGTTCGGGATGCCGGAGGGGGCATGCCGGGCGCGTGGTCCGGGGCGGCTCACAGTGGCGCGACCGTGCCGGATTCACACCGGACTTCCGTCTCGCCGTCGTCGTTCTATGGAAATGTCAACCGACCGTACCGTGCCCGCCACGGTGCGCCAAGAGCCCCCGGGAAGCCGGACGCTGAGGGATGGATCACCCATGGCCGTACAGCTCTTTCTGGTAGCCCCGGGCATGAACGCGGCGCTGCGCGAAGCCCGGTTCGACGACGCGGGACCGGTGGAGACGCGGGCGCAGTCGCTGTACGTCGGGCCGAGGGCGCGGGTGGTCTGTTCGCCGTCCGGGCGGTGCCGGGCGACGGCCGCCGTGTTCGGTCTGGAGCGGTACGAGGAGGAGCCGGCGCTCGCCGGGTGCGCGATGGGGCGCTGGCGGGGCCGCCGGCTCGACGAGGTGGCCGCCGCCGAACCGGAGGCCGTGGCCGCCTGGCTCGGCGACCCGGGCGCCGCGCCGCACGGCGGCGAGTCGCTGCGCCAGGTGCGCGCCCGGGTCGCGGAGTGGATGGACGCTCTGGCCGCGAACGACCCGGGGGCACTGGTGTGGGCGGTCGTCGAGCCGGAGGTGATCCGCGCGGCGATCGCCCACGCGCTCGGCGCGCCGGAGGAGACTTTCTGGCGGCTGGATGTACGCCCGGCCTCACGCGTCGCGCTCACCGGCCGGTCCGGCCGGTGGAATCTTCAACTCGATGCCGAAGTGGTCTGACTTCAGGGCAGTGTGACGGACTGTCAATTCAGGCTGGTGCGCGTGAGATCCAGAAACTCCTCGTCTGTCACGCCCAGTCGGCGAGCCTCGCCGACCAAGGCCCGCAGCCGCTCCACGAGATGGGCGCGGTCGGGGGCCTCGGCACCCTGCATGATCACGGCACCGCGCCCCCGGCGCAGCTCGATCAGGCCCTCCTCGCGCAGCCGCTGGTAGCCGCGCAACACGGTGTGGACGTTGACGCCCAGCGAGTCGGCGAGTTCGCGGGCGGCGGGCAGGCGTTCGCCGGGTTCGGCGCTGCCGTCGGCGAGGGCGCCGCGGACACAGGCGGCGATCTGGTCGCCGAGGGGAACGGCGGAGGCGGGGTCGACCCTGAAGAGCACGGTCAGATCCTCTCACCGGGAGCGGATGGGCCCGTGGGCCCGTCGGTCGTCCCGTCACCGGAAGCGGCGCGCTCACGAAGGGTGTTGAGCAGCGCGGCCGCCGTCCCGGCGTCCGGCACCGTCACGGCGAACTCGCGGCCGCTCGGCCGCCGTATGGCCAGCGCTTCGCGGCCGCGCAGCACGAGGCCCGTGCCGTGCGGACGGACCCGGTAGCCCCAACCCCCGTAGTCCGCCACGGGGTTGATGTCACGGACGGTCACCGCGGTGATCTCGGAGAGCGGGACACGGATCCGGGGCCGGGGGAGCACGGAGGAGACGACCGTCAGGCCGCGCCGGTCGACCGTCACCCGGACCCGGGCCAGGGCGAGCCCGGGCACACCGATGACCGGGCCCAGCAGGCCGAGCAGGGCGGACGGCCAGGGAACGAGGACGAGGGCGCCGAGCCCGGCGACGATGAAGGCGATCGCGAGCACGCTCAGGAAGGGGGAGGCGACGCCGCGCGACCAGCCCGCGATCTCGCCCGTGCCCAGGTCGATCCGGTCCGCCGCCGAGTCGTCTGCGGACCCGGCGGCCGGGTCCTTGGGGACGAGGCGGGTCAGGCCGAGGCCCACGAGCGCGGCGAGAGCGCCGGCGGCGCTGCCGAGGCCGACCAGGGCGAACGGGAAGTCGGCCCCGGCCGCGTCGGCGATGTCGAGGTTGCCCCGGAGGAGCAGCGGGGCCAGCGTGCCGGTGAACCCGGCCGTGGCCCAGGCGCCCCAGAGCGAGAAGCGCCGGACCCACAGCACCCAGCCGGCGCCGAACGCGAGCAGCACGACCGTGCTGCCGACGGCGTAGGCGCCGAGTCCGGTGAATCCGTCGGGGCGGCCGTCGGCCCCGGAGAAGTGGGTGGCCAGCGGGTCCGGCAGACGGTCGTACCAGGTGGCGAGGAGTGACAGATAGACGGCGAGCACGAGCGCGAACGGCGCGGCGGCGAGCACGCGGAGACGGTTCACAAGACCCTCCCTCGGTTCTAGTTGTTAGCACTCTACTAGAACAATGAGGTGTTGTGCGGGTGGGTTTTCCCCTTGTGGGGGAGCAGGGGTGGGCGTACGGTGAGGATGTGATGAGACGAGACGTCTCGTCACACGCCTCGCGCATCTCATGCGTCCCATGCGCCGCACGTCCCTGTCGCCCAGCCCCGGAGGCCGCCCTGTTCCGCGTCCAACTCACCGATGTCACCCAGTGCTACGACGACCGGTACGTCCACGGCCGGCTCGTCCTCGACCGGGTCTCCCTCTCCCTCCACGCGGGCGAACGTGTCGGCGTCGTCGGGGACAACGGAGCCGGAAAGTCCACCCTGTTGCGGCTGCTCGCGGGCCGCGAGACACCCGTCCATGGCACCGTCACCGTCGAGTCCCCCGGCGGACTCGGCTACCTCCCGCAGACCTTGGAGCTGCCCGGCGCCACCGACCCCGGCACCGCCACCGTCGGTGACGCCATCGACCACGCGCTCGGTGAGATAAGGGAGTGGGAGGCGCGCATCCGGGCGGCGGAGGCCGCTCTCGCCGCAGCCGGAGACGCCGTCACGGCCGAGGATCTCGACGCGTACGCCGCCCTGACCTCCGTCTACGAGGCACGCGGCGGCGCGGACGCCGACCGGCGGGTCGACACCGTGCTGCGCCGGCTCGGCGCCCGCGAACCCCTCGACCGCGCCCGCCCGCTCGCCGCCCTCTCCGGCGGCCTGCGCTCCCGGCTCGCCCTCGCCGCGACCCTCGCCGCCGATCCCGAACTGCTCCTCCTCGACGAGCCGACCAACGATCTCGACGACGAGGCCGTGGCCTGGCTGGAGGACCGGCTGCGCGGACACCGGGGCACGGTCGTCGCCGTCACCCACGACCGCGCCTTCCTCGACCGGGTCACCACCGCGATCCTGGAAGTCGACCACGAGACCCGCACGGTGCGCCGGTACGGCAACGGCTACCCGGGCTATCTCGCGGGCCGCGCCGCCGACCGGGCACGGCGGGAGCGGGAGTACGAGGAGTGGCGGGCCGAACGGGAACGGGGAGCCGCACTCGCCGAACGCGACGCCGGACGTCTCGCCGCCATCCCCCGCAAGGGACCGCGCGGCTTCAGCGGCGCCGGCGCGTTCCGGGCCCGGTCGCGGACCCATGGGGTGATGAGCCGGATCCGTACCGCCCGCACCCGACTGCGCGTCCTCGACGAGCACCCGGTGCCCCGGCCCCCGGACCCCCTGCGCTTCACCGCCCGCTTCGACACGCCGGCCGCGGCCGCATCACCTACAACTACTGTCGACCTCAAGGGAGTTAGGGTCGACGGGCGGCTGAGCGTCGACACGCTTCACCTCGAACCCGGTGAACGACTCCTCGTCACCGGACCCAATGGGGCAGGAAAATCAACCCTGTTGGCGCTCCTGGCAGGAGCACTCGTCCCGGACGCCGGAACCGTGACCGGCCCAGGACCCGAACGGGTCGGACTGCTCCCTCAGGACACGGCCGGGGCCGCCGACCCGCGCCCGCTGGCGGTCGCCTTCGGCGCGGGACGGGAGGAGGAACTTCTCGCGCTCGGTCTGTTCGCCGCCCGCGACCTCGCCGTCCCGGTCCGCCTGCTGTCCGCCGGGCAGCGCCGCAAACTGGCGCTGGCCCGTCTGGTGACCCGGCCCGTCGAGCTGCTCCTTCTCGACGAACCGACCAACCACCTGGCCCCGGGCCTGGTGGAGGAGATGGACGCGGCACTCGCCGGCTACCCGGGGACGCTCGTGGTGGTCAGCCACGACCGGCGGCTGCGAGCGGGATTCCGGGGCCGCCGTCTGGGCCTCACTCCGGCTCCCGCCGTGCTCACTCCGACTTCGTGACCGGCTCGTACTGCTTGGGCGATGCCTTGGACCCCGGCCCGCCCTGCGGCGCGCGCCGGGGTTCGTCCGTATCCCCCTCCTTGCCCAGGCCCGGGCGAGCGGCCCGGGAATCGTCGGCCCGGGCCGGCTCCTCGGACGCGGAAGGCGAGGGAGCGGCCGAGGGGGCCGAGGAGGCCGAGGGGGCGGCCGAGGAGGGTCCCGGGGAGTCGGTCGCGGCAGGTGCCGAGGCGGGGGAGGAGGAGGCCGAGGAGTCCGGCTTCGACTCCGGCTTCGCCCCGTCCGCGCCGCCGCCCGGACTCGAACAGGCCCCCAGGACCAGTGTCAGCCCCAGCACCACCATGGTCGTCGTCGCCGTCACCGCGCCTCGGGCACGCATGCCCACCACCCCACCCCTGTCGTCCGCACGCCGTTCGTGCGGCGGGGATCGTAACCCGGTGGCCGGACCGGCCCTGCCAGTCGCCCCCGTCAGTCGTCCTCGCCGTCCTCCGGGCCGGCCTCCAGGTCGCCCTCCGTCTCCAGGAACACCTGCCGCAGCGCCGCCAGCGTCCCCGGGTCCGGCTTCTCCCACATCCCGCGCGACTCCGCCTCCAGCAGCCGCTCCGCGATCCCGTGCAGCGCCCAGGGGTTGGCCTCCTTCAAGAAGGTCTGGTTCTCCGGGTCGAGCACATACTCCTGGGTGAGCTTGTCGTACATCCAGTCGGCGACCACGCCCGTCGTCGCGTCGTACCCGAAGAGGTAGTCGACGGTCGCCGCCAGCTCGAAGGCGCCCTTGTAGCCGTGCCGCCGCATCGCCGCGATCCAGCGCGGGTTGACGACCCGGGCGCGGAAGACCCGCGAGGTCTCCTCGACGAGGGTGCGGGTGCGGACGGTCTCCGGGCGGGTGGAGTCGCCGATGTACGCCTCCGGGGCCGTGCCGCGCAGCGCGCGCACGGTCGCCACCATGCCGCCGTGGTACTGGAAGTAGTCGTCGGAGTCGGCGATGTCGTGCTCGCGCGTGTCCGTGTTCTTCGCGGCGACCGCGATCCGCCGGTACGCCGTCTCCATCTCGGCGCGCGCCGGGCGGCCTTCGAGCCCGCGCCCGTACGCGTAGCCGCCCCACACCGTGTACACCTCGGCGAGATCGGCGTCCGTGCGCCAGTCGCGGGAGTCGATGAGCTGGAGCAGCCCCGCGCCGTACGTACCGGGCCGGGAGCCGAAGATACGGGTGGTGGCGCGCCGTTCGTCGCCGTGCTCGGCGAGGTCGGCCTGGGCGTGAGCGCGGACGTGGTTGTCCTCGGCGGACTCCTCCGCGAGCCCCGCGACCAGCCGGACGGCGTCGTCGAGCAGCCCGATGACGTGCGGGAACGCGTCACGGAAGAAGCCGGAGATGCGCAGGGTCACATCGATCCGGGGTCGGCCGAGCTCGGCGAGCGGGATCGGCTCCAGTCCGCGTACGCGGCGCGAGGCGTCGTCCCACAGCGGCCGGACGCCGAGCAGCGCCAGCGCCTCGGCGACGTCGTCGCCCGCCGTGCGCATCGCGCTCGTCCCCCACAGGGACAGGCCGACGGAGGTGGGCCAGCCGCCGTTGTCCTCGCGGTAGCGGGCGAGCAGGGAGTCGGCGAGGGCCTGGCCGGTCTCCCAGGCGAGCCGGGACGGCACGGCCTTGGGGTCGACGGAGTAGAAGTTACGGCCGGTCGGCAGCACGTTGACCAGGCCGCGCAGCGGCGAGCCGGAGGGCCCGGCGGGCACGAAGCCGCCGTTCAACGCGTGGACGGAGTGGGCGAGTTCGTCGGTGGTGGCGGCGAGCCGGGGCACGACTTGCTCACAGGCGAAACGCAGTACCGCCGTCACCTGCTCCAGGCGCCCCTCTCGTTCCTCCTCCATCAACTGGCCGTCGTCCAGGCCGAGTCGGGCCGCGTCCTCGATCGCGCCCTCGATCGCGTCCACCGACCAGCCGGCCGCCTCCATGGCCTCGACCACCCGCCGGGCCCGCTCTTCGATGGCGTCGGTGCGGGTCCGGTCGGTCGCCGACTCGTCCAGGCCGAGCGCCTCGCGCAGTCCGGGCAGGGCCTGCGTACCGCCCCAGATCTGGCGGGCCCGCAGAATGGACAGCACCAGGTTGACCCGCTCCGGCCCGGCCGGCGCCCCGCCGAGGACGTGCAGTCCGTCGCGGATCTGCGCGTCCTTCACCTCGCACAGCCAGCCGTCGACGTGCAACAGGAAGTCGTCGAAGCCGTCGTCGTCCGGGCGGTCGGCGAGGCCCAGGTCGTGGTCGAGCTTCGCGGCCTGGATCAGCGTCCAGATCTGGGCCCGGATCGCGGGCAGCTTCGCCGGGTCCATGCTGCTGATCTGGGCGTACTCGTCGAGGAGTTGCTCAAGCCGGGCGATGTCGCCGTAGCTGTCGGCGCGGGCCATCGGCGGCACGAGATGGTCCACGAGGGTGGCGTGCGCACGGCGCTTGGCCTGCGTCCCCTCGCCGGGGTCGTTGACGAGGAACGGGTAGACGAGCGGCAGATCGCCGAGCGCCGCGTCCGGCCCGCAGGCGGCGGACAGGCCCGCGTTCTTGCCGGGCAGCCACTCCAGGTTGCCGTGCTTGCCGAGGTGGATCATCGCGTCGGCGCCGAAGCCGCCGTCGTCGGCGCGCGCCGCGATCCAGCGGTAGGCGGCGAGATAGTGGTGCGAGGGCGGCAGATCCGGGTCGTGATAGATCGCGATCGGGTTCTCGCCGAAGCCGCGCGGCGGCTGGATGAGGACCAGCAGATTCCCGCGCCGCAGCGCGGCGAGCACGATGTCGCCGTCGGGGTCGCCACCCTGGGCCGCCCGGGACCGGTCCAGGAACATCGCGCCGGGCGCCGGGCCCCAGTGCTCCTCGACCCCGGCGCGCAGCTCGGCGGGCAGCGCCGCGTACCAGCGCCGGTAGTCGGCGGCCGGGATCCGCACCGGGTTCGCGGCCAACTGCTCCTCGGTCAGCCAGTCCTGGTCGTGGCCGCCCGCGTCGATCAGCGCGCGGATCAGCTCGTCGCCGTCGCCGGAGATCAGACCCGGGATGTTCTCGGCGGGCCCGAAGTCGTACCCCTCGGCGATCAGCCGGCGCAGCAGCGCGACGGCCGAGGCGGGGGTGTCGAGGCCGACCGCGTTGCCGATCCGGGAGTGCTTGGTCGGGTACGCGGAGAGAACCAGGGCCACCCTCTTCTCCGCGTTCGGGATGTGCCGCAGCCGGGCGTGCCGGACGGCGATCCCCGCGACCCGGGCGGCGCGTTCGGCGTCCGCCACGTACGCGGGCAGACCGTCCTCGTCGATCTCCTTGAAGGAGAACGGGACGGTGATCAGCCGGCCGTCGAACTCCGGGACGGCGACCTGGCTCGCTGCGTCCAGCGGCGACAGACCCTCGTCGTTCTCCGCCCAGGACGCCCGGGAGCCGGTCAGGCACAGCGCCTGGAGGACCGGTACGTCGAGCGCGGCGAGCGCGCCCGCGTCCCACGCCTCCTCGTCCCCGCCGGCCTGCGCCTCGGCGGGCCGGGTGCCGCCCGCCGCGAGGACCGTGGTGACGATCGCGTCGACGTCGCCGAGCGCCGCGAGGAGTTCGGGCTCGGGGGCGCGCAGGGAGGCCACGTACAGCGGGACCGCCCGGCCGCCCGCGTCCTCGATCGCGTCGCAAAGAGCGCCGACGAAGGCGGTGTTGCCGCTCATGTGGTGGGCGCGGTAGTAGAGCACCGCGATGGCGGGGGCTGTGCCGACCAGCTCGGGCAGGGGTGTGCGGGGGGTGCGGTCGAGGGGGCCCCAGGCGGGCGCCGGGGCCGGGGCCTCGAAGCCGTGGCCGGTGAGCAGGACCGTGTCGGAGAGGAACCGGGCCAGTTGGGCGAGGTTGCCGGGGCCGCCGTGCGCGAGATACGCGTGGGCCTCGGTGGCGACGCCGATCGGGACCGTGGACGCGGCCATGAGCTGGGCGTCCGGGGCCTGTTCGCCGCTGAGCACGACCACCGGGAGGCCGCTGGCGAGGACCGTGTCCAGGCCCTCCTGCCAGGAGCGCACCCCGCCGAGGAGGCGGACGACGACCAGCGTGGCGCCGTCGAGGAGCGCCGGGAGGTCGGCGAGCGGGAGGCGGGAGGGGTTGGCGAAGCGGTACGTCAGGGGGGTGGCCGAGGTGTCGGCGGCGGCGGTTTCGGTGGTGGCGGTGGCCGGGGTGGTGGGTTCCGTGGCGGTGGCCGGGTCGGGGCCGGCGGCCGGGGTGGCGGCGGACGGGGACGCGGGCGCGGCGGGCGCGGCGGCGTTCGCCGCACGGGCGCTGAGCAGGTCGGTGTCGGAATGCGACAGCAGAACGAGCATGGCGAGGCTCGGCCCTTCCTCGGGGTATCCGCGCCCCGGGTGGTCGTTGGATGGCGGGAGTTCCTGACTCACCGGACACCCGAGGCTCGGGGCCGGCTCACAGTGGCGGGACCGCGCCGGAATCTCACCGGGCTTCCTCCCCGGGGTCCTGGGACCCCATGCCGGTCTGCATCCTAGAACGAGTGGTCGGCGGAGCGGGAGGGGCGGTCCGTCACCCCCGGTTGCCGGGCCATCGCGCATAGGTATGCTCGCCGCCATGCCGCCCACTCCCGACACCTCGCCCGAACCGGGCGAACCTCCCATACGGGACCGTGGCGACGCGTGCCCCGGGGCGCTCCGGTTGCATGCCGCCGCCGATGGTTCCCTCGCCCGACTGCGCTTGCCCGCAGGCAAGTTGACGCAAGATCAGATCGAGCTGTTGGCTTCCGTTTCCGAGTCCCTCGGGGACGGCGCCGTCAGCATCACCTCGCGCGGCAACGTGGAGCTGCGCGGCCTGTCGGACGGCTCGGCGACCACCCTCGCCGACCGCCTCGGACGCGGCGGACTGCTCCCCTCGCCGACCCACGAACGGGTCCGCAACATCGTCGCCTCACCGGCCGCCGGACTCGACGGAACCGGCCGTGCCGACGTGCACGCCTGGGCCCGTGAACTGGACGGACTGCTGTGCGCGGAGCCCCGCGCGGCCGCCCTCTCGGGACGTTTCCTGTTCGTCCTGGACGACGGACGCGGCGATGTCGCCGGGCTCGGCGGCGATGTGACCTTGATCGCAGAACCGGGCGGCGCGTCCGCCCTGCTCCGGGTCGGCGGCCAGGTGCGGCGGATCGCCGCCGGCCACGCGCCCCGGGTCGCGCTCGCCGCCGCCCTCGCCTTCCTCGACGCCGCCGAGACGGCCGGTACCGGGGCGTGGCGGGTCGGCGAGTTGCCGGCCGGGGCGGCCGAGGCCGTCGACCTGAGCGGTACGGGCGGGCAGCCCGTACCCGTACCGCCCCCGCTGCCCTCCGGTCCCCCGCCCGCACCCGGCCCGCTCGGCCCGCGCGCCGTGTCCGTCCTCGCCCCCCTCGGGCGGCTGACCGCCGCGCAGTTGCGGGCGCTGCTGCCCGCGGCGGAGGTACGGCTGACGCCGTGGCGCGGGGCCGTCGTTGTGACGCGGGAGCAGGGGGCGGAGCCCGCTCCCGAGCGCACGCCCGAACTGCTCGCGCGCCTCGACCACCTCGCCTCGGCCGGCCTGATCACCCGCCCCGACGCCCCCGGCGCCGGAGTCACCGCCTGCACCGGTCTGCCCGGCTGCGCCAAGTCCCTGGCGGACGTACGGGCGGACGCCGCCCGCGCCCTCGCCGTACCCGCCGGCGCGCTGCCCGTGCACGTCGCCGGCTGCGCCCGGCGCTGCGGTCACCCGCACGGCACCTGGGTCGACGTCCTCGCGACCGGGGCTGGGACTGAGGCCGGGGCCCGGGCCGAGACCGGGACCGCGACCACCGAGGGCGGCGCGTACCTGGTGGACGGCGCCCCCACCCCCCGTACCGCCCTGCCCGGCGCGGTCGCCACCGCGCGTACCGCCCCACCCGCCCCCACCGCCCGCGCGGCTTCCCCGACCCCCACGAGATGAGCGAGAGCCCCACGATGTTCGAGTACGAGAAGGACGGCGCGGAGATCTACCGCCGTTCCTTCGCCACGATCCGGTCCGAGGCCGAGGCGGATCTCGCGGGCCTGCCCGACGACGTCGCCACGGTCGCCGTCCGGATGATCCACGCCTGCGGCATGACCGACCTTGTCCGGGACATCGCCCACTCGCCCGGCGTTGTCGCCGCCGCGCGCGCCGCGCTGCGCGCCGGGGCGCCCATCCTGTGCGACGCGCGGATGGTCGCCAGCGGTGTCACCCGCAAGCGGCTGCCCGCCGACAACGACGTGCTGTGCATGCTCTCCGACCCGTCCGTGCCCGCGCTCGCCGCCGAGCTGGGCACCACGCGTTCGGCCGCCGCCCTGGAGCTGTGGCGCGACAAGTTGGCGGGTTCGGTCGTCGCCGTCGGCAACGCGCCCACCGCCCTCTTCCATCTCCTGGAGATGGTCGCGAACGGCGCCGGGAAGCCCGCCGCCGTCCTCGGCATCCCGGTCGGTTTCATCGGCGCCGCCGAGTCCAAGGACGCGCTCGCCGCCAACGAACTCGGCCTCGAATACCTGGTGGTGCGGGGCCGGCGCGGCGGCAGCGCCATGACTGCCGCAGCCCTCAACGCCCTCGCGCACGAAGCGGAGATCCAGGCATGAGCACCACTCCCGCCGACATCCCTGACGCCCCCGCCACTCCCGGCAAGCTGTACGGGGTCGGGCTCGGCCCCGGCGACCCCGACCTGATGACGGTCGCGGCGGTCCGCGCGATCGCGGAGGCCGACGTGGTCGCGTACCACTCGGCCCGGCACGGCCGTTCCATCGCCCGCTCCATCGCGGCCCCGCACCTGCGGCCCGAGCAGGTCGAGGAACAGCTGGTGTACCCGCTCACCGTGGAGAGCACCGACCACCCCGGCGGCTACCGGGGCGCGCTCGACGACTTCTACGAGGAGGCCGCCGCCCGGCTCGCCGCGCACCTCGACGCGGGCCGCACGGTCGCCGTCCTCGCCGAGGGCGACCCGCTGTTCTACGGTTCGTACCAGCACATGCACAAGCGGCTCGCGCACCGCTACGACACCACCGTCATCCCCGGCGTCACCTCCGTGAGCGCCGCCGCCGCCCGGCTCGGCGAGCCGCTGTGCGAGGCCGAGGAGACCCTGACGATCGTCCCCGGCACCCTGTCGGAGGACGAGCTGACCGCGCGGCTCGCGGGCGCCGACTCGGCCGTCGTGATGAAGCTCGGCCGCACCTTCCCCACCGTGCGCCGCGCCCTGAAGCGGGCCGGGCGACTGGACGAAGCCCGTTATGTGGAACGGGCGTTCATGGCGGGCGAGCGCACCGGGCGGCTCGCGGACGTCGACCCGTCGACCGTCCCGTACTTCTCCGTCGCCGTCCTGCCGTCCCGGATCGACGAGCGGCCGGCCGTACGGGAGCACGGCGAGGTCGTGGTCGTCGGCACCGGTCCGGCGGGCGCGCCCTGGCTGACCCCCGAGTCGCGCGGCGCGCTCGTCCAGGCGGACGACCTCGTCGGCTACACCACCTATCTCGACCGCGTCCCGGTGCTGCGACCCGGCCAGCGGCGGCACGGCTCCGACAACAAGGTCGAGTCCGAACGCGCCGAGTTCGCCCTTGACTTGGCCCGGCGCGGCCGGCGGGTCGCCGTCGTCTCCGGCGGCGATCCGGGCGTCTTCGCGATGGCGACGGCGGTCCTGGAGGTCGCGGCGGAGGAACGGTACGCCTCCGTCCCCGTACGGGTTCTCCCGGGCGTCACCGCCGCCAACGCCGCCGCTGCCGCCGCGGGCGCGCCCCTCGGCCACGACTACGCGACGATCTCCCTCTCCGACCGCCTCAAGTCCTGGGACGTCATCGCCGGCCGACTGCGCGCCGCCGCCGAGGCCGATCTGGTCCTCGCCCTCTACAACCCGGGCTCCCGGAGCCGTACCCACCAGGTGGCCGCGGCCCGCGAACTGCTCCTGGAGGTGCGCTCGCCCGACACCCCGGTGGTCGTCGCGCGGGACGTCGGCGGGCCGGAGCAGTCGGTGCGCGTGCTGACCCTGAAGACCCTGGACCCCGCCGAGGTCGACATGCGCACTCTTCTCCTCATCGGATCGTCCCGGACGCGGGTCACCGAGTGCGCGGACGGGCGGACGCTGACGTGGACGCCGCGGCGGTACTGAGGGGCGGGGCGGTACTGAGGGGCGGGGCGTAGGGGGAGGGTCGGTCGTACGGGGGCGGGGCGGGGGCCGAGGCCACGCGGGTCCGGCCCCTGCCCGGCCCCCACCCAGGCAATGCGCGAGCAATGCCCGGGTAAATAAATCGCCCCGAACAGGTGATCACGGCAGGTAGAGTCGTACGGCTTGGTCGCACAGCCGTACGAAGGGCCCCACCCCGACGGCCGCCGCGCACCAGGCGCCACCACCCCCACGCCCCTCCTGTCCGTTCGTCTCCTCCACGGTCCCGGAAAGGGCTCGTACGCCTGTGAACACCCCCATCCGGACGAGGATCCCGGCCGCCCTGGCCGGCCTCGCCACCCTTGTCTCCGCCACCGGCATCGTCACCGCCGCCGGCGCACCCGCCGCCGCGGCGACGGTGACCTGCAACTCCCCCGTGTGGAAGGTGCAGTTCTTCGCCAACACGAAGTTCAGCGGCACCCCGAAGAAGACCGCCTGCGACGCGGCGATCTCGGAGAACTACGGCTATGGCCACCCGTCCGGGGTGAGCCTGCCCAACGACAACTTCTCGGTCCGCTGGTCGCTGACCCGCGACTTCGGCTCCGGCGGCCCCTTCACCTTCGCCGCCGAGACGCAGGACGGCATCCGGGTCTACCTGGACGGCTCGCGCAAGATCGACCTGTGGAAGGACGTCTCCTCCACCAAGAAGAAGTCGGTCAACGTCACCGTCCCGAAGGGCAAGCACACCCTGCGCGTCGACTTCGTGGCGTGGAAGGGCAAGGCGAACGTGAAGTTCGCCTACACCCCCCGCACCACCGCCTCCGTCGACAAGGTGAAGCCGCTCGCCCCGGCCAAGCCGGGCGTCTCCTACAACGGCTCCACGAACACCTCGACGGTGTCGTGGACGGCCAACAAGGAGATGGACCTGGCCGGTTACCGGGTCTACCGGCGTCCGTCGCCCGGCACGACGTGGACGAAGGTCAGCGGTGCGAGCCTGGTCACCAAGACCGGCTTCGCCGACAAGTCCGCGCCGCGGACCGGCGCGAAGTTCGGCTACGAGGTCCGTGCCGTCGACAAGGCGGGCAACGAGTCCGCTGGTTCGACCGACGTCTACGTCACGACGGTCGACAAGACCGCCCCGGCCGCCCCGGCCAAGCCGGTCGTCTTTTACGACGGGTCCTTGAACAGCGTGACGCTGTGGTGGACGGCCAACAAGGAGTCGGACCTGGCCGGTTACCGGGTCTACCGGCGTCCGTCGCCCGGCACGACGTGGACGAAGGTCAGCGGCGCGAGCCTGGTCACCAAGACCACCTTCACCGACACCTCCGCACCGGCCACCGGCGAGGAGGTCGCCTACGAGGTCCGTGCCGTCGACAAGGCGGGCAACGAGTCCGCCGGTTCGACCGACGTGTACGTCACGACCGCCGACAAGACCGGCCCGGCCGCCCCGGGCGGGGTGACCGTGAGCCAGGACGCCTGGATGGCCACCGTGAGCTGGGGCCCGGTCAAGGACGCGGTCCGCTACGAGGTGTCGGCGGCCCCGGACGCGGCCGGCCCGTACAGCGTGATCGCGAGGACGACGGACACGACGGTCCTCGTGGAATCCCGCGAGAACACCCCGCGCTTCTACCGGGTGCAGGGCTTCGACCAGGTCGGCAACCCGTCCGCGTACTCCGCCGTGTTCGCCAGTGACGGTGTCGACCGGATCGGGCCGAAGGACAGCCCCACCAACCCGAACGCCGTGGTCCGCCCGGGCACGACCGACGTGTACTGGTCGATGCCCGGCAGCTTCTTCTCGGACTGGGACAACGGCGGCTCGTACCGGCTGTACCGCTCGCCCGGCCGCACCTTCGACAAGTCGGCGCTCACCCGGGTGACCTGCGGCGAGGGCAGCGGCTTCTCGAACAACCGCGGAAACTGCAACGACCTGACCATGGACCAGGGCGCGTACTACACGTACGCCGTCGCGGCCGTGGACCCGCGCGGCAACGAGGGCCCGCTGTCGGCGCCGCTCACCGTCCGTACGGGCGACCGTGTCGCCCCCGCGCCGCTCACCGGCGTGACGGCCACCCCGCGCGCCGACGGCATCCTGCTGAGCTGGGACGCCTCCACCGCCGACGACCTCGACGACATCTCGCCCTACTGGGTGTGGACCGGCGTCCCGCAGGCGGATGGCACCGTCAAGTGGACCGGTTCGACCACCTGCGACTCCGTCGACGGCGCTCGGACCACGGTTCTGTGCAAGCGAGGGGTGCAGAGCGAGGAGAACCGCGTGTACGCGGTCGTCGCCAAGGACCGCTGGTCCAACAGGCTGCACCCGTCGGCCTCGGGCGTCATGATCGTGCCCGTCACCGATCCGTACGTCCGTCCCGCCCAGTAGGGAAACGAGGGAGGGAAAGCCGGGAGCGCGCCGGGCGCGGGTGGTCTACGCCGACCGCGTCCGACCCTCGCGCAGCTCCCGCACCCAGACGGCCGCCTCCTCCGGGGAGGCGGCCGTCGCCGTGTCCGGCGGCACCGGCGGGCGGCGGACGACGACGACCGGGATGCCCGCCTCGCGGGCGGCCGTGAGCTTGGGGGCGGTGGCGGCCCCGCCGCTGTCCTTCGTCACCAGGACGTCGACGCGGTGCCGGGCGAGGAGTTCGCGCTCGCCTTCCAGCGTGAACGGGCCCCGGTCCAGGAGGACTTCGGTACGGGCCGGCATCGCGCCCTCGGGCGCGTCGACCGAGCGGACCAGGAACCACTGCGGGCAGTCCGCGAAGGCCGCCAGGCCCATCCGGCCGGTGGTGAGGAAGACGCGCTCGCCGAGAGGGGCGTGAAGGGAGGGGCTGCCGGGGGCGGCGGGAGTGTCCGTACGGCCGTGTCCGCCGGGGCCGCCGGAACTGCCGGAGCCGCCAGGACCGCCGGAAGCGCCAAGATCACCCAGCAGCCGCGCCGCCCCCGCGAGCGAATCCACCTCGTGCCAGACGTCCCCGGCGCGCGGGACCCAGCCGGGGCGGCGGAGCGCGAGCAGGGGAACATGGGCGGTGGCGGCCGCTTCGGCCGCGTTGAAACTGATCCGCTCGGCGAAGGGATGGGTGGCGTCGATGACCGCGTCCACGGAGTGCTCCCGTATCCACGCGGCGAGCCCGGCCGGTCCGCCGAAGCCGCCGATCCGTACCTCACCGGCCGGCAGCCGAGGGGCGGCGACCCGCCCGGCGAGGGAACTGGTCACGCGCACCCCCGGGACCGCTGGGTGCGGCTCGCCCTCGTCGGGCGCGCCGGGCTCGTGGAGCAGACCGGCCAGGACACGGGCCTCGGTCGTCCCGCCGAGGACGAGTACGTGCATGGGGGTTCCTTCGTGAGCGGCGGCGGGCGGGCGGCCCAACTCAAGCACACCGGTCTGCGGCCCGGCTGGACGACCGGCGCCTGTGCGACGGCGGCGACGACCGCCGCGTACACCGCCCTGCTCTCCGGCGAGTTCCCGGACCCGGTGACGATCACCCTGCCCAAGGGCCAGACGCCCGCCTTCGCGCTTGCCGTGGAGGCGACGGGCACCGGCTTCGCGACGGCCGGGGTGATCAAGGACGCGGGCGACGACCCGGACGTCACGCACGGGGCGCTGATCCGCTCGACGGTAAGGGCGCTGCCGCCCGGCTCCGGGGTCGTGTTCCGGGCCGGGGAGGGGGTCGGCACCGTGACCCTGCCCGGGCTGCCGCTGGAGGTCGGCGAACCGGCGATCAACCCCGTCCCCCGGCAGCTGATGCGCGAGCACGTGACGGCGGTGGCCGCCGCCCACGGCCGCCGGTCCGCCGACGTCGAGATCACGATCTCCGTCGACGACGGTGCCGAGATCGCCCGTTCCACCTGGAACCCGCGCATCGGCATCCTCGGCGGCCTGTCCATCCTCGGGACGACCGGCGTCGTCGTGCCGTACTCCTGCTCGGCGTGGATCGACTCGATCCGGCGCGGGGTCGACGTGGCGCGCGCCGGCGGCATCACCCATGTCGCGGGCTGCACCGGTTCCACCTCGGAGCGGACCGTCACCGAGCTCTACGAGCTGCCGGAGATCGCGCTGCTCGACATGGGCGACTTCGCGGGCGCCGTCCTCAAGTACCTGCGCCGTCACCCGGTGGACCGGCTCACCGTCTGCGGCGGGTTCGCGAAGCTCTCCAAGCTGGCCGCCGGCCATCTCGACCTGCACTCGGCGCGTTCCCAGGTCGACAAGACCTTCCTCGCCGACCTGGCCCGCGCGGGAGGGGCGGACGGCGCGCTCGCCGCCGAGGTCGCCGCCGCCAACACCGGCCTGGCCGCGCTCCGGCTGTGCGAGGCCGCCGGCGTCCCCCTCGGCGACCTCGTCGCCGCCCGCGCCCGCGACGAGGCGCTGGCGGTGCTGCGCGGTGCGCCGGTCGCGGTGGACGTGGTGTGCGTCGACCGGGCGGGCGTGGTGGTCGGGCGGGCGGCGGCGCGAGGACCGAAGGACCCGTAGGGGGGAGCGTAGGGGGTCATAGGGGTCCGGTAGGGGTGAGGGTCGGGGGCGCCGCCGGGGCGTGCGCGTGCGTGCGTACGTGCGTGAGCATGCGTACGGGAGCCCGTACGGGGTGGGGGACCCGCGAGGGACTCGCAGGGGACCCGTAACGGCCCGGAAAACCAGGGGAATTCGCCCCTTCCGCCTTGCAGAATGCCGGGATGACCGACTTCTCGTACAAGCCCACCCTGACCGGCGAGCTCGTCACGTTGCGTCCCGTCACCGAGGACGACGTCCCCGCCTTCCTGCCGCTGTTCTCGGACCCGGAGATCACGCGGCTGACCGGCTCGCACGCCGACTTCACCGAGGCGGCGCTGCGGCAGTGGTACGCGACGCGCGGCGCGCGCCCCGACCGGCTCGACCTCGCGGTGGTCGAGCGGGCGAGCGGCCGGGTCGTCGGCGAGGCCGTCCTCAACGCGTGGGACCGGCCCAACGAGAGCTGTGGCTTCCGGATCTGCCTGGCCCCGGACGTGCTCGGCCGAGGTCTCGGTACGGAGGCGACCCGGCTGATCGTCGGCCACGCCCTGGAGAAGCTGGGCCTGTACCGGGTCTGGCTGGAGGTGTACGCGTTCAACCCGCGCGCCCGCCGCGCCTACGAGAAGGCCGGCTTCCGTGCGGAGGGGGTGCTGCGCGGGGCGCTGCTGTGGAAGGGGGAGCGGGTGGACGCCACGGTGATGTCGGTCATCGCGCCGGAGTGGCCGCCAACGGCCCTTTAGCGGCAGGGCATATGCCGAATGGCTGGGGTGACGGGACGGCATATGCCGGACTCTCGCCATCCAAGTGGCCTCATATCCCGCCCCCTTGCCCCGGCTGTCGCTCATCTCCCCTTTTCATTGCCGGAACCCGGCAATGACCTTCCGGAATCCGGATGGGAGGGTGGAGGGGCCAACCCCGATCCACAGGAGAGGTGTTCCATGCGTGTCACGCACGTCCTTCCCCGGTCCACCGCGGTACTGACCCTGCTCGCCGCGGCGCTGGCCCTGACAGGGTGCGCGGGTCAGGAGGAAGGACGGTCGGTGTCCGCCGACCCGACGACCGCCGGGACGTCGGGCGGCGCGATATCGGACGGCGGTACGTCCGGGGGCGGCTCCGCCGGCGGCCCGGGATCCGCGTCGTCGACGGAGCCGGACTCCATGATCACGTCCACCAACAGCCACATGATGCGCGAGTCCTGGCACGCCTCGGGCGACACCACCGCCTTCTCCGGCGCCAGGCAGGAGATGTGGTCGGACCCGGCCGACGGATTCCACATGCGGGTCACCGGCTCCCAGCCCGGCGACGTCTACTGCGACAAGGGCACCTCCTACACCAGCGCGCCGCTGTTCGCCGCCGCGCTGAACGAACGCGGCCAGTCCATCAAGGTCCCCGACTACCTCAAGGACCGGTACGTGTCCACCGTCCTGAACTCGGGCTGCGAGATCTACTACCTGATCCCCGAGTTCGTCCAGCGGGCCAAGGACAAGGACCGCACCGTGGGCGGCCAGGACGCGGAGGCCTACGAGGGCGGCAACGGCCAGACCCAGGACGTCTACTACATCGGGGGCCTGAACATCCTCCGCCTCGACTCGACGCGCGACGGCCGCACGAGCACGACCACGTACGACTCCTTCGGCAAGTCCTTCTCGATCACCATGCCGCCCGCGTCGAAGGTCATGACGGTCAGCGAATTCCGTACCGCTGTCAACGGCTGACCTGCGGTTTCGCGGATCCGATGGCCAGCGCGCCCACGGGTGATGCGGCGGCCCGGTTCCGGTCGCAGACTGGGGGAGGAGGGGGGCCGGGCAGCCGTGCGCGGTGAGTGACGCGGCGCACGGGGTCGCGAGAGGAGAGAGACCGTGGACTATCCACTGTTGAACGCCTTCTGGACCATCATGTGGATCTTCCTCTGGGTCCTGTGGTTCATGCTGCTCTTCCGGATCATCGGCGACATCATCCGCGACGACGATCTGAGCGGCTGGGCCAAGGCCGGATGGGCCGTGCTGGTCGTCCTGCTGCCGTTCCTCGGCTGCTTCGTCTACCTCCTGGTCCGCGGCAAGGGCATGGGCAAGCGCGAATTGCACCGGGCCCAGGCCAACGAGAAGGAGTTCCAGGAGTACATCCGGGCCGCCGCGACCCCGTCCGGGCCGTCCGGCGGCGGGCACGCCGACCAGCTGTCGAAGCTGGCCGAGCTGAAGGCACAGGGTCATCTCACGGACGAGGAGTACCAGCGGGCGAAGGAGAAGGTGCTCGCGAGCTGACGGGCGGAGCCGGGCCCGGGGCGGTCAGGTTCCCGTCCCCGGCCCTGGGCCCCGGTCAGGCAGGGGCGCCGGGACGGCGGGCGGGCCTTCGCGCATCCCGGGCCGCCGGGCCGAGGCGGCCCGGTGCCAGGCCCCGTACCGGTCGGCGAGGAAGTGGGCCGTCAGACCGTGCAGCAGGATGCTCAGGCCGATGGTCAGGGCGACCGCGCGGCCGATGAGGGCGGTGCCGGGTACGTGCTCCTCCACCACGAGGAGCCCGAAGACCACCGAGGCGAGCCCGCGCGGCCCGAACCACCCGGCGTACAGGACGGTGGGGAGGGCGAGACCGGTCCCGGCCAGGGAGAGCGCCACGGGCAGCATCCGGACCACGGTGAGACTCAGTACGGCGTAGACCACGATCCGCCAGTCGAGGTGCTGGAGCTGCGGACCGAGCAGGACGGCCCCGAAGACCAGGAAACTCAGCGCCGCGAGGAAGTCGCCGAGCCGCGCGGCGGGCCGGGCCGTGTCGTCACCGTCCTCGACCGGTCCCGATCCCGGTCCCGATTCCGGTCCCGATTCCGATTCTGGTCCCGTCCCCACCACCCCGCCGCTCGCCGCCGCCTTCACCACGGCCGCCCGCGCGCCCCGCCGCAGCGTGGTCCCGAGGGCGAACCCGGCCACCCAGGCCGCGATGAACCCGCTGCCGTCGATGACGGCCGCCAGCGCGTACGAGCCGGCGGCGACGGCCAGCACGAACACCTGGCGCCATTCCTCGGTGACCCAGCCCCTCGCGCGCGAGGCGGACAGCAGCCACCCGCCGGACCCGCCGATGGCCAGCCCCAGGGCCGTACTGAGGACGAGCGAACGCCAGAACGTGCCCGCGATCCCCTCCGCCGACGCCGCCGTCCCGGGGATCGCCGCGAGGAAGACCACGAAGAACGGCAGTACCAGTCCGTCGTTCAGACCGCTCTCGACCTTGAGTCCGTTCCGGACCAGCGGCGGGACCCCGGGACCGGCCACCGCCGACTCGCCAAGCGCCGCGTCCGTCGGGGCGAGGATCGCGGCGACCAGGGCGAGTTCCCACAGGGTCAGACCGGGCAGCAGGGGCCAGGCGAGCAGCCAGCCGGCCGCGAGGGTCAGGGGCAGGGCGAGCCCGAGCAGCCGGCCGGGCAGAAAGCCGCCGGCCCGCAGATCCCGGCGCCGTACGGACATCGCGTCGGTCAGCAGGACCAGCGTCAGGGTGCCCTCCACCAGGGTGAGGATCGCGCCCGCGTCGTGGTCCAGGCTGATCAGGCCGAGCCCGGCCGGGCCGATGGCCACGCCGAAGGCGGTGAACACCATCGGCGCCGACACGACGGTGGTCGCGAGGCGCCGGGACACCAGGGCGTACCCGGCCGTCACGGCGGCCACGGCCGCGACCGCCCACCCGCCGCCGGCGCTCATCGCCCCGCCGCGTCCGTCCGCATCGCTCACCTCACTCGCCCCCAGAGGAACACGCGCCACGCGGGCCCGCCATGCGGCCCCGCCACGCGCGCGGGCCGGTGCGCGTACCCGTGTGCCGCCCTCGCCGTCATCGCGCTGGGGGCGGGTGGGCGCGTGGCCTCCGAACGGCCCAGGCCGGGATGCCGTACGCCCGCGCATGGACGGAAATGGACATGACCCGGGCGGGAAATGCGGGCAGGCGCCCGGCCACGAACGAAGCACGAAGCACGAAGCACGAAGCACGGAGGACGGATGACGAGGACGCTGCGGAGTGTGTCGTCGGCGGTGCTGATCGTCCTCGCGTGCGTCCTGGTGCCCGTCAGCGTGCTCACGGTGTGGGTGCACGACATCGTCCTCGACACCGACCGTTACGTCGCCACGATGAAGCCGCTCGCCTCCGACCCGGCGATCGAGGCGGCGGCCCACGACCGGATCGTGCACGCGGTGGACGTACGGGTCGACGGCAAGCAGGTCACCGCCGAGATCGCGGCCTGGCTGCGGTCCCAGGGCCTGCCGCCGCGCGCGGCCGACGCGGTCAAGGGCCTCGCCCCGCAGCTGGACGCCGCCGTGAACGGGGCCGCCGACAAGGTGGCGACCCGGTTCGTGCGGAGCGACCGGTTCGAGAAGGTGTGGGTCACCGCCAACCGCGCCGCCCACACGGCCGTGGTGCACGCCCTGACCGGCAAGGGCCGAGGCGCGCTCGACGTCTCGCAGGGCACGGTCACCCTCGACCTCGGCGCCGCCGTGGACCAGGTCAAGAAGGACCTGGTGGACGCCGGACTGCAACCGGCGGCGAAGATCCCCGAGGTCAAGAAACAGCTGGTCCTGTTCCACTCCGACCAGCTGAAGAAGCTCCAGGGCGCCGCCCGCGCCCTCGACGCGCTGGGCAACTGGCTGCCCGTGCTCACCGTGCTGCTCGCCGCGGCGGGCGTCGTCCTCGCCCACCGGCGCCGACGCGCCCTGGCCCGTACGGCGCTGGGCGCCGCCTTCGCGTGTCTGGTCGTGGCCCTCGCCCTCGTCGTGGCCCGCCGCTACTACCTCGACCACCTCCCGCCCGAGGTCCATTCGAAGGCGGCCGCCGCGGCCGCCTTCGACGACCTGGTGCGCTTCCTGCGGGTCGCGCTGCGCACCGCGATCGTGCTCGGTGTGGTCCTCGCCCTCGGCGCCTATTTCGTGGGCCCCGGCCGTCTGGCGACCGCCACCCGTTCCGCCTCCGAACGCGCCGCCGACTCCGCGGCCGGCTGGTGGGGCGGCCACGGCGTCACCACCGGCCCCGCGGGCACCTGGACCCGGGACCACCGCCGTTGGCTGACCCTGGGCGTCGTCCTCGTCGTCGCTCTCGTCTTCGCCCTCTGGAACCACCCCACGGTCCTCACGGTGCTGCTCCTGGTCCTGATCCTCCTCGCGGCGCTCGCGATCATCGCCCTCCTCGCCGCCGACGGCCGCCGCGCCGCCCCGGCTCCGGCCCCGGCGCCCGCGCCGCCCCCGTCCTCGGAGGAGTGAGCGGGGCTCCACGGCTGGGTGGCTTGCCAACGGGCCAAGTCAGGAGGTTCCCGGGCCGGTTGCGGGGGCGTCGAGCGCGCCGGGGAAGATGGGGCAGCCGATCTCGACCACGCGGCGGACCTCCGGCGTACCGGCAACACCCGCCCGGGGTGCGCCGATTCACCTGGAGGACTCGCATGGGCGCGCCCGCAACCCCCATCCCCCCGACACCCGCGACCGCCGCCCCGCCCGCCCCGCCCGGCCTTCTCGCCCCGCTGGTCGGCGCCGACCAGGCGGCGGCATGGCACGGCGTCCCTGGGGTGGTCTTCCTGGATGCTTCCGTTGGTGCCCACCGGGGTGCGGCGGCCCGTATCCCCGGGGCCCGGCCCTTCGATCTCGACGGGTCCCTGTCCGACCACGCCTCCGCTGTACCGCACACCATGCCCGGGGCCGCGGCGTTCACCGAGGCCCTGCGGGCGCTCGGCCTGCACGACACGGACACGGTCGTCGTCTATGACGCGCAGGGTGTCTACTCCAGCGCCCGTGCCTGGTGGATGCTGCGTGCCATGGGCTTCGACCGGGTCGCCGTCCTGGACGGCGGGCTGCCCGCCTGGATCGCCGCCGGTCACCCCGTCGAGCCCGTGCCCGCCGCGTACGACGGCCCGCGCGGTACCTTCACGGCCCGGCCCCGGCCCGGCCTGATCGTGGACGCCGAGGCCGTCGCCGCCGCTCTCGCCGACCCGGCGGCCGCCGTTCTCGACGCCCGCACCCGCGAGCGGTACGCGGGCACCGCGCCCGAGCCGCGCCCGGGTCTGCGCGGCGGTCATATGCCGGGTTCGGTCAGCCTGCCCTTCGGTGAACTCCAGCGGGACGGTGGGAAGATGCGGCCGGTGGACGAGCTGCGTACGGCGTTCGGGGCGGCGGCGGGGGACCGCGAGCGGCTGTACTTCAGCTGCGGCTCCGGGGTCACCGCCTGCGTTCTCGCCCTCGGTGCCACCCTGGCCGGCTATCGGGACCTTGCCGTGTACGACGGCTCGTGGAGCGAGTGGGGCCTGCCCTCCGCCCGCCCGGTGGCCACCGGCGAGGAGCCCGGACGAATCCTCTGACGCGTTCAACTCACCTGACTCATCGAGGAGTTGAGCAGTCAGAAAGGGTCATGCCCCACGGGAAATCCCCCGGCCCCCGCCCCGAAGCAACCGGGCGGAGGCCGGGGTGGCCGCAGGGTGTCTACGCGTCGCCCAGCAGGGTGTGCAGCGGATGGGCGTCGGTGTGCGCGGCGGGCCGGGACAGGTGCAGGGCCGTGTGGAAGTGGCCGTCGGTCTCCTTGCCGCGCGGATCGTCACCGGCGGCGGACACCGCGGCGACGGCGTAGCGCTGTTCGTCGGCGTCGGTGAAGCGCCGCTGGACGTACGTGCGGGATGTGTCCTTCCGGGTGGTCAGGCCGTACGCGGCCAGGCCGTCGGCAATGGTGTCGTAGCGGCCGGTGCGCAGTACGAGGGCGGCCACCCAGGGAGGGTCCTGCCGGCCGTCCAGGAGTGGCCGGAAAGTGCGGGGGGAGAGGAAGCTCGCCCCGCCGGTCACGGTGATCAGCCGGATGTCGCCGACGGCCTTCAGCAACTCCGGGCTGGGCGGGGCGGTTTCCAGGTTCTCGGCGAACCCTTCGTCGAGCAGGCCGGCCGCGCGGGCGTACGCGATGGCGGGCGCGGAGATGTCGATGCCGACGACGGGTACGGCGTCGGCGCGGCGCCGCGCCGCGTAGAACGCCCGGTCGTCCTCGATCAGTTCGGCGGTCGTCAGGCCGGCGACCCGCGGCGAGGTGTAGCGGTCGGTCAACTCCCGTAACGTCACATGGTGGTTGAGCAGCGCCGCGTTGATGCCGTACGAGCAGCAGATGTCCAGGACCGAGGCCCGCGGCCCACCGTCCCGGCCGGCCCCGCCGCCCTCACCGCCCCCGTCGGCGAGGGGCAGCAGGCGGCGGAAGATCCACTGGGCGTGCTGGGGCGTCTCGTACCCCAGTGCTCCCAGGGTCGCGAAGTACGCGCGGGGGTCCGGTTGTTCGTAGATGTCGTCGAAGCTGGTCATCCGCGCGGGTGTACCCGAGTGGTGAGGGTCACGAGCCGTGGGCATCAGGGCCTCCTTTGACGGTCCCCCAGGCTGAGGGGCGATCCGCCGGACAACCCCTACCCCACCGCGCCGCCGGCGCGGAAGGGCGCCGGGCCCGGGCCGCTCGGGTTCGGCCACATCGGCGCGGGGGAAACGCGGGCCTTTGCCCGCCCGCCCGCCCGGCAGGCCCGCCCGGCAGGCCGACCTCGGCGCCCGCCCCGGTGTCCGCCCGCCCGGCAGGGATCAGATCCACTCCCGCTGCGCCGCGCGCAGCCCCGCCTCGAAGCGGCTGCCCGCGCCGAGGCGCTTCATCAGCTCGGCCATCATGCGGCGGACCGTGCGCAGGGAGAGGCCCAGTTGGCGGCCGGCGGCCTCGTCGGTGAGGCCGCTGCCCAGCAGGCGGAGCAGTTCCCTCTCCTGGCGGGTCAGGCCGCGGTCGTCGCGGTCCTGGCCGGTGCCCAGGGGCGCGGCCGACTTCCAGATCTGGTCGAAGAGGCCGGACAGGCCGACGACCACGCCCGGTTCGGTCAGCTGCACCGCGCCCTTGCGGGTGTTCTCCGGGTCGGCCGGCACGATGACCGTCTTGCGGTCGAAGATGAGCATGCGTACGGGCAGCGAGGGCGCGGAGCGCACCTCGCCGCCGAGGTCGGTGAGCCACTCGGCGTACTCGGTGGTGACCGAGTCGTTGCGGACGCTGTCCAGGTACACCGTCCGCATCCGTACCCCCCGGCCGAGGATCTGGCTGTCGAGGGGCTTGCTGGCCTCCAGGCTGGCCCGGGACTGGGCGCCGCCCGGGTTGAAGGTCAGGCACTCGGAGGTGGCCTCGGAGGCCAGCTCCCGGATCCGGTTCTGGACGGACTCCACGCCCACGAACTGCTGGGCCACGCGCTGGGCCTGGCCGGTGTAGAGCGCGCTGTACGTGCTGACCAGCGCGGTCATGTCGGCCTCGCAGCGCGCGATGGCCTCCTGCCGGCTCTCCAGTTCCCGCTTGTGCTGGTTGAGCAGCTCCCGCAGGCCCAAGGCAGGGTCGCTCGGCTGGAGTTCGTCGCCCGTGGCCGAGCGGTGGAGCAGTCGCAGATCGGTCAGTTTCTCCAGCGACGCGCGGACGTCGACCGTCGACACTTTGAGTCGCCGGGCGATCTCGGCGACACCCCAGGCGTGGTTCGCCAGCAGGTGTTCGTACACATCCGCCGTTTGCGCGTCCAGCCCCAGTAGTTCCAGCATTGACGTCCTCGTTCGGTCCCCCGCCGCTCATTCTTCTTCGAGCTGCTCCGATGTAATCAACATAGGAGAGGGCGCAGGTGGCTGGCTACATCGGATGGGGTTCTGTGGCGAGGTTGGCACCGACCTGCCACGGGCTTCTTCCTGCCAGCCGAACCGCTTCCGGACCCCTCCTTCCGTAAAGCAAGCTGGTTCCAGAACGAAGCGGCGCCCCGGACCGAACGCCAGAGATGGTGCGCTCTTCAAACACGCTTTGCATACGCTTTACAGGGGGATTCTCATGCTGTTCTTCCGTCGCTTTTCCCGGGCCGCTTCTCTCGCCGCTCTGGCCGCCGCGCTGATCGCCCTCGGTGCCTCGCACAACGAGCCGAACCAGGCGATCCAGGCCACCGCCGCCGCAGTCTCCACCGCCTCCGCCGGCGGCCCCACCGACCCCGCCGACCCGAACCTCAACTGGGACGTGCCGGGCGCCGCCGACGTCGAGCCGGGCGCCGGCGAGGAGCCGCACGACAACCTGAACTGGGACTGACCCTTCGTATGTATATGACATCGATTGTCATGCGCTCGCCGCGCACGGAGTCGGGCGGCCGGCCGGATCCGCTGCTCCTCGCCTCGCTGCTGAGGGCCGTGGCCTCGCCCGCGGACGGTCTGGAGCACGTCGCGGTCCGTCCTTCCGGCGAACAGATCGAGCTCGTGCTGTTCCAGACCGTCCCCGACGCGACGGAACCACCGGCCCCGGCAATCGCTATTTGCCGCAGGGCACTTGAGATAACCCGGCAGCTCAGTGGCTGGACCGTGGAAACCGGACGGTAGAACACGGCTCTCGGAACCGCTCAGGGGGGGATTCAATGGCTATCAGTGTCATCGTCGGCGGCAGCCGCGTTCTCTTCCTCGACGCTCTTGTCGAGGCGCTCCGATCGGTCGACGGCATCGACGTCATCGCCGCGGACAGCGATCACCAGCACATCCTCGGACTTGTGCTCCGCCATTCGCCGGACGTCCTTCTTCTGGAGGACACCCCGGTGGGTGATGACGTCCTGCGTCTTGTCTCCGCGGTACGGGCCCGGGTGCCGTCCTGCGGCATCGCGCTGATGATGTCCGGCTCACGTCCGGCGGCGGTCGGCCGGGCCGTCGCGGCGGGCGTGCACGGCATCGTTCCCATGGACACGGGCCTGGCCCGGCTGATCGCGACGCTCAGGGGAGTGGCGGCGGGCTGCGTGACCCTCGCCCCGTCCCTGGCGGACGCCGCCATGGGCTTCGCCGGGCCGGGGGCCGCCGCCCCGCTCAGCAACCGGGAGTCCCAGGTGCTGCGGCTCACGGCCGGCGGGGCGACCGTCAAGGAGATCGCGGCGGAGCTCTACCTGGCCGCGGGGACGGTACGCAACGTCGCCTCGGCCTCGATCAAGAAGCTCGGCGGCCGCAACCGCTTCGACGCGGCGCGTATCGCCGTGGAGCAGGGCTGGATCTGAGCGGGAGAGCGGGAGTACGCCGTGACGGAGCGCCCGGGAACCGGACCCGGGCGCCTCACCGGCGTACGCTGCCGCGCCCAGGGGCGCCACTTGCCACTCGCATCGGCGCCGCACCCCACTCCCGCCGGTGCCACGCCCCGGCACTACGCCGCCGCGTTACGCCCGCCGGCGCCCCGCCCGCAGCCCGGTGAACGCCGCCCCCGCCCACAGCACGGCCGCGCAGCCGATGCCCGGTACGGTCTGCCAGACGTCCTCGGTCGCCCCCGGCAGCAGCGTGGCCAGCGCCGCGAGGCCGACGGTGGCCAGCATCGCGGCACCGACCCAGCGCAGCATCGGGGCGCGCAGGCTCCGGGCCATCGGGAAGAAGTGCGCGCCGACCACCAGCGCGGACCAGGTCAGCATCAGCTCCGGGCGGTGCAGGCTGGTGCGCGCGTAGTTGTTGCCGACGCCGAGGACGACCGCCTCGACCAGGACGACGGTGAGGAACTTCGGACCGCCGCCGCCCGGGGGCACCGGCGCGCCCTTCTCCGTCGCGGGGGTCTGCCGGGCCAGGACGAAGAGCCGGACCACGGCGGCCGCGCTCGCGGCGAACAGCAGCAGGCCGGCGCCGAGGACGACCGGGCGGGCCGCCCCGTGGACGGCGGACTGGGCCAGGGCGAACCACATCGCGCCGAAGGCCGTCCCGATCAGTGCCCCCCGGCCACCGTTGCGGAGTTGCTCCTGTCGGGTCCGGAAGACAGGACGGACGGCGGTCTTTTCCACGGGTGTTGCCTCCTGTTGGTACGTGTACGTCACATCTTCTCGCGGCGGCCGTGTGTGTGCCATCCACTACGTGACGTGAGAGTCCGAAGGGCCATCTACCGGAAGATCCCGGCCAGTTCGCCCTTCAGCACTTTCCCCGTGGCGCCCACGGGGAAAGCTCCGGTGAAGGCGATCCTGCGCGGACTCTTGTAGCGCGCGAGCCGCGTTCCGCACCAGGCGGTGATCTCCTCCGCCAGCCCCGGATCCGGCCGTACCCCCGGCACGGTCCGTACCACTGCGCAGACCTCCTCCCCGAGCCGGTCGTGGGGGACGCCGACCACCGCGGCCTGGGCCACCGCCGGGTGGCCGAGCAGGATCTCCTCCACCTCGCGCGGATAGACGTTGTAGCCGCCGCGGATGACGACGTCCTTCTTGCGGTCCAGGACGCGCAGATAGCCGTCCTCGTCCCGGACCCCGATGTCCCCGGTGCGCAGCCAGCCGTCGACCAGCACCTCGGCGGTGGCCTCCGGACGGTTCAGATAGCCGGCCATCAGGCCGTGGCCCCGGACGACGATCTCCCCGGGCTCGCCGGCCGGCAGCAGCCGGATCCGGTCCGCCGTGTTCGCCGAGTGCGCCGAGTCCGCCGAGTCTGCTGTGTCCGCCGTGTCGGCCGTGTTCGCCGTGTTCGCCGGGGCGATCCCGACCTCGACGCCGGGGATGGGCAGGCCGACCGTCCCGGGCCGGCGTTCGCTGCCCGGCTGGTTGTAACTCACGCTGGGAGAGGTCTCGGTGAGCCCGTACCCCTCGTAGACCGGGGCGCCCAGCGTCTCCTCGACCCGCCGGAGCACCGCCGGCGGCAGCGAGGAGCCACCCGAGTAGGCGCGTTTCAGGGGGAGTTCGCGCGCGTCCGGTCCGGCCGCGTCCAGCAGGGCCAGGTACATGGTGGGCACGCCCATGACGACCGTGCACCCATGGGAGGCCATGAGGTCGAGCGCGCGCGTCCCGCAGAAGCGGTCCATCAGCACCAGGGTGGCGCCGGCGTGGAAGCACACGCCCATCCCGCAGATCTGGCCGAAGGTGTGGGACAGCGGCAGCGTGCCGAGGAGCACGTCGTCCTGGTCGAAGGCGAAGGGGGTGCGCGCGGTGGTCGTGATGTTCATGAGCACACTGCGGTGCGTGAGCATGACGCCCTTGGGCGCGCCGGTCGTGCCCGAGGTGTAGAGGACGACCGCGATGTCCTCGGGGGCGCGCGGGACGAGCCCGTCGAGGGGCGACGCGTACGCGGACTCCCGGTCGAGCCAGGGGAGTTCCTCCGTACGGTCGCCCTCGTCGTGGACGCCGAGCAGCATGGTGCCCGCCGCCCGGGCGGCGTCGGCCGCCTCGGGCAGCAGGGACCCCGCGCAGATCAGCGCCGCGGCGCCCGAGTCCGTGAGGACATGGCCGATCTCGGGGGCCCGGGACTGCTCGTGGACCGGTACGGCCGTGCAGCCCAGGGCGAGGGTCCCGAAGTAGGCCATGGGGAAGGCCGGGGTGTTGGGCAGCAGCAGCGCGACCCGGTCACCGGGTCCGAGGCCCCGGGCGCGCAGCGCGGCCGCGTACCGCAGGGCGCCGTCCCAGAGCTCCGCGTAGGAGTACGAGCGGTCCCCGAAGACCAGCGCGGGATGCGCGGGCCGCCGGGCCGCCGCCTCGGCCAGGACGGACGCCACCGACGAGGACGAGGGGTTCACGCGGCGGTCCGCGGCAGGCCGAGTTCGAGCCAGATGGTGTCGAGCGCCTCGGCGAACTTCACCACGTCGTCCGCCGCGTGCACCGCTCCCGGCGCGATGCGCAGGATCTCCTCGCCGGTGCGCACGCTCGGCGCGTTGATGGCCTGCACATAGATGCCGTACCGCTCCAGGAGCAGCGCCGAGGCCCTCTTGCAGGCCGCGTCCTCGCCGATCAGGACCGACACGATGTGCGACTCGTCCGACAGGAACGGGATCCGGTACTCCCTCAACAGGCCGTGCAGCAGAACCGAGTTGCGGTGCAGCGCGGACCGCTCGGTCTCCGAGCCGGCGAGGTGGCGTACGGCGGCCAGCGCGCCCGCCGCGACCGCCGGCGGCAGCGAGGTCGTGAAGACGAACGGCCGCGACAGGGTGCGTACGGCGTCGATGAGCGCGTGCGGGCCCGCGATGTAGCCGCCGGCGGTGCCGAAGCCCTTGCCCAGCGTGCCCATGACCACGTCGATCTCGTCGGCCAGCCCCTCGCGGGCCGCTATGCCCGCGCCGCGCGGCCCGTACATGCCCACCGCGTGGACCTCGTCGAGGAAGATCGTCGCGCCGTACTTCCGGGCGATCTCGGTGACTTCGAGGATCGGCGCCACGTCACCGGACATCGAGTACACCGACTCCAGCACGATCAGCTTGGGCCGGTCGGCCGGCTCGGCCGCGATCAACTCCTCCAGGTGGGCAGCGTCGTTGTGGCGGAAGATGCGCTTCGCGGCGCCGCTGTGCCGCAGTCCGTCGATGATCGAGGCGTGGTTCAGCTCGTCCGAGAAGACCACGCAGTCGGGGACCGCGCCGGCCAGCACCGTCAGGGCACCGTCGTTCGCGGTGTAGCCCGAGGTGAACAGCAGCGCCGCCTCCTTGCCGTGCAGGGCGGCGAGTTCGGCCTCCAGCTCGACGTGGGCGTGGTGGGTGCCGCCGATGTTGCGGGAGCCGCCGGAGCCGGCGCCGAAGCGCGCCACGGCCTCCCGCATCGCCGCCATGACCTTCGGCTGCTGGCCCATGCCGAGGTAGTCGTTGCTGCACCAGACGCTGATCTCGGCCGTGGTGTCCGCCGGGTCGGTGGAGGTGGAGGCGGCCGGGAAGTGGCCCGCCCGGCGGCCCAGCTTCAAGAACTCCCGCTTGCCGTCCGCGATCGCGGTGGCGGCGCGGTCCGTGAAGAACGCCAGGTGGGCCGGGGTGGACGTGAGGGTGGTCGTCACGAGGACAGCTCGCTTTCTTCGAGGGTCGAGGCCGCGCCGGCGACCGCCGCGACGCGCAGGCGTCCGAGGTCGGGTTTTCCGGATTCGGTCAGGGGGAGTTCGGGCCACCGCACGATCCGCGTGGGGGCGTGGGCGGCGGAGAGGGCTTCGGTGACGTGCCGGCGCAGGGCGTCGGATTCTTGAGGGGTGCGGAGCACCACGGCGGCGTGCACGGCCTCGCCGGTGTCGGGGTCCGGCAGCCCGAAGACGGCGCAGTCGGCCACGGCGGGGTGGGTGAGCAGGGCGCGCTCCACCTCGGCCGGACGGACCTTGACGCCGGCCGCCTTGACGACCCGCCCGACCCGGTCGACGAGGTGCAGATATCCGTACGTGTCCAGGTACCCGAGGTCGCCGGTCCGCAGCCGGCCGTCCGGCGTCAGGGCGGCGGCGCTCTCGGCGGGCAGGCCCTGGTAGCCGCTCATCGCGTACGGGGAGCGGACGTGGACCTCGCCGGTCGTGCCCGGCGGGACCTCGCGGCCGGTGCCGGGGTCGACGACGCGGATCTCGACGCCGGGGAAGGGCCGGCCCACGCTGGGCAGCAGCTCCTCCTCGAAGTGGTCGAGCTGGTCCAGCAGGGTGATCCGGCCCGCCTCGGTGGAGCCGTAGCACTGCACGAGGCGGGGGCCGAAGACCCGTACGGCGGCGGCCAGTCGGGCCGGTGACGCCATGCAGCCGCTGTAGATGAGCTGGCGCAGCGCGGACAGATCGGTGCCGGCGGCGTCCGGGTGGTCCAGCAGCCGGTACAGCTGAGGCACCGTCAGATAGACGCGGGTGATCCGCTCGGCGGCGAGGGCGGTGAGCACCGCGCCGGCGTCGAAGCGTTCGTGGACGACGAGCGAGCCGCCGGCGGCGAGGACCACATCGGCCATGACGGCGACGGTGTGGCTGGTCGGGGTGACGATCAGCATCCGCTCCGGGGACCCGCCCGCGAGCGAGGCGGCGTCGAGGAGTACGAGCCGGTTCCAGGCGGCGAAGGGCTGGCGTACGCCCTTGGGACGGCCGCTGCTCCCGCTCGTGTACGTGATCACCGCGCACTCGGGGTCCCGGGGCGCCGGCGCGGCCGGGGTGTCGAAGCCGCCGTCGGTCTCGACGTCGAGCACCGTGACGGCCGTCGACTCCGGGAGCAGGCGGGTGAGTTCGGCGCCGCGCTCGGCGTGGGCAGGGTCCACCGCGAGGACGGAGACCTCGCATTCGGCGAGGAGCGCGGCCTGTTCGGCGGCCGGCAGCGGCAGGTCCGTGCCGGGGTTCACCGACCGTACGTACATCACGCCGGCGCCCAGGAGATGGGCGGCGTACCGCGCGGTGAAGGTCAGCGGGTGGTTGGGCGCGGTGAGGATCCCGACCATGGCGCCCGGCCCGGCGCCCGCCGCGCGGAGCGCGTCGTGGGCCCGGTGCACCGAGCGGACGAGCGCGGTCCCGGTGAGGGAGCCGGCCCGGCCCTGGACGACGGCCTGCCGTGGAGCCCGGGCGAGTACGTCGAGCATCCGGGTGACGTAGTGGCCCTGCGTAGTGGATCGTCCGGTCACGCCATTCTCGTTCCCTGTGAAGACGGGTCCCTCTTATGTTTGGCCGGGAAAGGGGCCCGGACAAGGCTTTCCGGAAAGCCCCTGACGGGGATCACGTGAGGTCGTGACGTTTGTCATTTCCGGCGGTCCGGTCGGGCCGGCCGGGCGCCGGGAACGAATTCCGGGAAACCGTCCGTGGGTGGGTCTTCGGGCCGTGCCGCGTCGTGCCGCGTCGTGCCGCGGGGCTATGCGGGGCGGGGTGATGCGAGGCGATGCGGGGCGCTGCGGGGCGGGCCGGAGGCGGGCCCGGGAATTACTTCTCCTCTTCGCGCGCGCGTACGCGTACGGGGGTCCGTACGGGGCCCCATGACGTATGTCACGGGGCCCCGTTATCCGTGTCAGGGGTATCCCGCAAAGCCTTCCGGAAGCCATTGCCGACGGGCCATGATTCTTCTTGTCCGGCCGACCGGTCGGAAAAGGAAAACCTGAAAGGGAATTCACATGGACAAGAACCTGGCCACCGAGGACTTCGCTTCCTTCGAGCTCGAGGAGATCGAGGTCCTGGACACCGCCGAGGGTGTCGCCCTCCCCGAGGTCGGCGCCTCCAGCGGTGACTGGCTGTGCTGCTCCTCGTCGTCCTCCTCGTCCTGCTGCTGAGCTGACGACGGCGGTACGCCCCAGGCGTAACTGAGCAAGGCGCCCCGCCCTCCGTCGAAAGACGGTGGGCGGGCGCCTGCCCCGCGTGATCCGCGCACGCCCACGATCCGCGCACGCTGCGATCCGTGCGCACCACGATCCGTGCACGCGGTGAAGAGGGGCATCGTCGAAAAACGAGAGGTGACATACATGAAAGGCGCCCCGAACGAGCGCACGATCGGCATGCGCTTTCATACGCGATCACCGATCGAACCCGCCTGGCTTTCGCGGGTGATGGTGCCCGTGGTGCGATCCCTGCGCATCGAACACAACGCCACCGTGGCCTATCTGGCACGCGGCTGGAAGCACGGCCCCCACGTCGAACTCGTCGCCCACGGTCCGGACGGAATTCCGTGGCAGGACATCGCGGACTCCATCGACTGGCGGCCGGACGAACTCCCCGAACCGATGTCCGGCGGAGAGTATCTCGCCCAGGCCCGTGAACTGGGCCGGCTGGAGCGGGTGGAGCCCCCGTATCTCCCGCTCCACCCCCGCGGCACCGTCGAGTTCTTCGAAGAGCTGCCCGGCATGACCTGGCCCGCCGGCCTGGAGGCCCCCCGCGACCTGGTCCTGACCCGTATGTTCGCCCCCCTGGCACGGCTGCTGGACCTCGCGGCCGACCGGGACGCGGGCGTTCCCGTGACGGCCCTCGCCGAGGCGTTCACCGCCCTGTGCACGGCCCACCCCGGCGGCCCCGCCTACGGGGTGTTCTCGCTGCGCTCGCACACCGAGGCGTTCTTGCACTGGGCGAGCTCCGTCAAGGACCCGCGCCCCTCCTTCGCCCGCCGTCTGGAGGCCGACGCGCCCATGCTGCGCGCGGTCGTCGAGCGGGCCCGGGACGGCGCGGAGAGCGCCGAAGCCGCCGAATTCCGGGCGGCGTTCGCCTACGGCATGGGGGTCTTCGACACCGCGGCGGCCCGCGGCGACCTCAGTGCCGGCCTGCTGGACGAGCTCGCGCCCGTCACGGACCGCCAGGCCACGGCCCCGCCCGGACAGCGCGGACCCGTCGGCGACGGCCGCAGCGCGTTCCACGCGACCGTCGCCGAGAGCCGGGTCGCGGACCGGACCCCGGCCTGGTTCGCCTCGTACCGGCTCCTCATCAACCTGTTCTACAGCCGTCTCCCGCTGCTCGGCGTGACCCCCGTCCAGCGCTACTACCTGTGCTTCGCCATCGCCGAGACCGTCGACGAGGTGTACGGGGAGAGCTGGCGCGACCGGCTGCGGCGCGCGGCGGAGAGGAAGGCGGCGTGAGCACGCTCGGTCTGACCGGAACCTCAGTGGCGACGCGGCCCGCAGGCGCCACGGGTGACACGGGCGACACCGATCTCGCCCTCCGGGTCGCCGGCCTGCGCAAGGCGTACAGCGACCATGTCGCCGTCGATTCGGTGGACTTGGAGGTGCGCCGCGGCGAGGTGTTCGGCGTGCTCGGCCCCAACGGCGCGGGCAAGACGACCACCATCGAGATCCTGGAGGGCTTCCGGCACCGCTCCGGCGGCTCGGTCACCGTCCTCGGCGAGGACCCCGGCAAGGCCGGGCGCGCGTGGCGCGACCGTATCGGCATCGTCCCGCAGAGCGGGACCGACCACGAGGGCTGGCGGGTCGGCGAACTCGTCGAGCAGATCGGCCGGTGCTACTCCGACCCGCTTCCCGTCGGGGAAGCGCTGGAGCTGGTGGACCTCGCCGACCGCCCCCGGGCCGTCCTCGGCTCCCTCTCCGGCGGACAGCGCCGGCGCCTGGACCTGGCCCTCGCGGTCGTGGGCCGGCCCGAGCTGCTGTTCCTCGACGAGCCGACCACCGGCCTCGACCCGCAGGCCCGGCGCGAGTGCTGGGCCATGATCGAGCGGCTGCGCGACGAGGGCACCACCGTCCTGCTCACCACCCACTACCTGGACGAGGCCGAACGGCTCGCGGACCGCGTGGCGGTCCTCGCGGACGGCCGGGTACGCGAGGTCGCGCCGCCCGCCGAACTGGGCGGCGGCGACGCCGGGAGCGAGGTGTCCTGGCGCGAGGACGGCCGTACCCGCACCGTCACCACCGCCGAGGTCGGACCCGTCCTGGAGGAACTGAGAGTCCGGCTGGGCGCGGACGTGCCCGGACTGGAGATCCGCCGCCCCTCGCTGGAGAGCCGCTACCTGCGGCTGATCGAGGCCGTCGACCACGCCCGCCGCGGTGACGGCGACGGCCCGCACGAAAGGAGTGTGACCCGGTGACGCCCGCCCCGCCCCTCCAGGCCCCGGCCCAGGCACCGGCCCCAGTCCCGGTGAAGGCGACGACCGGCGTGACGACCGGCGGGACGGCCCGCGCGGTGGCCGCCCGCGGCCCGCTGCCGGGCGTCTGGCGCACCGGCGTCCTGCGCGCCCGCGCCGAACTGCGGGTCTTCTTCCGCAACCGCACCGCGGTCGCCATGAACATGGCCCTTCCCGTGGTCCTGATGCTGCTCTTCGGCTCGATCTTCACGATGAAGACCGGCGATCGCACCGTCTCCATGCACCAGGTGGTCGTGGCGGGTGTCCTCGCGTCGGGCGTCATGTCCGCCGCGTTCGGCGTCCTGGCCACCGGCATCGCCCTGGAGAGCGGTGACGGCTCGCTGAAGCGGCTGCGCGGCACCCCGTTCGCGACGAGCGGCTACTTCCTGGCCAAGACCGTGGTGGTGCTCGTGCTGGCGCTGCTCCAGTCCGTCGCCGTACTGGCCCTGGCCGTCGCCGTGTTCGACTTCCAGCTGCCCACCTCCCCGGGCCGCTGGGCCACGCTCGCCTGGGTGTTCCTCCTCGGTTCCGCGGCCACCGCGCTGCTGGGCATCGCCGTCGGCTCCCTGATCACCGACCGGCGGACCATCACCGCCGCCGTCCAATTCCCGTTCGTGCTGCTCCAGTTCGTCTCCGGGGTCTACTACTCCTTCTCCGGACTGCCCGACAGCGTGCAGCGCGTCGGCGCGCTGTTCCCGCTGAAGTGGATGGCCCAGGGCATGCGGGCGGCTCTGCTGCCCGACGACATGGCCGCGCTGGAACCCGCGCACAGCTGGGAACTCGGCCGGGTCGCCCTGGTGCTGGGTGCCTGGGTGGTCGGCGGGACGCTGCTGTGCGTCGCCGCGCGCACGCACCGGATCCGGAGGGACTTCCGGTGACCGTCACAGAAGAACGCGCCCTGATCGCCCCGCCGGACCCCGCCACGAAGGCGACCACGATCGGCGACACGACCACGACCACGGCCGGGGATATGACCACGGCCGGGGACATGGCCACGGTCGGTGACTCGACCACGGCCGACGACTCGACCACGACCGGCGACACGACCACGGCCTCGGTCTCCGCGCACACCCCGGGGCGCCCCCCGGCGGAGCGGACCGAGCCCGTCTGGATGCTGCGGCTCAACCCCCTGCGGCGCGCCCGGCTCGCCGACCCGGCCCTCGCCGGAGTCCTCGACGAACTGGCCAGGGTGGAGGGCGAGTTGGCTGTACGAGCTGTCGCCTGCACCGACGCGCTGTACGAGCGGATCGGCGCGGCTCCGGCCGGCGAGCGGTCCGCGCTGGTCGCCGTACGCCGGGCCGTGCACAACGACCGGGTGCCGGCCACCCCGCCGGACCCGGCACCGCCGGAGTTCCTCGCCTGGCTGGAGCTGCGCGTCCTGCGGGACGGCCTCCTCGCCGAGGCGGCCGAGGAACACCCCGGGGCGCTGGCCCGCGAGCGCGGCACCCTGTCCGGTCTCCTCGGGGACGAGGACCTGCTGCGCTCGCTGGCGCTGCTGTCCCCCGAGGTCCACCGGGCGGCCGTCCGCTACCGCGAGGGCACCCTGTCCCGGGCCGCCAAGTCCGAGCGCGGGCTGCTCCAGTACGTGACCCGGGCCATGATGCGCACCAGCCCCCTCGCCCGCCTCACGGCGGTCGGGCTGGCCGTTCCCGCACCCGGCGGCACCCGCCCCGACGAGGTCGCCTTCACCGGGGCCCGGTCCTTCCCGCACCTCGACCAGGCGATGCTCGGCTATGTTGCCGGGGCCGGCCGGGAAACCCCGCCGGGGCCCGACACCTGGGTCCGGCAGACGCCCAGCCTCTCCCCGGGCCCCGGCCCGGACCGGATCTCCTTCGTGAAGGTCGGCGACGCCGACAGCCGGCTGCTGTCGGCCTCCCTCACCGACCCCCTGCGCCGGCTGCTCAACGCCACGGACATGGGCCCCCGTACCGTCGGCGCGATCGCCGGCGATGTCGCCCGTGCCCTCGGCACCACCCCCGAGCGGGCCACCGGCGTGGTCCTGGGCGCCTTGGCCTCCGGGCTCCTGTGCACCACGCACGGGCCGGAGGACTGCGCGGACGACCCGCTGGCCGCCGCTCCCCACGCCGATCTGCGGGCCGCCGTGGCGGGCATCGCCGACACCGGCCACGCCGAGCGCGGCGCGGCCCTGCGCGGCATCGACGCCCTCACCTCGGCGCTGAGCGAGCGGGCCCGGCGCCCGGCCGTGCTCACCGTCGCCGAGAACTATCTGCTGCCGCCGGCCCGGATCGACACCAGCGGCCACGAGCGCCAACTGCGCGATCTGGCCCAGGTGATGGAGTTCCTGTCCGCCTTCGACCGGCTGCACGACATCCGTGCCGTGCTCACCGACGTGTTCGTGGAGCGCCACGGCCGAGGCGGTTCCGTCGACCTCGCCGACCAGGCCCGCCACCTGGTGCGCGCGGTCAACCAGCGGGTGATCGCCGGCTGCGACAGCCTCGCCCCGCTGCGCCGGCTGCGCACCCGTCTGCTCGGCGAACTCCGCGCCGACCTCGCGGGCCGCCGGGACGACACCGAAGTGGTGTGGTCCGCCGAGTGGTTGGCGGAGCTGGCGGCGGCGCTGCCCGACCGGTTCCGCCGGGACGCCATCGCGTACAGCGTGGTGGTCCAGCCGGCCGGCGAGCGGCTGGTGTTCAACGACTCGTATCCCGGCCACGGCATGCTCTACGGCCGCTTCCTCGGCCACGACGCCGAACTCGGCGGCCACGCCCTGTCCCGGCTGCGCCGTCGCCTTCTCGAACGGCATGGGGCCGACGGCACCGTCGTCGCCGAGGACCGGGGGCTGCACGGGGTCAGTGTCAACGCCCACGCGCCCGTTCTCGACCGGCGGTTGCGTGCCGACGACTGGTACGGCCTCCGGCTCGTCCACGACCCGGACGAGGACCGGCTGCGGGTCGTCGACACCGACGGCCGCCCGCTGCACGTCCTCACCCTCGGCACCGGTCACCCCGAGGTGCTGCCGCCCCCGCTGCGCGTGGCCAACTGGCTGGTCAGCGGCGGCCGGATGCTGCCCGACCTGGGCATGCCCGGCGGCCTCGGCGGACCCGGCCCGGACGGCCCCGGCGGCGCGCCCACCGCGCCGCGCACGCCCCGGCTGTGCGCCGGCTCGATCGTCCTCCAGCGCCAACGCTGGTATCCGGACGAGGAGTTCGAGCAGGCTGTGCGGCAGGGGAGCGGCGACCTCGACCGGATGCTCGCGCTCACCCGCTGGCGCGCCCGGCACGGGGTGCCGGCCGAGGTCGTCCTGAAGCCCCCGGCCGCCTTGGGCAACGGCGCGGGCGCGGAGTCCGGCTCCGGCCGCTCCAGTGCCAAGCAGCGCAAACCGCAGTACGTCGACCTCACCAGCGCACTGCTCACCAGGGCGCTGCCGCGCTTCCTCGACCGCGACGGCAGCGGCTACGTGGAGGAGGCGCTGCCCGCCGCGGGCGCCTCACCGCACGCCTACGAGTGGGCGGTCGAGATCAGCAGGCCGTCCGGTGGACGGTTCGCCTACGCACGGCCCGGCGACGGGCCCGCCGACGACCGGGAACCCGAGCGGCACCGGTACTTCAAGGACCAGGGAGAACAAGGATGCGAATGAGGCTGCGCCCGGCCCTGCACTACGCACCGGTGCGGGACGGCGTCTACTTCGGAGCCGAGGGCACGTCGTTCGTCGTGCGCGGTCCGGCGGCGCTGTTCAAGGTGACCGACGTGTGCGTCCCGCTGCTGGAGGACGGCGCGAGCGAGGACTCCCTCGTCGCGGCGCTCGGCAGCGAGGCCGCCCGGCCCGTCGTGGCCAAGCTGCTGGAGACCTGGCGGCGCCACGGCCTGCTCCTCGACCTGGACGCCCTCAGCGTCCCGGAACCGGACGCGGAGACCCGCGAGCGCCACCGCGACGTGCTCGCCGACCTGGAGATGCTGCACCCGGACCCGTACGCGGCGTTCGAGCGGCTGCGCGCGGCCACCGTGCTCGTCTCCGGTCCCGCCCTGTCCGTCCTGCCCGCCGCCCGAGGGCTCGCGCGGGCCGGAGCCGGCCGGCTCGTGCTCGCCGTACCCGACGCGGATACGGATACGGATGCGGACGCCGTCGCCGACACCGCCGCCCGGCTGGGCGCCCGGGTCCTGCCGCTCACGCCCGAGGGCGCCCCGGTGGCGGCCGACGCCGCGATCGTCTTCGCCCCGGGCGAGCTGCTCGCCGAGGCGGTGGCCCGGCAGACCGCGCTGCTGCCGCCCGGCTGCGCGATCGTCCCCGTACGGCAGGACGAGCGCTTCCACCTGGTCGGCCCCCAGGCGACCGGCACCGCCGGGCACCGGGAGGCGGTGGCCGCCCGGATCGCCGGCTGGGTGCCGGCCGAGGCCGCCGCCGAAGCACCCGCCCCGCTGGGCGCGGGCGCCGCCGCACTGGCCGGTGCGCTCGCCGGACAGCTCGCCTACCGGGTGCTGACCGGCACCGCGGAAGCCCCCGGCGAGACGGCGTACGTGGTCCACGGCGCCGAACTGAACGCCACGCGGGTCGACTTGGCGCCCGCCGGTCCGAGCGCCCCCGTCCACGGCCCCGGTCCGAGCGCCCCCGCCGCCGACCTCGACGAGGCCATGGCCCACGTCCAGGCCGTCGCCGCGAAGTGGACCGGCCCCTTCGAGCTGGTCACCCCCGAGAACCTGCCGCAGCTGCCGCTGTGCGTCGCCGAGGCCGAGCACCGGGACGGTCGTCCCGGTTCCGTCGCGGCCTGGGGCGGCAACCAGCGCTCCTCCTCGGTGTCCGTCGCCCTCGCCGCGCTGCGCGCCCAGGCCGCCCCCGCACCCGCCGGCGGCGCGGTCGCCGCGGCCGGCACCACCGAGGAGCGGTGGCTGCTCGACGGCACGCTGCGGCTGCTCGCGGGGCGGGCCGAACCCGCCGGGGACGTCCCCGCGTTCGAGGACCTCGACAAGGCCGCGCAGGTGCTCTGGCGCACCCTGGAGGACCACGAGTTCCTGCCGGTGGAGCTGCGCCTGCTCCGGGTGCCGGGCGTGGACTGGCCGCTGGCCCTGGTCCGCGACCGGGTCACCGGGCAGGACGTCGCCTCCGCCTGGGGCCCCGGCCCGGCCCGCGCGGCCGTCGCCGCCCTCAGCACCGCGCTGACCCGGGTCCAGACCCGGCGGCTGCGCGGGCACGACCTCGTCGGCGCCGGCCCCGACACCACCGCGCTGCTGCACGCCACCGACGCCGAGGTGGCCGTGCTGGCCGCGCAGACCCGGCTGCGGCTCGTCCCGCACGGCGAGCGCGCCGCCGACCCGGTGATGGGCCGGACCCCGTTCTGGTACGGGGCAGTGGCCGGCCTTCCGGCCGTCGAGGCCCCCGACCTCGGCCCCGTCCCCGTCCCCGCTCTCGTTCCCGCCTCCGCCCCCGTCTCCGTGGGCACCGAGGCTCGTGTGAAGGAGGCCGTGGCATGACCGCCGCCCCTGACCTCCTCGGGCCGGCGGACGTCCTCGGGCCGGGGTACCTCCTCGGATACCCGGACCGGATCGCCCGGGCCGTCGGCCTGCCCGCCGACGCGGTCGCCGTCCACCCCGAGTGGGACCTCGGCCGCGAGCGCGCCGCCCACGAGCGGGCCCGCGCCGCGCGGGCGCCCTACCTGTCCGTCCGGTTCGCCGGCGACGAGGCGTTCGTCGGCCCCCTCTGGGCGCCCGGCACCGACTCCGGCTGCCCCGGATGCGCCGAGACCCGGTCCCGTATCGCCGTCGACCACCCCCTGACGGACCGCCTCGACGAACCCTGCCGCGCGGCCCGCCCGCCGGCCCCCTTCCTCGCCGAGGCCGTCGACGCCGCGCTGGACTCCCTCACCGGCAGCCCGCTCGCCCCCGGCGAGCTCCTCGCGGTGCGCGCCGACGGGGTCTCCCGCCACCGCGTCCCGCGCACCTTCAACTGCCCCGTCTGCGCGGAGCCCACGCCCGCCGCCACGCGCGCCTCCGCCGCGCCCGATCCGGCCGCCCGGCCGCCCCGGCTGGTCCTCGACGACCCCCCGGCCTCCTCCGACGACCCGGTGCGCGGCACCGGCGGCGACGCGCTGCTCGCCCCGGGCGCGCTGCGCCGGCGCCTGGTCGATCCGCGCTACGGCCCGGTCCTCCAGATCATGCGCGACATCGACGCCCCGTACGCGATGAGCAACGCGGTGCTCCCCGAATCGCCCGCGCACGGCTACGGCCGGGCCCTGACCTTCGGCCGCGCCGAGTCGGTCGCGGTCCTGGAGGCGTACGAGCGGATGGGCAGCTTCCCGCACCACGGGCGGGTCCTCACCGGCCTCGCCTACCAGGACGTCGCCGACCGCGCCCTCGACCCCGCCTCGCTCGGCACCTATACGGACGAGCAGCTCGCCCACCCCCTGTCGCGGGTCGTGCCGTCCACCGCCGACACGCCCATGGACTGGGTGTGGGGCCACGACCTCGACACGGGCGAGGCGGTCCTCGTCCCCGCCGAAGTGGGCTTCTACCGCTACGAGTACCTGCACCGCCAGGACCGCCACGGCGCCCGCCGCGACCTGCACGGCGAGCGCCGCCGCAGCCACTTCCCGGACTCCTCCAGCGGCTGCGCCCTCGGCTCCGGGCTCACCGAGGCGGCCCTGCACTCCCTCCTCGAACTGGCCGAGCGCGACGCGTTCTTGCTGGCCTGGCACCGGGCCGAGCCGCTTCCGGCCATCGACCCGGCGAGCCTTGGCGACACGCTCTCGCACCGGCTCCTCGACACCATCGACATCCACGGCTACGACGCCCATCTGCTGGTGGCCACCCAGGACATCGACATCCCCGTGGTGTGGGCCCTGGCCGTCAACCGGACCGGCGGCCACCCCGCCAGCTGGTCCGCCGCCGGCTCGGGCACCGACCCGGAGTCCGCCGCGCGCGCCGCGCTGTGGGAGCTCACCCAGATGGTCACCCGGCCGCCGGGCGACCCCGAGGCGGGCGCGTCCATGGTCGCCGACCCCTGGCGGGTCGACGTACTGGAGGACCACGTCGACCTGTACAACCGGCCCGAGACCCTGCCCCGGGTCACGGCCGTCCTCGGCGGCCCCCGGGTCGCCCTGGGCGATGCGTTCCCGGACTGGCCGGACCGCCTGGTGCGGGCCGCCGGCGGCACGGTGCGGGGCGCCCTGGACTTCGTACGGGCCCGGTTCGCCGACGCGGGCCTGGACCGGATCGTCCTCGTCGACCAGTCCACCCGTGACCACACCGACCTCGGCGTGGCCGTGGCCAAGGCGGTCGTGCCCGGGATCCTCCCGATGTGCTTCGGCCACAGCCAGCAGCGCCTGGCCGGCCTGCCCCGGCTCGCCGCCGCGCTGCGCGGCACCGCGCAGGAGCACCGGCAGCCGCCCTACGACCCCCACCCGTTCCCATGAGAGGAGGCACGCGCCCGATGACGACGGACACAGACCTGATCACGCAGGACCCGCACCCGATCGCGACGGACCCGCACCCGATGACGCCGGCCACGGCCACGGCCACGGACTCGGACACGGACACCCTGTCCCGCCGCGTGCTGCGGTACGCCCACGCGCAGGGCACCGGCCGGTCCCAGTTCCCCACCCCGTCCCAGGTCGCCGAGGCCGCCGGCCCGCTTCCCGACGGGGCGGACCGGACCTCGGCGGCCCGCACCCCGCTGCCGTACGGCACGACCGAGCTGCTGGAGCGCGCCGCGTTCCCGGCGGGGCGGGTGCCGGGGGCGGCGGACGGGACGGTGGACCGGGCGCCGGAGCGGGCGCTGATCACCGCGTTCGGGCTCCAGCGGGGCGAGTTGACCAACCCGTACTTCGAGCACCGCACGCTGCCTTCCGTACGCAGCCTCTTCCCGGTGCAGGCATTCGTCACCGGCGCGGGCCGCCCCCGGGTGCTCGACGTGCACCGGCACGCGCTGACGGAACTGCCGGGCACGGTCCCGGCGGATGCGGTCTCGGCGGATGCCGCCTCGCCGGGCACGGTCTCGGCGGGTCCAGGCGGTGTCTCGCGGATCCTGCTGGCCGGCCGCTACACCCGGCTGCCGGCCTTCTACGGCGCGCTCCGCGGCACCCTGACCGAGCTCGAACTGGGCATCTCGCTGCGGTCGTTGGCGGTCGCGCTGGAGCTGTACGGCCTGGAGGGGCGGCTCACCCTGCCCACCTCGGGCGAGCTCCTCGCCGGACTCGGTCTCGCGGACCGGGAGTGGAGCTGGCCGCTGGCCGTGGACCTGGCGGACTCCGCGACCCGGGCGGGCGTCCCCGCCCCGGCGGAGCCGTTCGTCTCTGCCTCGGAGCCGGTCCTCCCCGACCCGTCCCTGGACGAGATACGGGCCGTCAACCGGGCGCAGGCCGCCGCGGGCGACACCGGCCCGGTCCCGCTGGGCCCCGCCATCGCCACCGGCGCGGCCGCCCGGGACCTGTCCTGGGCGGAGGTGCTGTGGGAGCGCGGCTCCGGCCGGATGCCGCGCGGGCTCACCGGCATGGCGGGCCGGCCGCGCCGGGTCCCGGCGGGTTCCCTGACCGGAGCCGTCGCCTGGGCGGCCGTACCGCCTCCGGGCGAACTGCTGCGCCGGGTGGCCGAGAAGGTGAACGTCACCGTCGCCGTCCAGGCCACGGACGGATTCGAGGACGGTGTCCACCGCCTCGCCGGGGACCGGCTGCTGCCGCACCGCCCCGGCCCCAGCGCCCTGGCCGCCCTGGAACAGGGTTACGGCTACAAGCTCGCCCCCGGCAATGGCTGCGACGTCCGCCACGCCTCCGCCGTCTGGTTCTGCTCCGTGCGCCAGCGTGAACTGGTCGACGAACTCGGGCCCGCCGCCTGGACCCTCGCCCAGTACGTGGCGGGCTGGATCACCCAGGGGCTGTGCCTGAATGCCGCCGCCCACGGGCTCTACGCCCGCCCGGCGCGCGCCTTCGAAGGGCTCGACGTCCTGCGGCCGTTGGGCCTGGCGCCCGACGAGACCGTCCTGCTGTCCGTCATCAGCGGCACCCCCCGCTACAACGGGCTTCCCCTGGATCTGAGGTTGTGACATGACGACGTGGACTTCCTGGCACCTGCACCTCGCGTCCGGGGAGCGCTCGCCGGGTGACCGGGTCGTCACGGACGTGGTCGGCCCGGCCATGGCCGAAGTGCCGTCCGGCAGCTGGTTCTTCATGCGGTACTGGCAGGGCGGACCGCACATCCGGCTGCGCGTGCGCGACCTGAACGCGGGCGCCGCCGCCGCGCTGACCCGCACCCTGGAGCAGCGGCTCGCGGTCGCGGGCACGCTCCTGCCCGGTGAGAAGCCGCTGGACCCCGACCGGTTCGCCGTACAGTCGCGCCGCCTGGCCACGGCGGGGGAGGGCGGAGTCCCCGTGGAGGAGCGGGACTTGCTGCCGCCGGGGGTGTACGAGAGCGTGTACGTCCCCGAGTACGAGCGCTACGGCGGGCCTTCCCTCATGGCCGCCTCCGAGGACCTGTTCGGCACCTCCAGCGAGCTGTGCCTGGCCTTCTTGCGCACCCGGCCCTCCGACCGGGCGCGGACGGCACTCGCCCTGCGGGCCACCGCCGTCGCGGCGTCCGTGCTCGACGCCCCCGCCTTCACCGCGTTCGGCGCCACCTCCTGGAACGACTGGGCGGCGCGGGCCGGTTACCCGGCGACGGCGCTGGGCGCGCTGGAGGAGGAGTGCGCCCTCGCGGCCGACCGTCTCACCGCCGGCGGTCACGACCTGCTCGCCCAGGCCACCATCGCGCCGGGCCCGCTGCGCGGCTGGCGGGCGGCCCTGTCCGAGGCGGTGCGACACCGGCTCGGCCCGGAGCAGGCTTACACGGCCCGGATCGTCTTCTCCCATGTCCACATGCTCCACAACCGGCTCGGCCTGAGCACGCTCGACGAGCTGCGCAGCTATCGCCTGCTGGCCCGCCAGGCCGGCCCCGAAGGCGCCACCTTCCCCACCCTTTCCACCCTTCCCACTCCCCTTCCGACCGCAGCGAGGACGGCATGACGACACCCGGTATCTCCCCCCTCTCCCGGCCGGCCTTCGGCGCGCTCGGCAGGCTGACCGCCGCTCCCGAGGACTTCCGCGCCAACCCCCCGGCCGAACCGGTGGTGTTCCGGGCCGCGGACGGGGCGTCGGACGGGGCTGCGGACCGGACCTCGGACGGGACTTCGGGCCGGGCCTCGGACGGGGCCTCGGACGGGACTTCGGGCCGGGCCTCGGACCGGTTCGCGGACCTGTTCGGCTGGGAGGCCCTGGACGCCTCGCTGGCGGCGTCCGGCCGCCGGCTCCCCGACTTCCGGGTGATCCGCGACGGCGCCCAGATCGCCGACCGCCGCTACACCCGCGCCACACTCATGTACGCGGACGCTCCCGACGTACGCAAGACGACCGGTGAACTCGCCGAAGGCGCCTCCCTGGTGATGCAGGGCCTCCAGGAATACAGCGAACCCCTCGCCCGCTTCACCCGCGAGCTGGCCCACGACACCTCGCGCCCCGTGCACGTGAACGCGTACATCACCCCGCCCAAGTCCCAAGGATTCGAAGCCCACTTCGACCCGCGCGACGCCTTCATCGTGCAGGTCGAGGGGACGAAGGTGTGGACGCTCGGGAAGCCGGTCCTCCCGGCCCCCCTCGCCCACGAGTCCTGGGACCGGCTGCGCGAACGCGGCGAGTGGACCACCGAGCGGCTGGACGCCATCGAGCCGTGGAAGGTGCTCACCCTCGAACCCGGCGACGTGCTGTGGCTGCCGCGCGGCTGGGTCCACTCGGCGCGCAGCGAGGGCGTCTCCTCCCTGCACCTCACCCTCAGCCTGACGGCGTGGACCGAGCACTGGGCGGTGGGCGAACTCCTGTCCCGTGTCGTCGACGTACCCGGCCGTACGAGCTTCCCCGCGGACTTCGTACGCGATCCCGAGGCCGCCGTCGACGCGGTGGCCGCCCTGCGCCGGGGGCTGGCCGACTGGTTCGCGGAGTCCTCCGACGAGGAGATCGCCGCGGCCCTGCGCAAGGCCGCGATCCGGGAGTTCCCGCCGCCGATGCGCCAGGTCTCGGCCGTCCTGGCCGACGAGCGCCTGACCCCGGAGACGGTCTTCACGGTCCACCGCGAGGTCGTCCTCAGCGCCGTCGAGGAGGGCGAGCACCTCCTCCTCCACCTGGCCGACCGGGTCCTGACCCTCCCCGAGTCCGCCGCTCCGGCCCTCGCGGCGACCCTGGACCGTACCCGGGCCACCCGTGCCGAACTGCCCATGGCCGACGACGTCGTCCGCCTGCTGTGGCGCGAGGGCCTGCTCTCCCGGGCCTGAGCCGGCACCCGCCCGCCCCTCCCCTCCCGCCCCCGTGAGCCGTGCGCGCCCCCGTAGCGCACGGCTCACGGCCCCCTCCCAAGGAGCCCCGCAGTGAAACCCCGCGCCCTGATCACCGCCGCCCTGGCCGTGGTGCTCACCCTGGCCGCCGTCATCGCCCTCGGTGCCCTGCCGCACGACGCGCAGCCGCTGCCCCGCATCCTCGTCCTGGCCGCCGGCATCACCGCGGTGATCTTCACCCTGCGCGGCCCCCGCGACACCGGCACCACGAAAGCCCCGGGCCGATGACCCGAGGCCCGGCCGCTCGGGCCCGGTGATCCGAGGCTCAGCCGCTCGGAGCTTGGGGCGGCCCGTGTCCGTGGACGGTCTACGCCCGCGCGACCAGCATCGCGCCCATCGTCAGCATGGTCGCGGCGACCAGCCCGTCCAGGACCCGCCAGGCCCTGGGCCGCGCCAGGACGCCGGACAGTAGGCGGGCGCCGAAGCCCAGGGCGAGGAACCAGCCCAGGCTGGCCAGGGCCGCGCCCGCGCCGAAGGCCCAGCGCAGGTCGCCGCGGTCCGAGGCGAGCGAGCCCAGCAGGAGGACCGTGTCCAGGTACACGTGCGGGTTCAGCCAGGTCATGGCCAGGCAGGTCAGGACCGCGCGCCGGGCGGATCCCGCGTCCGGGCCGCCGGCCGAGAGCGCTGCCGCCGGATCCGGCCGCAGCACCCGCCGGGCGGCGAGGAATCCGTAGCAGAGCAGGAACGCCCCGCCCGCGAGACCGACCGCGGTCAGCGCCGCCGGCCAGGCCGTGACCACCGCGCCCACCCCGGCGACACCGAGCGCGATCAGCACCGCGTCCGAGACGGCGCAGATGGCGACGACCGCGAGGACGGCGTGGCGGCGGACGCCCTGGCGCAGGACGAAGGCGTTCTGGGCTCCGATGGCCACGATGAGGGAGAGCCCCGTACCGAACCCGGCGAGGACGGCGGCGGCGATGCTGCTGATCATGTCTTCGACCGTACGGACCACCCCGTGGATGAGTACAGCTAAGGATTCTTACGTACCCTTAGCCACACTTATGGAAGAACTTCCCCTGGACCAGGTCAGGACCCTGCTCGCGGTGGTCGACGAGGGCAGCTTCGACGCCGCGGCCGCCGCCCTGCACGTGACCCCGTCCGCCGTCAGCCAGCGGATCAAGGCCCTGGAGCAGCGCACCGGGCGGGTGCTGCTGATGCGGACGAAGCCGGTACGGGCCACCGAGTCCGGCGAGGTGGTGCTGCGGTTCGCCCGGCAGCTGGCCCGGCTGGAACGGGATGCCCTGGCCGAGCTGGGGCTCGCGGCGGAGCGGGGCCCGGCGCGGATCCCGGTGGCGGTCAACGCGGACTCCCTGGCCACCTGGTTCCTGCCCGCGCTCACCCGGGTGCCCGAGGAGCGGCCGGTCTGCTTCGAGCTCTACCGGGAGGACGAGTCCCACACCACCGCGCTGCTGCGGGAGGGGCGGGTGATGGCGGCCGTCACCTCCTCGCCGGATCCGGTGGCCGGCTGCACCGTACGGATGCTGGGGCTCGCCCGCTATCTGGCCGTGGCCACACCGGAGTTCGCGGCCAGACACCTGACCGGCTCACTGCCCGGCTCCCCGACCGGATCCCTGGCGGAGGACCTGAGCGAGGCCCCCACCGTGGTCTTCGACCGGCGCGACGAACTCCAGGACACCTTCGTCCGCTCCCTGACCCGGGGCCGCTCGGGGGCCGGACGGATCCGGCACATGGTGCCGGCCTCGGACGCGTTCCGGGACGCCGTGGCCGCGGGCCTCGGCTGGGGCCTGGTCCCCGAACCCCAGGCCGCACCGCTCCTGCGCACCGGCCGCCTGGTGGAACTCGCCCCGGACCGCCCCCTGGACGTCCCGCTCTACTGGCAGCAGTGGAAGCTGGACTCCCCGGCCCTGTCCGCGGTCGCGGAGGTCGCCGCCGAGTCCCTGCTGCCCCCGGGGCGGGCCGGCGTCGGACGCGGCGCCCGGAAGGGCGGGACCAGCCGGCCGGAGTAGAGCCCCCGGGCTCGGACCGCGACCGGCGCCCGGTGCGCGGGGCCGACGAGACCGGGTACCGTCTTTGTCATGTTCTTCCAGCCGCCGATTCACGAGTGAGAGCGTGACGGGCCCCTGCCGGCGTCCCCGACGCCGCCGCGCCCGTCGACTTCACCGATGAATCCGCAGATCACCTCACTTCACCACCGGGAGAACCCGTGACCGACAGCAAGAACATCAACAACCCCGTGGGCCAGGGCGGCGGCCAGCGCAAGCGGCAGTCCCGCGCCGAGCGGCAGAACAACGGTCCGCACCGCAACCTCGACCGCAAGAACGCCGCCGACCAGAAGGCGGAGCTGCTGCGCAAGATGCGCGAGAAGACGAGCGGCGCCGCCGCCGGGGACGCCGGACAGACGGACGGCGACACCCCGGAGAGCTGACACACCGCCGCCGAGGCGCGGCACCGCACGGGGCAGGGTCCGGACCGCGACGCGCGGTCCGGCCCCTGATCCGTAGGGGGCCGTGGGTGGCCGCCCGGCCGCTGCGCCCGGCCGCCCGGCCGCCCGTCACGCCCCTTCCGCCACCCGGCTCCGCGCGGCCGCCGGGTCCAGGAGGCCCGCCCGCGCGGTGAGATAGGCCAGTTGGGCACGGCTGTTGCTGCCGAGGAGGTCCGACGCCTTCTTGATGTGCGCGGCGACCGTCCGCGCGCTCATGCCCAGCCGGCTCGCGATGGCCGCGTCCGTGTAGCCGTCGACCATCAGCCGCAGCACGTTGAGCCGGGTCGCCTCCGTGAGGAGTTCCGGGCGCTGGTAGTCCGAGCGGTACGTGACCGGCTCGGCGCGCTCCCAGGCGTGGTCTAAAACGGAGGTCAGGTAGCGCACGACCGCGGCATCCCGGATCATGACGGCGGACGTGTGGCGGGCGCCCTGGCTGTCGGGGATGAACGCCAGCGAGCGGTCGTAGACGATCAGCCGCTCGAAGACCTCGTCGATGGTGCGCACCTGGACGCCCGCCTCGGTGACCCGCTTGATGTAGTCGAGCGTCGGGCCGTGGGCCCGCACCGTGTGCTGGTACAGCGTGCGCTGGTCCACCCCGCGGTCGCGGGCCTCCAGCGCGCGCGGCAGCGCCTCCTCCAGGATCTCCGCGGGGCGCCCGCCGCCCGGCTGGGCGGTCAGCACCTCCCGCCGGCAGGACTGCGCGGCCTCCTCCAGCGCGGCGCTGATGACGGCGGGGCCGTTCAGCCGCTGGATGGCGACGGATGTGTCCCGGCGGGCGTTCCGGTAGACGCTCTCCACCTGCGCCATCACGGTCCGCATGGAGCTCAGTGCCCGCTGCCGTTCCATGATGGCCCGCTCCACCGGGTGAGCCAGGGCCGCCGCCGCGACCTCGGGGGGAACCGGAACGAGGGTGTCGGAGGCGTCCGGGGCGGGCATCATCAGCCCCAGCGCCACGAGGCACGCGGGTGCCTCTCCCCGGGCCGAGCCGGCCGTGAGCGCCGCCTCGTAGAACGCCAGGCCTTCCGGGCAGACGCCGGTGTGGAACGGCGCGGTCGACGACTCCCCCTGAAACGGTTTGCCCGAGTTATCAGGTATGGGACACATTGATTCTCCCCCCTTCATGTTTCTGCAGTGCCTGATCTTGATGCCTGTGATCACTTCACGCAACCTTCACATCGGGGCATGCTCCTCCTATCGAAACCAGCAAGCCGCTGGAGGTTCGGAACACCAGGGGGACAAAAGTGCAGACCAACGTTTTTCCGAGCGCAGTGAGAGTCCTTGCCGTCTTCGCTCTCACCGCTGTCGCGATGGCCGGGATCTCCACCACCACCGGAGGCGCGGCCACTCGCGCCACGGCCGGCGACCAGATCGCGACCACCGTGCTCCCCGGTGGTGACGGCAAGGAAGACCAGGGCTGGGGCTGACCTCCCACCCTTCGCGGCACCGGTCCTGCCGCGTATCACCCCGCCGGAATTCCGGCGGGTCCTCTCTCACCGATCGGCATTTTCAGGGGCGGAACCGCCATGCCGATTTTCAGAAGGAGATTTCCACTATGACCACCGCAATCGCGGCGCCCAAATGCCTCGTCTGTGACACCGAATTCGAGGTGCAGGCCGACTGGGAAAAGGGCGAGATCACCGAATGCACCGCCTGCGGGCAGGAGCACGAGGTCCTGGAGAAGAACGGTGACCTGGTCCGTCTGGACCTCGCGCCGGAGGTCGAGGAGGACTGGGGCGAGTGAGCCAGGACGCAGAGGTCCTCGTCTCGGCGACCATGCTGAGGCCGGACGAGAAGCTCCTTCTCCAGGCCCTGCGCGCCAGGGGGCTGAAGGCGGCTCCGCTGCTCCGGGAAGACCTCGCGGGGGTGGTGGCGGGCGGCACGCGCCCGCCCGGCCTCGCCCTCATCAGGAACCTTTCCCACCAGGACGCCATCAGCGTCTCCCGCCGGCTCGAACACCGCGGTGTCGCCACCCTCAACCGCGCCGCCACCATCGAGACCTGCAACGACAAGGGACTCCAGGCCCTCGCCTTCGCCCGGCACGGCATCCCGCACCCGTTCACCCTGCACGCCTTCAGCTACGACCAGGTGCGCGAGACCGTCGCCCGGATGGGGCTGCCGACCGTCGTCAAGCCCGTCAGCGGCTCCTGGGGCCGGGGCGTCACCCGGATGGTCAATCCCGAGTGCGTCGACGCCTGGGTCGGCGGCCGTGAGTCCACCGACGCGGCCGGCAAGCTCTTCCCGGTCGTCGTCCAGCAGTACATCGACAAGCCCGGCCACGATCTGCGCGTGGTCGTCGTCGGCCGCACCCCGGTCGTCGCGATCCAGCGGGTCTCGCCTGATTTCCGTACCAACACCCATCTCGGCGCGGAGGTCCACCGCACCGAGATCACACGGGAGATCGAGAAGCTCTGCGCCCAGGTCGTCGACGCCCTCGGTGACGGTTTCTACGGGGTCGACCTCGTCGAGGACCGCACCACCGGCGAATTGCTGGTGCTCGAAGTCAACGCCAACCCCGAATTCGCCCGCTCCTCCGCCCAGCACGGCGTCGACGTGGCCGGTCATCTCGCCACATACGTCATGGAGTTGCTCGGGCGCACCGCCGACCTGCCGACCGCCGCGTAAGCGCGCACCGCCGTTTCGGCACCGCGCCGCACTGCCGGTGACGCTTCGGCCGGTACGGGCGTGCCGCCGCGGCGGCGTCGCTTCGGCCCGCCCGTACCGGCCCGCCCGGCCCGGCACACCCGCGTCGGTGTACCCGCGTCGGCGTACCCGCGTCGGTACGCCCGTACCGCCGTGCCCGCGGTGTACCGCCCGCCCGGCAGTACACCGCCCGGCGGCGGCTCACCACACCGACAGCCGCCCATCACACCGGCAGCGGCGCCCCGTCACATCAACGGCGCACCGTCACACGAGACGGAGACACCGGAGAAGACCATGGAACTGTTCGACACCGCGACCGTGCTCACCCGCGTCCTCACCTCGGGCGTCGTCATGAGCATCGAGAAGAGCGACCGGGAGCTGCCCGGCCTGGAGCGGCTGCTCACCAAGCGCACCGGCCGCGCCAAGGCGGCTCTGTTCAACAGCCGGACCGGCGCCCTGCACGGCGCCCTCGCCGGCCAGGGCCTCGGCCACGGCGACACCGTGTCCGTGCCCCACACCGACCGCGAGTCCCTCGCGTTCCTCGCCTGGCTCGGCCTCACCGCCGAACCGGGCGGGCCCGCCGCGTACGACTACGTGGAGCTCACCCCGGAAAACGCCGACCGGCTGCCGGAGTTCGCCGCCGAGGCCACCGCCCCCGTCCTGGTGGTGGACCTCACCGGCCTCGGCTTCGGCCCGGCCGCCGCCGTCCTCACCGACTCCGCCGAGGTCTGGGCGCGCGCCGAGCGTCTGAAGATCTTCGGCGCCTACGACCTGCGGACCATGTGGACCCAGGAGGAGGCCGACGCGGAGCTGGTGCCCGGTGTCCAGTTCAACTACCGCCTCAGCCCGCTGGTGGCCGCCTGCGCCCGGATGGCCCTCACCCACGCGGTCCGGCCGGCCGCCACTCTCGGAGCACACTCGTGATCACTGACTTCCCGGCAGCGCCGCTGCCCCTCCCGTCCGAGGCCGAACTCGACGCCGAGCTCGCCGCGTTGGGCGGTGACGCGCTGATCCCCAAGGCCCTGCGCCGCACCATCTTCCCGGTCATCACCAAGGAAGACGTGTTCAACCTGATGCTGGCCCAGCGTCAGGACCCGAAGAAGGTCGTCGCCGACTTCGCGGAGGCGTACCGCGACTACGTCGGCGCGCAGTTCGCGCTGCCGACCGCGAGCGGCACCTCCAGCCTGCACATGGCGCTCGTCGGCGCCGGTGTGCGGCCGGGCGACGAGGTCATCGTCCCGGCGTTCACCTTCATCGCCACCGCCCAGGCGGTCGTCGCCGCGCACGCCGTCCCCGTCTTCGTGGACATCGACCCGGTCACGTACTGCATGGACCCCGAGGCCGCCGCCGCGGCGATCACCGATCGCACCCGCGCCCTGATGCCGGTCCACGTCCACGGCCTCCCGGCCGACGTGCCCGCCCTGCGGGCACTCGCGGACCGGCACGGCATCGCCCTGGTCGAGGACGCCTCGCACGCCCACTCGGCGAAGATCGGCGACCGGGTCGCCGGCTCCTTCGGCGACGCCGCGGGCCAGAGCCTCATGGCCGACAAGAACTTCCCGCTCGGCGGCGAGGGCGGCATCGCCTTCTTCGGCACGCGGGAGGCGTACGACCGCGCCGCCGCCTACCTGGAGCGGCACGGCATCGACTACGGCATGTCCTGGGTGGCCGCCGCGTTCGGCAGCAGCCAGCTCAAGCGGCTGCCGTACTACGACGCGATCCGGGCCCGCAACGCCACCCTGCTCGGCGAAGCCCTGGACGGCACCGGCCTGTTCACCCCGCCGCACGTCCCGGACGGCCACACCCACGCGTACAACATGTACCGGGTGACGCTGCACCCTGAGGCCGTCGGCCTCGACGACCTGCCGGTGTACGCGGTCAAGGAGGCCGTGCACGAGCTGCTCGTCGCCGAGGGCGTGCCCGCCCGCGAGTGGCAGAACACCCCCATCCCCTGCCACCTGCCGTTCCGCCACCGTGACGGCTTCGGCAACGGCTACCCGTTCACGCTCAACCCGGGCGCCGTGCGCGACCACCGCCCGGAGGACTTCCCGGTGACGCTCGGGATGCTCGACAGCACCCTGGTGCTCTGCCGCGAACTGCGTTCCCCCGTCGAGTTCGAGCGCGCCCTGCGGTACGCCGACGCCTTCCGCAAGGTGGCCCGGCGCCCCGACGCCATCCGCAAGCTCGTCGAGACCGGCGACCACCGCCGCCCGTACGAGAAGGCGGCCCGCCTTGGCTGACCACGACCACGACCACGACCAGAGCCAGAGTCAGAGCCACGACCCCAGGCGCGGCGGGCGGAAGGTGCGCGTCGCCGTCGTCGGCGCCAGCGGCTACACCGGCGGCGAGGTCATCCGGCTGCTCCTGGAGCACCCCGGCGTCGAACTCGCCTTCCTCTCCGCGGAGCGGAACGCGGGCGCCACCCTCGGCTCCGTCCACCCCTGGCTGCGCAACCACCCGGCCGCGGCCGGCCTCAAGTTCCGGCCGCTGGCCGAACTGGAGGAGGTGGACATCGCGTTCGGCTGCCTCCCCACCGGAGCGCTGCCCGAGCACCTGCCGCTCATCGCCGAGCGCGCCCGGCGCGTCCTCAACCTCGGCGGCGACTTCCGGCTGCGCGACCAGGCCGAGGTCGAGGCGTACTACCCGAAGACCGCGAAGAACCCGCCGATCGAGGATTTCGCGTACTACGTACCGGAGTTGAGCCCCTCCGTACCGGAGAGCCGGTTCATCAGCCTGCCCGGCTGCATGGCCGTCACCACCATCTACGCGCTCTACCCGCTCTTCGCCGCCTCCCTGATCGACCCCCGGGTCGTCGTCGACGCCAAGACCGGCTCCACCGGCGGCGGACGCGGCAGCGGCGAGCCGCCGGCCGAGCGCAGCGGCAACTTCCGGGTGCACAAGCTGTACGGCCACCGGCACGCGCCGGAGATCGGCCAGGCCATCGCCGAGTTCACCGGCGCCACCATGGACCTGCGGTTCTCCACCCACAGCCTCGACGTGGCGCGCGGCATCATGGTCACCGCCTACACCGACCTGCTGCCCGGCGTCTCGCCGCTCGACGTCAAGCGGGCCTACGCCAAGGCGTATGTCGGCAAGCCGTTCGTGCGGGTCCGGACCGCGCCGAAGGCGCCGCAGGACTTCCCGATGCTGAAGGCCGTCGTCGGCTCCAACGTGGCCGAGGTCGCCATCGCCGTCCGGGACGGGCAGTGCGTCGCGGTCGCCGCGCTCGACAACCTCGTCAAGGGTGCCGCCGGCCAGGCCATCCAGGCCATGAACCTGATCTGCGGCTTCGACGAGACCGCGGGCCTGCCCACCACGGCGGTGTCGCCGTGACCAGGCCCCTGTACGTGATCAAGGCGGGCAGCGCCACCCTCGACCTCGGCACCGTCCACCAGGAGCTCGCGCTCCTGGTGGCCCGCGGCGCCCGGGTGCTCCTGGTGGCGGGCGGTGCGACCGGCATCGAGCGGCACTACCGCTCCACCGGCCGCCCGATGCCCCATCTGCGCCTCACCAACGGCGACGAGGTCCGCTACTGCCCGCCGGAGGAGATGCGCCACCTGGTCGACGCGTACGAGCAGGTCACCCTGCCCGCCGTCGAGCAGGGCCTGGCCGCCCACGGCCTGCGGGTCTTCACCTCGGTCGCGGCGCGCAACCGGCTCGTCAGCGGCCGCGCCAACCGGCCGCTGAAGGCGGTCAACGACGACGGCCGCCCGGTGATCGTCCGCGACCACCGGGCCGGCGTCCCCTCGGACGTCGACACCGTCCGGCTGACCGCGCTGCTCGACACGTACGACGTCGTCTGCGTGTCCCCGCCGGTGCACGACGAGGCCGGCGGCGCCCCGCTGAACGTCGACGCCGACGTGCTCGCCGCCGCGCTGAGCAACGCCCTCGACGCCGACCATCTGCGGCTGGTCACCGGCAGCGCCGGACTCCTCACCGACCCCGAGGACCCCGCCTCCACCCTGCCGCACGCCTACCCGGGCGACGGCGCGCGGTACGCGGGCGGCAGGATGCGGCAGAAGGTCCGGGCCGCCGAGATGGCCCTCGCCGGCAGCGCCGACGTCGCCATCACCGGCCCGCACACCATGGCCGAACCGGAGAAGTGGACCCGCTTCTGGCGCACCCGCGAGCCGGGCGCCGACCTCGGGCTGCTCACCAAGGTCGTCTCGGTGCCCTCGGTCTCCGGCGACGAGGCCGAACTCGCCGTCTACCTGGCCGACTGGTGCCGTGAGCGGGGCATCGACGCGGAGATCGACGCCGTCGGCAACCTCGTTGCGACCCGCGGCCACGGCCCCCGCCGGATGCTGCTCCTCGGGCACCTCGACACGGTGCCGCACCGCTGGCCCGTCGAATGGCGCGGCGAGGAGCTGTGGGGCCGGGGCAGTGTGGACGCCAAGGGCAGCCTCGCCAACTTCCTGGAGGTCCTCGCCCACGCGGACATCCCCGAGAACGGCCAACTGCGGGTCGTCGGCGCGGTCGAGGAGGAGGTGTCCTCCTCCAAGGGCGCCTTCCACGCCCGCGACCACTACCCCGCCGACGCCGTCGTCATCGGGGAGCCCAGCGGCGCGGAGACCCTGACGCTCGGCTACTTCGGCCTGTTCAAGCTTCGTGTCACCGCGTCGGTGGCCAGCGGCCACTCGGCCGGCATGGACGCCCTGTCCGCGCCCGACCTGCTGATGGACGTCCTCGACACCATCCGTACGGCGGTCCTCAAGGAGGCGTCCGACGCGCTCAGTGCCGTCATCGACATCCACTGCGAGACCGGACGCGCCCGGCACCGGGCCGTCGGCATTCTCAACTTCCGCGTCCCGCCCTCGGCCGACCTGGAGCTGCTGCGCACCGCCGCGCTCGGCGCCGCCGCCGGCCGGGACGGCGTGGAGGCGGAGATCCTGCGGGCCACCCCCGGTCACGCGGCCGGCCGGTCAGGCGCGCTCGTCAAGGTGTTCACCCGCGCCTTCGCCCAGGCCGGCATCCGGCCGAGGTTCGTCGTGAAGAAGGGCACCTCCGACATGAACACCCTGGCCACGACCTGGAAGGACGTCCCCATGGTGGCGTACGGCCCGGGCGACGCGGCCCTCGACCACACCGACGAGGAGCGGATCGGCAGCATGGCGTACCGGACCTCCCGCTCGATCCTCGCGGACGCCGTGAACCGCTGGTTCGCCCTCGGCGAGGAGAGCACCCGATGACCGCCGTGCACGACGCCCCGTTCGCCGGGGGTACGTCCGGCGACGGCGCTCCGTTCGCCGGGGGTACGTCCGCCACCGATGCACCGGCCCTCGCGGGCACGTCCGCCGACGACGCCACGCTCGCCCTGCTCGCCGAGCGGGCCCGGCAGGCCCGGCGGCTCGTGGTCGACATGGCCGCGGGTCCCCGGGGCTGCCACCTCGGCGGCAGCCTGTCCGTCCTGGACATCCTGATCGCCGCCCTGCACCGCGCCGCGCGCGGCGACGGCACCGAGGTGGTGCTCAGCAAGGGCCACGCCGCCGCCGGACTGTACGCCGCGCTGCACGTCAGCGGCGTCCTTCCGGAGAACCCGGCGCCGCTCTACGGCCTCGCCGGACACCCGTACACCGGGCACCCGGGACCGAAGGTCCCCGGCGTCCGCTTCCCCACCGGCAGCCTCGGCCACGGGGTGCCGTACGCGGCGGGCTGGGCCCTGGCCCGCCGGCTCGGCGGCCAGGGCGGCCTCGGGATCGCGGTCGCGGGCGACGGCGAGCTCCAGGAGGGCCTGGTCTGGGAGACCGTCCAGGTCGCCGCCGCCCAGCGGCTCGGCAACTTCGTCCTCGTCGTGGACCGCAACGGGGGCCAGAACGACGGACTCGTCGCGGACATCTCCCCGCTGCCCCGGCTGGCCGAGCGCTTCGCCGCCTTCGGCTTCGACACGGTCACGGTCGACGGGCACGATCTCGCCGCCCTGACCGAGGTGTTCGCCGGCGACCGCGCCGGCGCCGGCCGGCCGCTCGCCGTGCTCGCCGACACCGTCAAGGGCAAGGGTGTCCGCGCGGTCGAGGGCAAGGCCGCCTCGCACTACGTGACGATCGACGCGGCGCGCGCCGCGCAGTGGAAGCGAGCCATCCGATGACCCCGACCGCCCTCACCTCCCCGGCCGGCCTCACGCCGCCGGCCACCCCCACGCCCCCCTCCACCCCCGCATCCCCGGCGGCCGCCACGCCCCCGGCCGCCCCCGCGCTGAGCGGACGGGACGCCTACCGCGCCGAGCTCACCGAGCTCGCCGCCCTCGACCCCCGTATCGTCTGCCTCGAAGCGGACCTCGGCGGCAAGAAGCACCCCTTCCAACTGGCTTACCCGGACCGCTTCTTCAACATCGGGATCGCCGAGGGCGCCATGATCGACATGGCGACCGGGCTCGCCGCCGCCGGCTACCGCCCCTTCGTCTCCACCTTCGCGCCCTTCGCCGCGCTGCGCGCCGCGGAGAGCCTCAAGCTGACGCTGGGCTATCTGAAGGCCGGCGTCACCGTCGTCGCCCCGTACGCGGGGGTGTCCGGCGCCTGGTTCGGCACCACCCACCACTGCCTGGAGGACCTCGCGGTCCTGCGCAGCATCCCCGGTGTCGCCGTCGCCGCCCCGTACGGCGAGGCCGAGACCCGCGCGGTGGTCCGCGAGGCGGCCCGCACCGGCACGCCCACCTACATCCGGACGGGCCGCAATGCCGCCTACGCCTCCCTGCCGGGAAGCGGCACGGACGGTGGCGGCGTCCCGCCCGTCGTGTGGGACGCCCGGGGCGACGCCGGCACGCCCTGCCTGGTCTCCGTCGGCGAGGAGGGCACCCGGCTGGCCCTGGCCGCACGGGAGCGGCGCCCTGAGCTCGCCCACGCCCACCTGGTCCACCTCGACCATGCGAGGCTCGCTCGCTCGGCCGCCGAACTGGCCGGTCTTCACCGGCGGTTCGTGGTCGTCGAGGAACACCGGGCCGAGGGCGGCGCTGCCGAGGCGCTGGCGCTGCTGCTGCCCGGCAGCGAGGTCGTCGGCGTCAACGCGGGCCACGACTGGCCCTGCGAGGGCGGCGACCACCACGAAGTCCTCGCCCGGCTCGGCCTCGACGTCGACGCCGTCCTCGCCGCGGCGGCCCCGCACCGCCCCGCTTCCTGATCCACCCCGCTTCCTGGTCTGCCGCGCTCCCTGATCTGCCCCCGATCCGCCCCCAATCAGCCCGGCCGCCTGATCCGCCACGCCCACGCGCCGCCGCCAACCACCCCACGTACGCAAGGAGTTCCGCCATGCACATCCTGATGATCGAGTGCAACCCGAACGGCATCCAGGGCATCGCCAACGCACTGGAGCTCGGCCACGACGTCACCGTCGTCTCCGCCGACCCCGACTTCTACCTGGCCGCCTCGCCGCTCGCCAAGGACGCCTTCGCGCACCCCCGTTGCCAGGTCGTGAAGAGCGCCGAGGCGTTCTCCATCGACGAACTGGAGCGGATCGCCAAGGAGATCCACGCGGCCAACCCGGTGCACGGCGTCACCACGTACAGCGAGTACCACACGGTGCACACCGCGACCGTCGCCCGCTCCCTCGGCCTGCCCGGCATGAGCGTCGAAGGCGCCCGCAACGCCCGGCACAAGCACCGCACCCGCCTCACCCTGGACGGCACCGGCGTCCGCCAGCCGCGCTTCGTGCACGTCGACGACCCGGCGAAGGTCGAAGCCGCCGTCCGCGAGGTCGGCTTCCCTTGCGTGGTCAAGCCGTCCGACGGCACCGCCAGCCTCCACGTCCTGCACCTCAAGGACGAGCAGGACCTGCGCGACTACCTCGCCGAGCTGGAGCGGGTCACCGACTACGGGCGCGGTGTCGTGCGGATCCCCGACATCCTCATCGAGGAGTTCGTCGAGGGCGAGCTGATCTCCGTGGAGTCCTGCGTGCTGGCCGGCGGCGAGGTCGTCCACCTGGGCCTCACCGACCGTCTGCTGAGCGGCTTCCCGCACTTCATCGAGATGGGCGCCACCTACTTCGAGGGCCACCCGCTCCAGGACGAGCTGTACGCCATGACGACCAAGGTCCTCGACGAGCTGGGCGTGGACTTCGGCTTCATCCACACCGAGTTCTTCCTCGGTGCCGACGGCCCGGTGCTCTGCGAGGTCAACGGGCGGCTGATCGGCGGCATCGTGCCGACCCTGATGAAGATCTCCTCCGGCGTGGACGCCTACCTGGAGGTCATCCGGCAGGCCCTCGGCGAGCGCCCCGAACTCCCCTTCCCCGGCGACACCACGGCCGGCGGCCGCTGGTTCGGCGCGCCCGTCGCCGGCACCGTCGAGTCCATCGGCTTCGACGGCCTGGACGGACTCCCCGGCTTCCACAGCGCCCAGGCGTACAAGAAGCCCGGCACCGCGGTCGCCCGGCTCGCCAAGAGCAACTTCGACTGGATCGGCCACCTCGTCTTCACGGGCGAGGGCCGCGAGCAGGTCAACGAGCGCTGCGAGGAGTCCCTGGGCCGGATCGAGCTGCGCATGAGCGTCGAGGTCGCCCGGTGATCCCGGCTCCGATCCGGCAGGAGGCGGGGACCCTCACCGTCCAGGGGGTCGCGATCCCCCTCCTCGACGACGAGGCGCTGTTCGACGTGACGGCCGAGGACGGCGTGTTCACCGCCTTCACCCCGGCCGGCCGCCGCACCGGCTCGGAGCCCGAGCTGTGGCCCGGCTACACCGAGACCCACGCCCATGTCTCGCTCCCCGCCAACTGGGACGACTCGGTCGACGACCCGCGGATCGTCGCCCTCCAGTACCTGTACCACGGGGTCACCCACGTCGTGGACATGTTCGGCTTCCCGCTGGTGGACGACGCCTGGCGGGCCGGCCGCGAGGCGTCGCCATGGCCGTACCCCGAGGTCGTCCACTGCGGGTACGCGGTGACGGCGACGACCGACACGGCCGGGCGCAGCGGACACGGTGTGGAGTTCCCCGCGCCGGTCCACATGCTCGCCGTGGAGGCCGACCTGGAGCACGCGCTCCGCTCCAACGCCGAACGCGGCGGCACCTTCTTGAAGGTGATGTTCACCGACGGCACCGAACAGCCGGGCAGCCGGGTCCGGTTCTCCCGGCTCTCCGAGCGGGTGCTCCGGTTCACCGCCCGGATCGCCGCCGAGCGCGGGGTGAGAGCGATCGTCGACTGCAACACCCTGGAGGAGACGCGCTTCGCCTACGCGTGCGGCTTCCGGCTCTTCGCCCACAGCGTGCGCGACCGCACCCTCGACGACGCCGACTGGAAGGAACTGGACGGCGCCCGCTTCGTCTCCACGCTCGCCGGACTCCGGCCGATGGTCATGACCCGGGAGGAGTTCCTCGCCGAGTACGGCCGGGAGGGCTTCCTCGACACCCAGGACCCCCGCAACCTGGAGTTCGTCCGCACCGTCGAGGAGCCCTTCGGCATCGCGTACGACTGTCAGGAGACCCGCACCGCGGCCCTCGCCGACATGCGCCGCAACGCCCTCGCGGCGCTGCGCCGGGGCGAGCTCCTCATCGGCACCGACTCCGGCAACACCGGTGCGTACCACGGCTATTCGTTCCTCGGCGAACTCGCCCTGCTCTCCGGCGACGACGAGCGACTCACCGCGGAACTGCGCCGGCAGGCCACCGTCACGGGCCGCCGCCACTTCGACGAGCTGAGCGGTGTGCGCGCCGCGGAGCCGCCGCTGCGCGCCGGCGCCGCCGCCACGTTCAACCTCCACACCGCCGGCGGCCCGCTGCCGGCGCTGCCCCTGGCCACCGTCGTGAACGGCGTGCCGATCGACCGGGCCGCTCTCGCCCGCGCCATCTCCGAGCTCCGCTCGGCCACTTCGGAAGGAAAGGCAAGCCTGTGACCAGCGAGCGCAGAAGCGCCCTCTTCGGGCTCAACGCGGGGATCTTCCTCGCCCACATCGGGAACTACATCTGGTTCCCCATCCTGGTGGCCTCGCTCGGTGACAGCGGCAGCGGCTTCTGGGCCGGCGTGGTCATGTGTATGACGTACGTCGGACGACTGGCCGCGACCTTCTCCTACGAGGGCTTCTCGGCCCGGCTCGGCATCCGCGGCGCGGTGTTCGTCGGCACCGGTCTTGAGGCCGTCTCGCTGGGCCTGATGGGCTTCACCAGCGGTGTCGCCTTCTACAGCGTGTTGGCGCTGTTCATCGGCTTCGGCTCCGGCACGGCCTTCCCCGGCCTGAAGAACATCCTCGTGTCCTACCCGGAGGGCGAGCGCGCCAAGGCGTTCTCGACCTTCCAGATGGCGGCGCAGGTCGGCCTGTTCGGCGGTGCGCTCGCCGGCGGTCTGCTCCTCGGCATGGATCTGCGGTTCGTGTTCACCGCGGTCTTCGTGCTCTTCGTCGGCTTCTGTCTGTCGGCCTCCCTCTTCATCCCCCGCGACGGCTTCCAGGCCGACGGAACCGCCGCACCGCGCAAGGACGCCGGCGCCGAGCGCGCGCCGCTGTTCAGCCTGGCCGGGCTCAAGTCCGTCGAAGTCGGCGGCGCCACCCGCTACTTCCTGCTGTCGTCGGTGTTCTGGTTCCTCTCCCTGAGCTTCGTCGTCGGCATCCCGCTGCACATGGGGAAGTACCTGCCGCAGTGGGCGCCCTCCGCCCCGTTCTGGATCACCGGCCTCAGCCTGCTCGTCCTCCAGTACCCGGTCTTCAAGCTGGCGATCAAGCACCTGCGCCCGGGCGTGGTCATGGGCATCGGCCTGACCGCCATGGCCCTCGCCTACACCCTCTTCGGCTCCGGTCCCGCCGCACTGTGGGCCGTCGCCGCGGGCTGCTTCGTCGTCGTCTTCGGCGAGATCCTCTTCGTGCCGTCCTTCGACATGTGGGTCTCCCGCAAGGTGCCCGAGGAGCAACTCGCCCGCGCCATGGGCGCCATGCACTTCTTCCGGAGCGCCGGGAACATGGCCGGCGCGCTCCTCGCGGGCGTCATGTTCGACGTGTCGGTCTCCGCCGACCTGCCGGGCGCCAACTGGTACGTCGCTGCGGCGGTGGCCGCGCTCTGCGCCGTGATCTGCTTCGTCAGCCGCGACCAGGACCACTCCGGCACGGACACCACGAAGGTTACGGACACCACGAAGGCCGGGGACACCGCGGGTACCACGGACAGCGCGGACGCCGGGGCCGCGGAGGCTTCGCCGGCCGAGCCGGTCACGGCGTGATCTCCCTCCGGACGGAAGAGAAAGGCGAGACGGATGGCTGAGATCTGCGTCATCGGAGGCACCCGCTTCTTCGGGAAGCTCCTGGTGCGGCGGCTGCTCGACGAGGGTCACCGGGTCACCCTGGTCACCCGCGGCCGCACGGCCGACCCGTTCGGCCCGGCCGTGCGGCGGCTGACCGCCGACGTCGGCCGGCCGGGCGAGCTGGCCGCCGCGGTGGCCGGCGAGCGGTTCGACGCCGTGGTCCACCAGGCGTGCTACACGCCGGCCGCCGCGCTGGACGCCTGTACGGCCTTCGGCGACCGGGCGGGCCGGTTCGTGCTCACCAGCAGCATGGAGGTGTACAACGCCGACACCTTCCGCCACCGGATCCCGGCGCCGCCCATGAGCGCCTTCGCCCGCGAGGACGAACTCCGGCCGGAGGAGTACACGTACGACATCGAACTCCCGTGGCAGGACCCGGACTTCGTGGGCCGCAACTACGGCGAGGGTAAGCGGCAGGCCGAATCGGCCCTGGTGCGGAACGCGCAGGTGCCCGTCACCATCGCCCGGGTCGCCCATGTCCTGGCCGCCACCGACGACTTCACCGGGCGGCTGCGGTTCCACCTCGACCGGGCCCGCACGGGGGAGCCCGTCACGGCCCACGCCCGCCCGGGCCGTACGTCGCTGGTGCACGCCCCGGACGTCGCCGCGTTCCTCGCCCGCGCCGCGGCCGGCGAACTCCTGGGAGTGGGCGGCGTCTTCGGCGGCGTCGTGAACGTGACGTCCCCGGACCCGGTGGATGTCCACGATGTGTGCGCCGCCGTGGAGCGGGTCACCGGCAAGGCGACCACCGTGGTGGAGAAGGACGACCCGGCCGGTGACCCGGCGCTCTCGCCGTACTCTTGCCCGGCCGACTTCGGCATGGACGCGGGACGGGCGCTCGCGCTGGGCGTCGACCTGGCCCGGGTCGCCCGGTGGCTCCCGGAGATCGTCCGGATCGCCGCCGCCGAGGAGACCGTCTGATGCCCGCTCCGACCCCTGCGAAGGAGACCGCCTGATGTTCGACCTGATCGTCATCGTCCGCGTGCCCGACCCGGCCGACGCCGAGCCCGTGGCCGCCGCGCTCCGCCGGATGCGCCCGCTGTGCCTCGCCGAGGACGGCTGCGTCGCCTGGGAGGCGTACCACTCGGACGAGGACCCGCTCCGCTTCGTCCTCGTCGAACGCTGGGCGACCCGCGCCCACTGGGAGGCGCACGGCGAGGGAGCGGCCATCCAGGAGATCTACATCCCCGAGATCCTGCCGCGCGTCGAGCGCGAGGTCCACCCGAGCACACCCCTCCGCGACACCCCCGCCACCGGAGAGCCGCCACACTGAACCCCGGCCCCGCCCCAGATCGGCGAGGGTCCGGGACAACGACGAAGGCCCAGGTCATTGACCTGGGCCTTCATCCAAGAGCGGATGACGGGAATCGAACCCGCGCCATAAGCTTGGGAATCACCCGGTACCCGGGCTCCTATTTGGCCTCTGACCTGCGGTTTCGCTTGGGGCAGGTGAATGGCCCCGGTCGCCAGGGATCTGTATCCGACCGCTGTTGTCCGCTCCTGCAGGGCATGGATGGGGCCGACGCCGGGCAGCGAGGTCAGGAGAGGGTAGGCCTCCGGCAGAGTGGTGATCTGGGCTTCGAGGACTGGACGGCTGCGAGCGGACGGGGCCGCCGATGTCGTCGCCGACGCATCCACATCGATGACCTGGACCAGGTCGTCAACGTGGCCCAGCCTGCCGATTCCAAGGACCACTTTCGCCGCGGCGGGCGCACCGCGCGTGCCGAGGAGTCCGATCGCATGGTTACGTCGAGCCGGTGCCGGGGCGTGAGCCGGATGCTGTCGGACGCCGGAGCCCCGCAAGGGGCCGGCCGCGTACACGGCCCTCCCGACCGGCGGCACATGAAGCCGCCATGGGCGGGACACACAAAGGAGGCTCCCACTGCTTCGCGTCGAGCCGAGCGCCGAGGAATGCTGATGGCCGGCACGGCTGTCAAACCCGGCAGGAAGCCCAGTCGCGGTGCTCGTGTGTCGCCACTACGGGGTCCGGAGACAGCCCGGGCAACAGCAGAAGCCCCGGGCCACCGGCCTGAGGCTTCTGCGTGAAGTGCCCTACGTGCGTTCGTCTAGGACAGCATGTCTGTTTCTCCCGGACTCATAGGGAAGCGAAAGAGGTGGTTCGGTCCCGGCCTCTTGAGGGCCGGTACACCGTAGTTGACAAAGGCTTTTGCAATAGTGCGATGCTGGCCGGTGCATGTGTTGTTCCATGCCGTCGCGAAAAGGTGCATGACCTGGATAGCCGATTGCATACCCTTCACCGGCGACCGATTTCCCTTCTCGTTCATTTCTCCGCCGAGGAAGTAGTTGCGCAGCACCAGTCCCGGGTCGCGTCGCTGGAAATTCTCCCCGGTGCCCAGCTGTGCGTACCACTGGTCCGGGACCTCGGGAGATCCGCATGCCTGGGTCGCCAGGTAGTGAACGAGAGTGGTCGCACGTGCCGACGCGCGCGGGATCGGCTTTCCCCGCTTCACCGAGTGTCGGATTCCCGGGTGACGGTCCAGCACTACCTTGAGCTGGTCATCCGACACCGGATACCGGTTCTTCCACTTCTCGAGCGGATGATTTTCCCACATCCAGAGTAGGCGCAGAGCGGCGGACAGGTTGAAGGCGTCCTTCTCGCCGGCGGCTGCGAAGGTGTACGAGCTGTTGCGCATCTTCCCGCGGTCGACCACATTGAAAGTCTCGCCCTCGATGCCACGTGCCACGCTGTAGCGCAGCGTGATCCCCACGATCACCTGAGCGGCCAGCCTGTGCTGACCGTCGTACAGCATCCCCTGCTGGTCGCTCGCCAGCCCCTGATGGGTGGTTCTCCACTCTTTGCGGCGCATCGCGCCCACCCATTCCTCGACCTTGCGTTCGTCCAGGGCGCGTTGGTACCACGGGATTCGGAGCAGCAGCTCGCACGCATCCATCGCAGAGACGTCCTCGAACGACAAGGAGGGGGCACCGGACCAGAGACGGGGCGTGGGGCGCCAATTCATTTTGTAGAGCTTGCGCGTGAATTCCAAATACTGGGTGCCGGTCACCACCTCGGGCACGAAGAGGGGTTTCGTCGAACTTTCTCCTCGGATTTCCCAGTGGTCGCCGTGCCGACTCATCGAGAATCCCGGACACGAGCAGACGGTTTCCGCGAATCTGGCCATGCTGTACAGCGGTTCTGCGGGTTCTTCGTTCGAAATGCTTTGTGGGGTGGTCATTGTTTCCTTCTTTAGGGGTTTCGCAAGGCAGATGGTTACTCGTTTCGGCGTGAGGGGTCAAGCGAGTCGACGAGTCTGCGGCTGGGGGGATAAGGAAAGGGCGATTTAATGTAAAATGATTATCGAATGTCGATTAAATGTTCGATCTTCGGGTCGGTCTTGTCGATCCACTTGGTTGGTGGCTGACGTCATCACGGATAGAGGCCTGGCTCCGGTGCTGCCGGACCTGAGCGGCGCGCTCTTTCCATGCCGGACTTGACCGCAGATCGGCACGAGCGCCTCGGATGCCGGACGTTGCTTTGGGGAGAACTGGCGGGACGGCGCACGGAGAAGGACACGGGCACCCGGTGGGCGGCGTCCAGGTGCTGCCGAATCAGGACGGCTGCCGTCGCAAGATCGGTATTCGTCTCGGTACACAAGGGGCAGGCGTTCTCTGGCAGGATGCGCCGACTTGGATGGGTGTGACAGTGCAGCCACCGCAGGACGGACTTGTGGGCCTTCTCCAAGCGCTTGTGCACCTGTTCCATGCTGCTCTCGCTGTCCGGCAGGGCACAGCCGGCACGGCGCACCTTGCGATGAGCCGCGGGTGCAGGTCGTTGTTCACTTCGAGGGCGGGCAGTGCAGCGGAAGCCCCGACGGCAGCTGCCATGGTGGCGATGATGACTACAGCCACGTGGATTGATTCCCGGACTGTTGTGCGTGCAGCGGGCACTGGCGCGATGTCCACCAAGGACTCCACTGGCAGCATGGATCCGACGCGGCCCTCCGCACACCGTTCGCCGATCTCCGCCGACCTGGCACCCAGGCGGGGCAGCGCGGTCTCTGGATGGAGGTCCATCCTTGGGGACTCTGCGCGGAGCGCACCCGCGACCCGCGATGCACGCATACGTGCTGCTGCCCTCCTGGCGGAGCGGCGGGGCATGGTTCCCACGTATCGGTGGGCACGAAGGATGGCGTTTTCGGTCGCACGGAGGGCAAGGTCGAACATTCGAAGCGGCGAAGCACGCTATCCGGGCTGCCGGCTGTTTGCCTCGGCGCAGAGGTTGAGCTCCTCCACGGTCTGGAGGGTCACCCGGTGTCGCAAGACGGCTCCTCGGGCCAGGCGCCGCTTCAGTAGCCACCAGACCGGCGTGATCAGAGCAGTCACCCAAGTGATCAGATAGATCAGTGCATCCCACCCATGCACTGGCTGATTCATGGATTCGGGGCGTAAAACCCACAGGAAGTGCGTCGCAGCCCGTGCGACTGGCTCGATGCCGAGTGCCGAGGCCAGGTCGTGGACAACGACCACAGAGAGCTTGATCAGCCTCAGGCCGAGCCAATGGGCGAGGAGAGGCGGGTGCCGATTACCCGCCGGTTGACGCGGAGGCGCCAGGACTCGAGCCGTAATCGGGCTTGTGCGACACGTGGAGCTCACTGCTGGGGGTCGTGCCGTCTCGCCTGAATGGTCTCGGGTGTAGGAGGCCAACTGGGCTTTCTCTGCAACGAGTCGGGCCACTCTGGGCCGAAGCGAGCCAGGTGGTCGTTTCTGTTGGGGCGGCCGGAATTCTCAGAACGCCAGCTCTCGGAAGGTGGTGCGGACATCGGTCAGCGGCCGGCGGTCGCGGGTGTAGTAGAGCTTGTTGGTCAGCAGCACGGCCCACCGGTCCTGGGTGGGGGAGATCCACATGCCTGTGCCGGTGAAGCCGTAGTGGACCCAGACGTCCTGCTCGGCGGTGGTGCCGGGGGCCGGGTGCCAGAACAGGCCGCGCTCGGGCTGCAGGCCGCCGGTCTGCACGGTGAGGGAATGTGGGCGGTCCAGTCCACGCCGAAGCCAGCCGTGGCGGGGGCTGTGGCGTGGTCGAGCATGTAGCGCAGGAAGACGGCCAGGTCGTCGAGGATGGTGAAGACGCCGGCGATGCCGCACACCCCGCTGAGCAGCCGGGCTGAGAAGTCGCGGGCGATGCCCTTGAGGCGGGTGCCGGTGTTCTGGTCGAGTTCGGTGGGGGCGCACCTGGACGGCATATCGGCGGGCAGCGGGCCGAAGTGCGTGGAGTCCATGCCCAGGGGGCGCCAGGTCCTCTCCTCGGAGAGCTGGTCGATGGGTCGGCTGGAGAGGTATTCGGCGAGGTGGCCGAGGATGAGGGCGGCCCGGTCGGTGTACTCGACCGCTTCGCCGGGCGGCCGGTTGAGGGCTTCGTGCAGGACTCCGCGGCGGATGTCGGCGGGGGCGGTGCCGTAGAGGTTCTTCAACTGGGCCCGGAGAGGGAGGCCTGCGGTGTGGGTCAGAAGCTGTCGCGCGGTTACGACCGCGAGCGGGTGGCCGGCGGCCTCGTCCCAGAACCTGCCGAGCGGGGCGTCGAGGTCGAGGACACCGTCCTCCCGCAAGGCTCCGACGGGGCCCAGACGGCGAGGGTCGCCCGGTTCGTCGGGGTCCAGGACGCCGGTGGCGCCCGTCGCCCGGACTCCACCCGAGTCGCCGACGGCCCAAACCGCGCCCGGGAGTCCGCAGGCTTGGGCTTCGAGGGCATGGAACCGGGCTCTTGGGGCGGTGATCGACAGCTTGACGCCCTGGAGCGGGGCCAGGCTGCGGATCGGGGCCTCGACGGCCTTCTCCGCGGTCAGCCGGCCCGCGTACAGCAGCCGCAGGTGTCTCTTCGAGGTTCGGGCGGGCCGGGTGGGCGGACGGGCGAGGAGGCGGTCGGGGATGCCCCAGGGGGTGTGGGTGATCTTGCGTCGGTCGGTCCGCGGCGCGAGCTTGAGGAGACGGTCGACTTCGACCGGGCCGTCCCGGTGGCCAGCGTGGAAAGCGGGCCCGATGGCGCTTCCGCCGTGTTGTACCGCAGGCACAACCACTGCCTGGACGGACTGCTCATCCTCGCCGGCGTCACCAACGGAGCGGGGGGTGACGTCTTCGACCTGATCATTCCCTGACTCTCGCGTCAGGAGGGTGTCCCGCCTCAGGTTGTTTCGGGCGGGGCGCCGTTCCGTGTTGAGCGCTGACGGCCGCTGTCCCAGTCGTCCTCGTTCTGGAGTCGCCGGCCGCCTTCGGCGTGCCGGGTAAGGTCGCCGACTGTTTGCCGAGCGAATGCGGGAATCCATGGCGCAGCGTAAGGCAGGTCAGGTCACGTGAAGCCTGTCCCGTGCATCGGGGCGTCGGCCCGTCCTGTGCGGCGGGGGTGGTGCGCGGACACCTCTCCAGACAGGGCATTCCTGGGGGTTGGGGCACGCGGAAGGCGCGGTAGCCCCCAGGAGGTCTGGACAACGACGAAGGCCCAGGTCGCTGACCTGGGCCTTCGTTCAAGAGCGGATGACGGGAATCGAACCCGCGCTATAAGCTTGGGAAGCTCATGTTCTACCATTAAACTACATCCGCGCGTATGCCGCTCGAAGATCGAAGCCGCATCGTCGCACACTGTACCCCATCCCGCACGCCAGGCGAAGTTCGGATTCCCGGGGTGCCGGGTCGGGTGGGGTCCTCTTGATCCCCTAATGTGGCTGTCTCGTCCACCACTTGTCGGGGAAGGGACTTGATGGGTTCGATGGAACGCACCGTCGTCCGCTGTGCCGAAGGGCACGTGTTCAGTACTGCTTCGTTCCCGCTCCAGCGGCTCGGTGCCGGGCGGCTGGGGCCCGGGCGGCTGATCCGGTGTCCACAGTGTGCACGCTTGCGGCACGCCGTGCCGGTGGAGTTCGAGCAGCGCTGACGCGCGGCCGGAATGCGGCTGACGTGCGGCTGAGGTGACCGGGGTCTCCCGGGGAATCCGGGGCGTGGGGCCTTCCCGATTGGGGGAGCTCCGCGCCCTCTGCGTATCGTGGGAGGGTGCTTCTCTCAGACAAGGACATCCGGGCCGAGATCGACGCAGGCCGGGTGCGCATCGACCCGTACGACGAATCCATGGTGCAGCCCTCGAGCATCGATGTGCGGCTCGACCGCTTCTTCCGGGTGTTCGAGAACCACCGCTACCCGCACATCGACCCCGCCATCGAGCAGGCCGACCTCACCCGAGAGGTCGAGCCCGAGGGCGACGAGGCGTTCATCCTGCACCCGGGCGAGTTCGTGCTCGCCTCGACCTACGAGGTCATCACGCTGCCGGACGACATCGCCTCCCGCCTGGAGGGGAAGAGCTCGCTGGGGCGGCTCGGTCTGGTGACGCACTCGACCGCCGGGTTCATCGACCCCGGCTTCTCGGGGCACGTGACCCTGGAGCTGTCCAACCTCGCCACCCTGCCGATCAAGCTCTGGCCGGGGATGAAGATCGGGCAGCTGTGCATGTTCCGGCTCAGCTCGCCGGCCGAGCACCCCTACGGGAGCGAGCGTTACGGGTCCCGGTATCAGGGCCAGCGGGGGCCGACGGCCTCGCGCTCCTTCTTGAACTTCCATCGGACCCAGGTGTGAGGCAGCCGGCATGACTGAAGTACGCGAGAACCTGACGTACGAGGGCTTCGGCCTCGCCGTCCGTGAGCTGGCCCAGACGATCGCCGACGACGGCTACGAGCCCGACATCGTGCTGTCCATCGCCCGCGGCGGTGTCTTCGTCGCCGGCGGTCTGGCATATGCCCTGGACTGCAAGAACATCCACCTCGTGAACGTCGAGTTCTACACCGGCGTCGGCACCACGCTCGAGATGCCGGTCATGCTCGCGCCCGTCCCGAACGCGATCGACTTCTCCGACAAGAAGGTCCTGATCGCCGACGACGTCGCCGACACCGGCAAGACGCTCAAGCTCGTGCACGACTTCTGCAAGGACCACGTCGCCGAGGTCCGCTCCGCCGTCGTCTACGAGAAGTCGCACTCGCTCGTGAAGTGCGAGTACGTCTGGAAGAAGACCGACGACTGGATCAACTTCCCCTGGTCGGTCCAGCCGCCCGTCGTCAGCCGTGTGGGCCAGGTGCTCGACGCCTGATCACAGGCATTCGTGTCCGCAGCCGTACGGACGAGGAAGGGCCCTGCCGGAACGTTCCGGCAGGGCCCTTCCCCCTCTGTGAAGCGATCTGTGAAGCGATCTGTGAAGCGAGACGTACGCGCGCGTGGCGGGCGGACTCCTACAGCGTGCCCAGCTTGATCAGGCTCAGCAGCGCCACCAGCTGGATCGCCGAGGCGCCCAGCGCCTTGGGCCAGGGCAGGTCGTGCGAGCGGCTCACCATGACCGTGAACAGCGCGCCCGCCGCCAGCCAGGTCAGCCAGCCGAGGATCTGGACCACGGCGTTGTCGCCGCCCGCGAAGAGGGCGACGAGCAGCCGCGGGGCGTCCGTGAGGGACATGATCAGCATCGACAGGCCGACGGTCGGCTGCCACGAGCCGTCGCCGCCGAGCTGGCGGGCCAGGGTGTGGGTGACCATGCCGAGGACCAGTCCGCCGAGGACGAAGCCGACGCCGGTCAGCAGGATGTACGGGACGACCGTGGACAGCGTCGCGTTGATCGCGTCCTCGCGGGCCTGGTCGAAGCCGAAGACGGCGAGCAGGCCGTACAGGAACGTGACGATGAGCGCCGGGCCCCAGACCGGGTGGTCCCGCATCTGCAGGAACGTATCGGCGGGGCGCGTCACGATGCCGCTCAGCAGGGCCTTCCAGGGCAGCCGCGGGCCGACCGGGACGGGGGCGGGGCCGGGGCCCTCCTGGTACGGGGCGTCCTGCCCGTAGGGGTCCTCGTGGATGCTGAAGGCCTGGGTGTGGCCCGGGTTGTTCGCGGCGTACTGCTGCTGCGGGTGCGGCGCCTGCGGGGCGTACGGGTCGCCGAAGTACTCCGGCTCGCCGTGCGCGGCGGGACCGCCGCCCTGCTGCCGGCCGCGGCCCTGGCCCTGGCCCTGGTCGTAACCCTGGTCGTACCCCTGACCCTGGCCGTACTCCCGGCCGTAGCCCTGCCCCTGACCCTGACCCTGGCCGTAACCCTGGTCGTAGCCCGGACCCGGACCCTGACCCCGGTCGTAGCCCTGGCCCTGACCGTGTCCCTGCCCAGGCCGGCCCTGGCCCTGACCCTGCCGGCCCTGACTCCGACCCTGACCCTGGCCCTGCCCCTGCTGACCCCACTGCACCGGCTGCTGCTGGTGCTGCCGCGGGTACGACTGCGGGGGCGCCTGGTACCCGTACGGCGCCTGCTGAGGTTGCTGCGGTTGCTGCGGGGGGCCGCCCGGCCGGCCGCGTCCGTTCCTGAATCCAGCCACGTCCATGAACGTACCCCGTCCGGGCGTGACCTGGTCCTTCCGGGGCAGAGTGCCGCAGAGCTGTGACATCCCCTAGGGGATCTCCGGGGACCTCCGGGGGCTCTCCGGGAACCCCCGGAGACCTCGCGCGAAGACGCCCGTGAGCAGCAGAAAGGGCCGCCCCCGCGCTCTTCGCGCGAGGACGGCCCTCCCTTGTGCCCGCGTACGGCGTTACGCGGCCGGCTCCGGCTCCGGGGCGTCCGCCGGGGCGCCCTCGGCCGGGTCCGCCGGCGTCTTCACCGAGTCGAGGAGCAGCTGGGCCACGTCCACGACCTGGAGGCTCTCCTTGGCCTTGCCGTCGTTCTTCTTGCCGTTCACGGAGTCCGTGAGCATGACGAGGCAGAACGGGCAGGCGGTGGAGACGATGTCCGGGTTGAGGGACAGGGCCTCGTCGACGCGCTCGGTGTTGATGCGCTTGCCGATCCGCTCCTCCATCCACATCCGCGCGCCGCCGGCGCCGCAGCAGAAGCCGCGCTCCTTGTGGCGGTGCATCTCCTGCTGGCGCAGGCCCGGGACGGCCGACATGATCTCGCGCGGGGGCGTGTAGACCTTGTTGTGACGGCCCAGGTAGCACGGGTCGTGGTAGGTGATGAGGCCCTCGACCGGGGTCACCGGGACGAGCCGGCCCTCGTCGATGAGGTGCTGGAGCAGCTGGGTGTGGTGGATGACCTCGTAGTCGCCGCCGAGCTGCGGGTACTCGTTGGCGATCGTGTTGAAGCAGTGCGGGCAGGTCGAGACGATCTTCTTCGAAGCCTTCGGCTTCTTCGTCGACTCGTCCTCGTCGTCCTCGCCGAACGCCATGTTCAGCATCGCGACGTTCTCCTGGCCGAGCTGCTGGAACAGCGGCTCGTTGCCCAGCCGGCGCGGGGAGTCACCCGTGCACTTCTCGTCGCCGCCCATGATCGCGAACTTGACGCCCGCGATGTGCAGCAGCTCCGCGAAGGCCTTGGTGGTCTTCTTGGCGCGGTCCTCCAGGGCACCGGCGCAGCCGACCCAGTAGAGGTAGTCGACCTCGCTGAGGTCCTCGACGTCCTTGCCGACGATCGGGACCTCGAAGTCGACCTCCTTGGTCCACTCGACGCGCTGCTTCTTGGCGAGACCCCAGGGGTTGCCCTTCTTCTCCAGGTTCTTGAGCATCGTGCCCGCCTCGGACGGGAACGCGCTCTCGATCATCACCTGGTAGCGGCGCATGTCGACGATGTGGTCGATGTGCTCGATGTCGACCGGGCACTGCTCGACGCAGGCGCCGCAGGTGGTGCAGGACCACAGGACGTCCGGGTCGATGACGCCGTTCTCCTCGGCGGTGCCGATGAGCGGACGCTCGGCCTCGGCGAGCGCGGCGGCCGGCACGCCAGCCAGCTGCTCCTCGGTGGCCTTCTCCTCGCCCTCCATGGTCTTGCCGCCACCCGCGAGCAGGTAGGGCGCCTTGGCGTGGGCGTGGTCGCGCAGCGACATGATGAGGAGCTTCGGCGAGAGCGGCTTGCCGGTGTTCCAGGCCGGGCACTGCGACTGGCAGCGGCCGCACTCGGTGCAGGTGGAGAAGTCGAGGATGCCCTTCCAGGAGAACTGCTCGACCTGGGAGACGCCGTAGACGTCGTCCTCGCCCGGGTCCTCGAAGTCGATCGGCTTACCGGCCGACGTCATCGGCTGGAGCGCGCCGAGGGCGGTGGAGCCGTCCGCGTTGCGCTTGAACCAGATGTTCGGGAAGCCGAGGAAGCGGTGCCAGGCGACGCCCATGTTGGTGTTGAGCGAGACCGTGATCATCCAGGTGAAGGACGTGACGATCTTGAGGGCGGCGAAGAAGTACGTGAGGTTCTGGACCGTGCTCAGGTCGGCGCCGTCGATCAGCGCGATGAGCGGGTACGAGGCGAAGAAGCCCGGCTCCCAGCTGGTCACGTGGTGCTGGACACCCTCGAGGGCGCGCAGCGTCATGATGCAGACGCCGACGATGAGGATGACGGCCTCGACGAAGTAGGCCTGGCCCGTCTTGGAGCCCGCGAAGCGGGACTTGCGGCCGGCCTGGGTCGGCTTGCTGAGCTGGCGGATCACGATGAGCGTGACGATGCCGAGGACGGTCATCAGGCCGAGGAACTCGGTGAAGATCTCGTACGGCAGCCAGTCGCCGATGATCGGGATCAGCCAGTCGGCCTGGAAGAGCTGGCCGAAGGCGTTGACGATCGTGAGCAGAAGGGAGAAGAAGCCCACCGCCACGAACCAGTGCGCGACGCCGACGACGCCCCAGCGGTTCATCCGGGTGTGGCCGAGGAATTCCTTGACCAGCGTGATGGTGCGCTGCTTCGGGTCGCCGGTGCGCGTCCCCGCGGGCACCGGCTGACCCAGCCGCACGAAGCGGTAGATCTGCGCGATGGCGCGGCCGAACAGCGCGACGGCCACCACCGTGATGACGATCGACACGACGATCGCGGCGAGTTGCATGTGGGGCTCCTCGGGCGGGCCTCAGCTTCGGGCCTACTAAGCGGTAACTTATTGAGTCCGTGCCGAGGGTACCCGTTTGGGGCGCCGTACTGTAGCGGACCAAACGGTGATCTGTATCGCTCAGGCGACCCTTGCCCGGCGGCCGGAAGTGCGGCCCTCCGCGCGGGTCGTCGAGTGACGGCGACGGACTGCTGGAAGCGTACGCGCCAGGATGGCCAGATCCATGCCGAGCCAGTGATGGTCCACATAGTGGAGATCCAGGAGTTCGCGCTCCTCCCAGGGCAGCTCCGAGCGCCCGCTGATCTGCCAGAGGCCGGTCATTCCGGGGCGTACGGAGAGCCGCCGGCGCCCCTCGCCGCGTGACTCCCGGTGGCCGGGAGCCAGCGGGCACGGCCCGACGAGCGACATATGCCCGCGTACGACGTGCAGCAGGAGCGGCAGCGAGGCCAGCGGGCCCTTCGTGCGGAACGTCAGCAGGGTGAAGGGGACGTCGTCCCGGCCCGCGACCGGGCGGCGGCGCAGAACGCCGTTTCCCGGCGCTACGCGCGCGGTGCCGCGGATGTCCGCCTCTACGCGCGCGGTGCCGCGGATGTCCGCCTCTACGCGCGCGGTGCCGCGGATGTCCGCCTCTACGCGCGCGGTGCCGCGGGCGTCCGCCTCTACGCGCGCGTTCCCCTTTCCCGTACGCGGCTCCCCCGTACGCGGCCCTACGCGCGCGAGGCCCCGGGCATCCCGAGCGTCCCGGGCCTCCCGCATGTCCCGCGCGCCCCGCCCGGGCCCGGGCCAGGCATTCCGACTGTTCCGTGCGTCCTTGAGGGCGAGGGAGAGAGCGAGGGTGGCGGCGACCGGGGAAAGCAGGACGAGGAGGGCGAGTCCGACCGTGAGATCCAGCGCGCGCTTCGCCGTCATGCACCCACACCTTCCGGTTCCGGGCGAGAACATGGGATATGTCCGGACCCTCTCATGTCGTACCCGTTCCGTCCGGGAACGACGCGCGGATCTCCCTCGTTGAGCGGAGGGGAGGGGGAAGAGTTGAGCGGGTGAGGCTCAAGTCTGTTGACGCGAGAGCGGGAGTTGTGCATCCTTGAGTCAGCTTCACTCAAGTCGGTCAGCGTCAGCGGGCAGACAGCATTCGGATTCAGCTGGAGGAATCGAAATGGCACGTGCGGTCGGCATCGACCTGGGTACGACTAACTCCGTCGTCAGCGTTCTCGAAGGCGGCGAGCCCACCGTCATCACCAACGCCGAGGGCGCCAGGACCACGCCGTCCGTCGTCGCCTTCGCCAAGAACGGCGAGGTGCTCGTCGGCGAGGTCGCCAAGCGTCAGGCGGTCACCAACGTCGACCGGACCATCCGGTCCGTGAAGCGTCACATGGGCACCGACTGGAAGATCGAGCTGGACGGGAAGAACTTCAACCCGCAGCAGATGTCCGCCTTCGTCCTTCAGAAGCTGAAGCGCGACGCCGAGGCATACCTGGGCGAGAAGGTGACCGACGCGGTCATCACCGTCCCGGCGTACTTCAACGACTCCGAGCGTCAGGCGACGAAGGAGGCCGGCGAGATCGCGGGCCTGAACGTCCTGCGCATCGTCAACGAGCCGACCGCCGCCGCCCTGGCGTACGGCCTCGACAAGGACGACCAGACCATCCTCGTCTTCGACCTCGGTGGCGGCACCTTCGACGTGTCCCTCCTGGAGATCGGCGACGGCGTCGTCGAGGTGAAGGCCACCAACGGTGACAACCACCTCGGTGGTGACGACTGGGACCAGCGCGTCGTCGACTACCTGGTGAAGCAGTTCCAGTCGGGTCACGGCGTGGACCTGTCCAAGGACAAGATGGCCATCCAGCGTCTGCGCGAGGCCGCCGAGAAGGCGAAGATCGAGCTGTCCTCCTCCACGGAGACCTCGATCAACCTGCCCTACATCACGGCGTCCGCCGAGGGCCCGCTGCACCTGGACGAGAAGCTCACCCGCGCCCAGTTCCAGCAGCTCACCTCCGACCTGCTGGAGCGCTGCAAGACGCCGTTCCACAACGTCATCAAGGACGCGGGCATCGCGCTCTCCGAGATCGACCACGTCGTTCTCGTCGGTGGCTCCACCCGTATGCCGGCCGTCGCCGAGCTCGTCAAGGAGCTGACCGGCGGCAAGGAGGCCAACAAGGGTGTGAACCCGGACGAGGTCGTCGCCATCGGCGCCACCCTCCAGGCCGGTGTCCTCAAGGGCGAGGTCAAGGACGTCCTGCTGCTCGACGTCACCCCGCTGTCCCTCGGTATCGAGACCAAGGGCGGCATCATGACCAAGCTGATCGAGCGCAACACCACGATCCCGACCAAGCGCTCCGAGATCTTCACGACGGCCGAGGACAACCAGCCGTCCGTGCAGATCCAGGTCTACCAGGGCGAGCGCGAGATCGCGGCCTACAACAAGAAGCTCGGCATGTTCGAGCTGACCGGTCTGCCGCCGGCCCCGCGTGGCGTCCCGCAGATCGAGGTCGCCTTCGACATCGACGCCAACGGCATCATGCACGTGACCGCCAAGGACCTGGGCACGGGCAAGGAGCAGAAGATGACCGTCACCGGCGGCTCCTCGCTGCCGAAGGACGAGGTCGACCGGATGCGCCAGGAGGCCGAGCAGTACGCGGAGGAGGACCACCGCCGCCGCGAGGCCGCCGAGAGCCGCAACCAGGGCGAGCAGCTCGTCTACCAGACCGAGAAGTTCCTCAAGGACAACGAGGACAAGGTCCCGGGTGACGTGAAGTCCGAGGTCGAGGCCGCCGTCGCCGAGCTGAAGGAGAAGCTCAAGGGCGAGGACAGCGCCGAGATCCGTACGGCCACCGAGAAGGTCGCGGCCGTCTCCCAGAAGCTCGGCCAGGCCCTCTACGCCGACGCGCAGGGCGCCCAGGCCGCCGGTGGCGCCGAGGGTGCCCAGCAGGCCCAGGACGACGACGTCGTCGACGCCGAGATCGTCGACGACGAGAAGCCGAAGGGCGGCGCAGCCTGATGTCGGAGGAGAACGCGGGCTTCGAGGAGAAGCCCGACGTCCCCGCCGACGGCACGCCCGAGGAGACCGAGGCCGCCGACTCCGCCGCGAAGGCGGACGGGGCGGCCCCGGCCGGGGACACTGCGGACATCGGCCTGCTGGCCCAGCTGGACCAGGCCCGTACGGCGCTCTCCGAGCGCACCGCGGACCTCCAGCGGCTCCAGGCCGAGTACCAGAACTACCGGCGCCGGGTCGAGCGGGACCGGGTCACGGTCAAGGAGATCGCCGTCGCGAACCTCCTGTCCGAGCTCCTGCCCGTCCTCGACGACATCGGCCGGGCCCGCGAGCACGGCGAGCTGGTCGGCGGCTTCAAGTCGGTCGCCGAGTCGACGGAGAGCATCGTCGCCAAGATGGGTCTCCAGCAGTTCGGCAAGGAGGGCGAGCCCTTCGACCCGACCATCCACGAGGCCCTGATGCACAGCTACGCGCCGGACGTCACCGAGACGACCTGCGTGGCGATCCTGCAGCCGGGGTACCGGATCGGCGAGCGGACCATCCGGCCCGCCCGCGTGGCCGTCGCCGAGCCCCAGCCGGGCGCGGCTCCGGCCGGCAAGGACGAAGAGAAGAAGGCCGACGAGGAGAGCGGTGGCCCCGAGGCGGGCTGACGCGACGATCGTCCGAGAGGAGGGACGTCGATGAGCACGAAGGACTTCGTCGAGAAGGACTACTACAAGGTTCTCGGCGTCCCCAAGGACGCCACCGACGCCGAGATCAAGAAGGCGTACCGGAAGCTCGCCCGCGAGAACCATCCGGACGCCAACAAGGGCGACGCCGGCGCCGAGGCGCGCTTCAAGGAGATCTCCGAGGCCAACGACATCCTCGGCGACCCCAAGAAGCGCAAGGAGTACGACGACGCGCGCGCCCTGTTCGGGAACGGCGGCTTCCGGGCCGGCGGCCCGGGCGGCGGCGGCTCGTTCAACTTCGACCTGGGTGACCTCTTCGGGGGCACCCAGGGCGGGGCCGCCGGCGGGCCCGGCGGCTTCGGCGGCGGCATAGGGGACGTGTTCGGCGGTCTGTTCAACCGGGGCGCGGGCGGCGCGGGCACGCGCGTCCAGCCTCGGCGCGGCCAGGACATCGAGTCCGAGGTGACGCTCAGCTTCACCGAGGCGATGGAGGGCGCGACCGTACCGCTGCGGATGTCCAGCCAGCAGCCCTGCAAGGCGTGCTCCGGCACCGGCGACAAGAACGGCACCCCCCGGGTGTGCCCGACCTGTGTCGGCACCGGGCAGGTCTCGCGCGGCAGCGGCGGCGGCTTCTCGCTGACCGACCCGTGCGTGGACTGCAAGGGCCGCGGCCTGATCGCCGAGAACCCCTGCGAGGTCTGCAAGGGTTCCGGCCGGGCCAAGTCCTCGCGGACCATGCAGGTCCGGATCCCGGCGGGCGTGTTCGACGGGCAGAAGATCCGGCTGCGCGGCAAGGGAGCCCCGGGCGAGCGCGGCGGGCCGAACGGCGATCTGTACGTCGTCGTGCACGTCGACGCCCACCCGGTCTTCGGCCGCAAGGACGACAACCTCACCGTCACGGTGCCCGTCACGTTCGACGAGGCGGCGCTCGGCGGCGAGATCAGGGTGCCGACCCTGGGCGGCCCGGCGGTGACGCTGAAGCTTCCCGCCGGCACTCCCAACGGCCGCACCATGCGCGCCCGCGGCAAGGGTGCGGTCCGCAAGGACGGCACCCGCGGCGACCTGCTGATCACGGTCGAGGTCGTGGTGCCGAGGGAGCTGGCCGACAAGGCCCGCGAGGCCCTGGAGACATACCGCGAGGCCATGGTGGACATGGACCCCAGGGCAGAGCTGTTCCAGGCCGCGAAGGGAGCATGAGGACATGGAAGGACGCCGCCGACATCCCGGATTCGCCGACCGGGCGTACGAACTGACCGAAGAGACCCCGGTGTACGTCATCTCGGTGGCGGCCCAGCTCTCCGGTCTGCACCCGCAGACGCTGCGCCAGTACGACCGGCTCGGTCTGGTCTCGCCGGACCGTACGGCCGGCCGGGGCCGGCGCTACTCGGCCCGCGACATCGAACTGCTCCGTCAGGTGCAGCAGCTGTCGCAGGACGAGGGCATCAATCTGGCCGGTATCAAGCGCATCATCGAGCTGGAGAACCAGGTCGCGGCGCTTCAGTCGCGGGTGGCCGAGCTGTCCAGCGCGGTCGAGGGCGCGGCGGCGGCGATGCGTCAGCGCGAGGCCCAGGTGCACGCCTCGTACCGGCGCGATCTGGTGCCGTACACGGATGTGCAGCAGACGAGCGCGCTCGTCGTGTGGCGGCCGGGGCATCAGCGCGGGGAGTGAACCACCCTCGCGCGCGGGCTCCTTCGTGATCCTTGGCGAGCTGTATCGCAGGAAGGCCCCCTCTTCGGAGGGGGCCTTTCGCGTTGGCCGGGGCCGGGCCGGGGCGGGAGCGGGAGCAGGAGCGGGGGTGGGGCAGCGGCGCCCGCCCGGGTCCGCGCCTACGCCTCGCGTACGAGGATGCCGGACTGGGCGATCAGATAGCCGAGCTGGGCCCGGCTGCCGCTGCCCAGGGCGGCGGCGAGTTTGGCTATGTGGGCCCGGCAGGTACGTACGTTCATGCCGAGGCGGCGCGCGATGGCCTCGTCGACATGGCCCTCGACGAGGAGCTTGGCGATCGAGCGCTGGACGCCGCTGATGCCGTCCGTCTTGAGGTCGTAGGGGATCTCGTCCCTTATCGGGACGGCGAGCTGCCAGAACTGGTCGAAGACGCCGCTGAGATAGGCGACCAGGCCCGGGTGGCGCAGTTCGAGCGCGATCTGCCGGTCGCGGCTGGCCGGGATGAAGGCGACCTCGCGGTCCACGATGATCAGCCGGTCGATGATCTCTTCGAGCGTGCGGACCTGCACCTCGGGGCCGACGTGTTCCAGGTAGGCGAGGGTGAGTTCGGTGTGCCGGGCGGTGTGCTGGTAGAGCGTGCGCATCCGGATGCCCCGGCCGAGCAGCGGGGCGACCCGGCGCAGGGCCTCGGAGAGGGCGTGCGCGGGCCGGCCGCCGCCGGGCTGGATGGTGAGGAGTTCGCTGCGGCAGTTCGCGACGACGCGGTCCAGCGTGGAGTTGATCCGGTCGATGCCCTCCAGAACCGAAATGGCGTGGGAGGACGGCGCGTCGTGGGGGCTGATGGCCATGAACGGCGCGAAAGTGTCGGAGAGCGCGACGGTCAGCCGCCGGCGGTCCAGGATCTCCCGCTCGATGGGCTGCAGGAGTTGCGCGAGGGCGGCGGACGGCGGGACGGGCCGCAGCCACCGAGGGTCGTCCGGGTCCGGGTGCAGCAGGGAAAGATCGAGGAGGCAGGGCGCCTCCACTGCCTCTGACCGGCGTATTCGCCCCGTTCGCAAGGCCGCTGTGTAGAGCTCGGCCCCCGCCGAACACAGCTCCTCATGCGAGTGAGGGTGACCGAATTCGTCCGCCTCTTTCTGCATATGTACACCCCCAGGCTCCTGCATCTCAGGAACATGATGCATGGGTTTGGTGGTGCGCGCGCAGAGAGTAAGCCATCGTCTTACTTGCGGGGGTCGGAAATCACGTTTCCTTCAAGTGAGGTTGCTCGGTGATGAAGAAGAAGCTCATAAGCGCGGTGGCTGGAGTCGCCTTCATCGCGGCTGCGTCAGTCGGCGCGGGCATCGCCCTTGACCCGGGCTGGCACACGGCACCCGCCGGCGCGCTCGCAACGGCAGCCGACCCGGGCTGGTCGGTCGCCCCGGCCGGTGTCGTGAAGGATCCGGGTTGGTCCGTCGCCACCCCCGCGGTCGCCAACGACCCGGGCTGGCACCTGAACACCCCCGCCGTGGCCAACGACCCGGGCTGGCACCTGAGCGTCCCGGCCGTGGCCGGCGACCCGGGCTGGTCGGTCGCCACCCCCGCCGTCGCCAACGACCCGGGCTGGCACCTGAACACCCCCGCCGTCGCCGCCGATCCCGGGTGGAGCTTCGTGGGCGCATGAACGTACCCGACGACTCCCGGTTCCGACGGGAGATGGCCTCGGCCTACCGCTCCGGATGGCACTTCATCGACTTGGTCACGGCAATCCCCCACCGTGGTGACTCGTTGATGGTGACCCTCTTCGGAGAGCCGATCGTCATCGCCCGCGAACAGGACGAGGACGTCCGTGCCTATCGCTGCCTGCGCCGCCCGCGAGGTGCGCCGCAGCCCGTCCGCTGCGCGATCCGTTACGGAATGATCTTCGTCAATCTCGACCAGCGCGACCATCAACTGGTCGAACCCCAGCTGGTCACCACCGAGGCCATCACCGCCACCCCCCGCAGTGCCTGAACGATTCCCCCGTCGTTGTAGATCGTTCGGGCACTTCCCCCACACAGCGGCGCCATCGCGGACCTGAAACGCGATGGCGCCGCTGTGCATTTTCCGTCAGCCGCCGGTCACCGGTCGTCAGTCACCGGTCGTCGGCCACCGGCTGCCGGTCGCCGCTCACCGACCGCCGGTTCCGTACGCCCGCCCCACGCGCGCGTACGGGACCGGCGGTTTCGCGTACAGGACCGGCGGCTTCGTGTTTCGTCCTGGCCGGGCGTACGGGTGTCCGGGCGTACGGCGTGCGCGTACGGCAGGCGCTCAGGCCCGGCCCATCGCGCGCGTGAGCGCGATCTCGATGACGACGCGGTCCGGGTTCGGGGCCGGCGTCCGGTCGTAACGGGCCGCGTACCGCTCGACCGCGTCCGCGACGACGTCCTCCTCGGTACGGATCCGCGCCACGCCCTCCAGGGTCGCCCAGCGGCCCCCCTCCACCTGACAGACCGCGACCCGCGCACCCTCGGGGCCCGCCGCCAGCACGTTGGCGACCTTGCGGCTGTTCTTGTTGGTGATGATCCGGGCGATGCCCTTCTCGCCGCCCTCGGGGTCGTACGTGGCGCCGACGGCCACCACGTGCGGGGTGCCGTCCGGGCGCAGGGTCGTCAGGGTGCAGATGCGGTACTCGCGCCAGAAGTCGAGGTACGAGTCGCCGGGCTTGCTCGGGTCGATGGCCATGCCCGGAAACTACTCCGCGTAGGGCCCGCGACACGACCCGGGGAGGCGGCGCCGCCGGGCGCCGGGTCGTCCCGGTGGCCGGAAAATACCTTGAGCGGAATGGACTCAACTTTGTGTATGTTGGAGGGGTCATAGGAGTCGTAGAGCCGACGGATACCGGAGGAGACCCCGCACGTGGACGCCGAACTGACCAACAGGAGCCGGGACGCGCTGAACGCGGCGAGCAGCCGCGCCGTGTCCCAGGGGCACGCCGATCTGACCCCCGCGCATCTTCTTATGGCGCTGCTGGCGGGTCAGGACAACGAGAACATCACTGACCTGCTCGCCGCCGTCGAGGCCGACCAGGCCCTCGTGCGCTCGGGCGCGGAGCGGCTGCTCGCCGCCCTCCCGAGCGTCACCGGATCCACGGTCGCGCCCCCGCAGCCGAACCGTGAACTGCTCGCCGTCGTCGCCGACGCCGCCGAGCGCGCCAGGAAGCTCGGTGACGACTTCGTGTCGACCGAGCACCTGCTCGTCGGCATCGCCGCCAAGGGCGGCCAGGCCGGCCGGGTCCTCGACCAGCAGGGCGCCACGGCCCACCGGCTCCAGGACGCCTTCGAGGCGGCGCGCGGCAGCCGCAGGGTCACCACGCCCGACCCGGAGGGCTCGTACAAGGCCCTGGAGAAGTTCGGCACCGACTTCACCGCCGCCGCCCGCGAGGGCAAGCTCGACCCGGTGATCGGCCGCGACCACGAGATCCGCCGGGTCGTCCAGGTCCTGTCCCGCCGTACGAAGAACAACCCGGTCCTCATCGGCGAGCCCGGCGTCGGCAAGACCGCCGTCGTCGAGGGGCTTGCCCAGCGGATCGTCAAGGGTGACGTGCCCGAGTCGCTGCGCGACAAGCGCCTGGTCTCGCTCGACCTCGGCGCGATGGTCGCCGGCGCGAAGTACCGAGGCGAGTTCGAGGAGCGCCTGAAGACCGTCCTCTCCGAGATCAAGGAGAGCGACGGGCAGATCATCACCTTCATCGACGAGCTCCACACGGTCGTCGGCGCGGGCGCGGGCGGCGACTCCGCCATGGACGCGGGCAACATGCTCAAGCCGATGCTGGCCCGCGGCGAACTGCGCATGGTCGGCGCCACCACCCTCGACGAGTACCGCGAGCGGATCGAGAAGGACCCCGCGCTGGAGCGCCGCTTCCAGCAGGTCCTGGTTGCCGAGCCGACCGTCGAGGACACCATCGCCATCCTGCGCGGTCTCAAGGGCCGTTACGAGGCGCACCACAAGGTCCGGATCAACGACTCCGCGCTGGTGGCCGCCGCGACCCTGTCCGACCGCTACATCACCTCCCGCTTCCTGCCCGACAAGGCCATCGACCTCGTCGACGAGGCCGCGTCCCGGCTGCGGATGGAGATCGACTCCTCTCCGGTGGAGATCGACGAACTCCAGCGCGCCGTCGACCGGTTCAGGATGGAGGAACTGGCCCTGTCCAAGGAGACGGACGAGGCCAGCCGCCAGCGCCTGGAGAAGCTGCGCCGCGACCTCGCCGACCGCGAGGAGGAGTTGCGCGGTCTCACCGCCCGCTGGGAGAAGGAGAAGCAGTCCCTCAACCGCGTCGGCGAGCTGAAGGAACAGGTCGACGAGCTGCGCGGCCGCGCCGAACGCGCCCAGCGCGACGGCGACTTCGACACCGCTTCCAAGCTGCTGTACGGGGAGATCCCGGCCCTGGAGCGGGAGTTGGAGGAGGCCACCGAGGCCGAGGCGCGCCAGGAGGCCGCCAAGGGTGCCGAGGGCGCCAAGGACAGCATGGTCAAGGACCAGGTCGGCCCGGACGACATCGCCGATGTCGTCGGCGCCTGGACCGGTATCCCCGCCGGCCGGCTGCTGGAGGGCGAGACGCAGAAGCTGCTGCGCATGGAGGACGAGCTGGGCAAGCGGCTCATCGGCCAGAGCGAGGCCGTGCGGGCCGTCTCGGACGCGGTGCGCCGCACCCGCGCCGGGATCGCCGACCCCGACCGCCCCACCGGCTCCTTCCTCTTCCTCGGCCCGACCGGCGTCGGCAAGACCGAACTCGCCAAGGCGCTCGCCGACTTCCTCTTCGACGACGAGCGGGCCATGATCCGCATCGACATGTCGGAGTACGGCGAGAAGCACTCCGTCGCCCGTCTCGTCGGCGCGCCTCCCGGCTACGTCGGCTACGAGGAGGGCGGCCAGCTGACCGAGGCCGTGCGCCGGCGTCCGTACAGCGTCGTCCTCCTGGACGAGGTGGAGAAGGCCCACCCCGAGGTCTTCGACATCCTGCTCCAGGTCCTCGACGACGGCCGGCTGACCGACGGCCAGGGCCGCACGGTCGACTTCCGCAACACGATCCTGATCCTCACCTCCAACCTGGGCAGCCAGTTCCTCGTGGACCCGCTGACCAAGCCGGAGGAGAAGCACCGGCAGGTCATGGAGATCGTCCGGGCCAGCTTCAAGCCCGAGTTCCTGAACCGGCTCGACGAGACCGTGGTCTTCTCGGCCCTGGAGCAGGACGAGCTGGGCCGGATCGCCCGCCTCCAGATCGACCGGCTGGCCCGCCGTCTCGCGGACCGCAGGCTCACCCTGGACGTCACGCCCGAGGCGCTGGCCTGGCTGGCCGAGGAGGGCAACGACCCGGCGTACGGCGCCCGTCCGCTGCGCCGGCTGATCCAGACCGCGATCGGCGACCGCCTGGCCAAGGAGATCCTGGCGGGCGAGGTCCGCGACGGCGACACGGTGCGGGTCGACCGGTTCGAGGACGGGCTGATCGTGGGGCGGGCGGAGTAGCGGAGTAGGGGGAGGGGCGGGCTTACGTGGTGCGGGCCGGGGCCGGGTCCGGTGCGGGCCCGGCCCGGGCTCAGATGGTGTAGGCCGTGACGAGGACGAGGGCGGTGCCCCCGTCCTCGTACCGTACGGAGACGTTCACGGCGGCCGGCCCCTCCCCGTCGTACCAGGCGATCGGAGAGTTCTCCGCATCCAGGTCGACGCAGAAGTCCGCGTCCATGTCGCAGCCCTGGGGCTCGACCTCGACGGCCGGCCAGGTTCCGGCCACCCAGCCCGCGACCTCGGCCGCGGGCATCCGGAAGTCGGCCTGGTCGTGGACGTCCAGCCAGGTCGCCTCGGTGCAGCGGGCGCTTCGGGCGCTCTTCGGCAGCGTGGCTCCCGCCCAGTCCATCACCTGGGCGCAGTCGGTCGGTTCGGGTTCGCCGGGGCCGTCCCAGAACAGCATGGTCCACCCCACGAGGGCCACCGGCCCGCCGAGCACGACCGTCCCCAGGGCCGAGACCGCGATCCGGGTCCATGTCCGTCGGCTCCACCGGGGCCACCAGCGCCGCCGGGTGGGGTGGGGCGGACGCGTCGGATCGCCCCCGTGGTTCGAACGGATGCGCTGCTTCTCCCCCATGGACGGGATCATGCCAGCTGGTGCGGTCGTGCGGGGCGGTCGTACGGGGCAGGTCTGCCGATCGGGTGCGGGCCGGGGCCGGGGCAGGCCCGGGCCGGGCTCAGATGGTGTAGGCCGTGACGGTGACGAGGGCGGTGCCCCCGTCCTCGTACCGCACGGAGACGTTCACGCCGGCCGCGTTCTGCCCCGGACCGTCGTACCAGGCGATCTCGTGCTCGTCCGACAGCAGGTGGAGGCAGAAGTCCTCGCCCTTCGAGCAGTGCGGGGCGGTCTCGCTCCGGATGCCCGGCCAGGTTCCGGCCACCCAGCCCGCGACCTCGGCCGCGGGCATCCGGAAGTCGGCCTGGTCGTGGACGTCCAGCCAGGTCGCCTCGGTGCAGCGGGCGCCCTCGGCGCTCTTCGGGAGCGTCGCGCCCGCCCAGTCCATCACCAGGGCGCAGTCGAGCGGACGGGCTTCGCCGGCCTCGTCCAGGGCCAGCATGGCCCACACCATGAGGGCCACGGGCCCGCCGACCACGACCGCCCCCACGACCGAGACGACGGTCCAGATCCGTGTCCGCCGGCTCCACTGGCTCCACCGGGGCCACCAGCGCCGTCGGGTGGGGCGGGTCGGACGCGCCGGACGGGTCGGATGGGGTGGATGGGTCGGATGGTCGTGCTGCTTCTCCCCCATGGACGGGATCATGCCAGCCGGGGGTGGTCGTACGGGGCGAGTAGCCCGATCCGGGCGCGGGCCGGGCCCCTGTCCCTGTCCGCCCGCAGCGGATCTCGCCGACCCGGCGCGGTGGGGACTTGCCAGCGACCGCCTGCCATGGGAGAGGATGGCGGCAATCCGTACGAAGGGAAGAACCCGGTGAGCATCGACCCGTCCTCGATTCCTAATTTCGGGGCCCAGCCCCAGCCGCAGGCCGGAGGACCGGCGGGCCCCGTCGTTCCCGACCAGGACCTGGTCAAGCAGCTCCTCGAGCAGATGGAGCTGAAGTACGTCGTCGACGACGAGGGTGACCTCGCGGCGCCGTGGGAGGACTTCCGCACGTACTTCATGTTCCGCGGCGAGGCCGAGCAGCAGGTCTTCTCGGTCCGGACGTTCTACGACCGGCCGCACGCCGCGGACGACCGCGCCAAGATCCTCGACGCGATCGACGACTGGAACCGCCGCACCCTGTGGCCCAAGGTCTACACCCACCTCCACGAGGAAGAGGACGGCTCCGCCACCCTCCGCCTCATCGGCGAGGCGCAGATGCTGATCGGCACCGGCGTGGCGCTGGAGCACTTCGTCTCGTCGACCGTCAGCTGGGTCCGCGCGTCGATCGAGTTCGACAAGTGGATCGTCGAGCAGTTCGGTCTGGCCGCGCCGGAGGACAAGGAAGACGGCGCCGAGGGCGAGACCGACTCCGAGTAGTCGCCCCGCCGCCACGCGCGCGTACGAGAGCCCGGCCGGAGCGCCGCGATCACTGCTGTGATCGCGGGCCCGGCCGGGCTCTCGTGTGTTCGGGCGTGGGGCTCGTCAGGCCTCGTCAGCCGTCCGTGGCCGGTTCGCGTACGGTGCCGCCACCGCCTTCCAGCTCGTCGATGGAGGCGAGCAGTCGGCGGGCGTTCGCCGGGCTTCGCAGCAGGTACGCCGTTTCCTTCACGGATTCGTAGTCCGCGGGGGAGACGATGACGACCGGCTCGTGCCCGGCCCGGGTGATGCCGGTCTCTTCGAGGTCGTCGGTGACGGAGTTCAGCACCTCGGCGGACCGCGCGCGTGACTCTGGAGGGGTCATGGTCTTCATCATCGCCCTCCTCACGTACAAGAAGTCGCACGTAAGGAGGCGCCGGGGCGGCAAGGGCCTCGCCGCCCGGGTGCCCCCGCCGGTCCCGTGCGCGTGCGCCGTAAGTCCCGGCCCGCTTCGAGGGCGGCGGCTCAGAAGCGCCGGATCACCCGCAGCGTGTTGGTGTACAGGTCGCCGTTGACCGTCGGGGACTTCGGTGTGCCGTTGAGGATGGACTTGCCGCCGATGTCGCCGATGGTCGGCCCGTTCGGGGACTTGCGGCTGGAGACGAAACGCATCTGGCCGTGCTGGTCCGGGCCCAGGTAGATGCCGATGTGGCCGCCCTGGTCGGAGTCCTCGTCGGTGTCGAAGAAGACCGTGTCGCCGATCCGCAGCCCGTTCAGCGGCGGCACCTGCCCGGCCGCGCCCTCGGCGATCTTCACCCCGGGTCCGGAGGCGGCGATGTGCCGGGACTCGCGCGGCAGGTTGCGGCCGTCGAACTGCTGGTAGCGGACCATCGGCAGCCCCATGTGGTGGCCGTAGACCATCCGGACGAAGCCCGAGCAGTCCAGCTGGCCGGCGAACTCCGGCCTGGCGGAACGGGTCTCGCCGCTCGCCTCGAAGGTCCAGTCGCGCCCCATGTACTCGTGGAAGTCGGCCCCGACGGTACGCAGCCCGGTCACCGGATCGGCCGGGCTGTAGCCGGCCTCGCCGAGGACCCGGGTGCCCGGGCGGGCGGGGTCGGTGACGTCGGGGAAGGAGGGGCGGTACATGCAGGAGTACGCGAGGGCGTCCGGCGAGGTGTCGCCCGCCCAGGCGCGGATCCGCTGCTCGATCGCGGGGGTCCACGCGCCGTCGAAGGGCTCGGGCAGGACCCGTACCCAGGTGTCGTGGGTGATCAGCGGCGCGTCGGTCCAGACGGCCGAGTCGACCCTGAAGTCGTAGATACGGGCCTGCGGGGCCACGGTGGCGCCGACGGAGGCGAGGCCGCGGACGCCGACGCGGCCGGTCCGGAAGACCCGGTAGGAGGGGGGCTCCCCCTGGTCGCTCATGCTGTGGTGCCAGGTGGTGGGTTCCTCGACCCCGGCGCCGTGCTTCCAGGCACGGGCCCGCAGCAGATCGCCGGCCTTTTCGACCCGGACCCACCAGTGGTCGAACGCCGCGAAGCCGGTGCCGACGGTGACCGCCGCGCTCAGCTCCTTCACGGAGTTCTCCAGCTCCTTCTCCAGGACGAGCCGCACCTCGCCCGCGGGCGTCACGATCAGGCGGGCCCGGTAGTGGTTGTTCACGTCCTCGGCGGCGAAGACCAGGGCGAGCGAGGCGGTCGCGCCGACCGGCAGCCGGTCGAAGGAGAACCGCGCGGCGGCGTACACGTCGCCGATGGCGCGGTCGGCCAGCAGGGAGAACCGGCTCTGGTTCGGGGAAAGGGTGATGGCCGCCCGGCCCTGCTCCACGAAGTAGTCGGTGGCGGTGCCGTTGTGGTGCGTCCAGGTGCCGCCGTTCGGCGACTGGCCCCAGCCACTGGTGAGGGTCCGGGAGAACGGGTCGTCGACGGTCTTGGGCTGCTCCGTGAACCAGCGCCTCGGCCCGCGCAGCGTCACCGTTCGCGCATCGGTGGTGAGCGTGGCGAGCACGCCCCGGTCGTCCGAGACCTCGACCCCGCTGGGGACCGTACGGGGGGTCAGGGCGCCCGCCGGGTGCGGGGCGATGTGCCAGGGGTCGGTCGGGTCCGCCAGCATCGGCAGCCGCGTCCAGGGGCCTTGCGGTCCGGCTGTCCCGGTGGCGGTTCCGGTGGCGGTGGTGGTGGTGGCGGCGGTCGGGTTGGCGAGGGCGGCCGGGACGGCCGGGCTCGCCGGGGCGCTTTCCGCCGCCTGCGCGGCCTGTGCGGCCGGTGCGGCGGTCAGCGGCAGTGCTCCGCCCGCCGCCGTACCGGCGAGGGCGAACAGGGCCGCTCTGCGGCTCGGCTGGAACTTCGGTGTCGACATGCGCGGATACCCCCCAGGTTCCGGGAATGTGATGATCGTTTCGTACGGCGTGGGGGGACCCTACTCAGGCGGAGGGGGCGCGGCCAGGGCCGGGAGCCCGGCCTGGCTCCGGTCACGATGTCCGGCAGATGCGGGGATGCAGGCATTTTCGGTCGCTAGTCATCTAAATTCGATCAAATGAACGGCATTTTTGACCAAGACCGGACAGTTTCGGATAGAGGTGCCCATATCGTGAACGGGCTGTGTAGGTTCTCGATCTGTTCGAGTGGTGCACATGCCAATCGAACGAGGGAGTTCCATCGCTGATGGCAGGCGATGTCCTGCCCGCAAGTCGAGAGGAAGCCTCATGGCGGATATCGATCTCGGACGCGCGTCGGACTGGTCCGAAGGGGACCCCAACGCCCGGATCAAGCTCGTGGACAGCCGGGTCTACCCGGGCACGGACAAGAAGGACATGCTCATCGGCTCGCCGGTGAGCATCGAACTGTCGGTGAACACGAACTTCTCCTCCTCCCAGGAGGCCGACAAGATCTACTTCACGACCCACCACGGCAGCACGAAGAAGATCATCGGGATCCTGGACTCCAACGGCGACCTCTACATCGCCGGTCGCGTGATCACGGACCAGAAGGACCTGAAGTACTAGGATCCGGGCCGCACATGACCCTCGTCACCGCGTAATTCGGCGGCCCTGCCGCCCCCTTGCCCCGTCGCCCCGCATCGCGGGCGGCGGGGCTTCGCGCGTACTGGCCGAAAGGCTCGTACGCGCGCGCCGGGCGGCCATCGCGGAGGTGGGAATTCCGGGGCGCCGGTGTCCCGCAGGCATTTCACAGCGCTGGCCATCACCGACGCCGCCACCACGGCCATCAGTACCCGCTTCGTCCTCATCGGATCTCCCGCCTCCTGTCGTGCCCGGACCGGCCCCGTGGGGCGTGTCGAGCGGGTCGAACGTAGGCGGGAGCCGATGAAGAACCGATGCTGAGTTATGGCTGCCACGCGTCTGAGATCAGAGACAGAGTCCGTCTCCTTCACCGACCTCTCCCGCAACCCCAGGGGTGTCGCGGCCAGAGCGGCCGCCCTGGGGCGTCTCCGCGTCACCCATCGGGACGCGCCGGACATGGTGCTGACCACGGCCGTACGGGCGGAGTACGCCGAAGAGAACCTGACCACCGCCTCGCGGCTCTTTCTCGCCCTGATGAAGCAGGACGACGGCGCCAAGTCGCTCCTTCTCGCGCTCCCCGAAGTGTTCCCCTGGGTGCGGCACCTGGACGCGGAAGAGGTCCGGGCCTTCACCGTCGAGCTCCTTGAAGCGCTGTCGGACGCCGCTGAACTGGGCGCGGGAGAGGCCGTGCATCGCGCGATTGTCTCCTGGTGTGCCACGGCTCGGATCAATGCCGATCCCGAGCAGCTCAGGGAGTCCGTGCGTCCCCTCGACGGTGACGTCCTCGGCCCGGTCGAGGTGCGTGAGTGAGTCCGAAGAAGGGGGATCGGGTCAGCGTTCCGCCCCTCGACACCGAGTAAGCCTCGGGCATGTCCGGGGCGGGGTCCGTGAGCAGGCCCCGCCCCTGCCATCCGGCGGGATTTCTTCCCCGCGCTCCGTCAGGGCGCCAGCCGCCCCAGCCGTTCCACCGCCTCCCGCAGGACCGCCTCCTTCTTGCAGAAGGCGAAGCGGACGAAGGGCGCGCCCTCGTCGCGGTTGTCGTAGAAGACGGCGTTGGGGATGGCGACGACGCCGGCGCGTTCGGGGAGGGCGCGGCAGAAGGCGAAGCCGTCCTTCTCGCCGAGGGGGCGGATGTCGGTGGTGACGAAGTAGGTGCCGGCCGGGCGGTGGACGCCGAAGCCCGCCGCCGTCAGGCCGTCGACGAGCAGGTCCCGCTTGGCCTGGAGGTCCGCGCGCAGGGTGTCGGTGTACGAGTCGGGCAGCCGCAGCGCCTCGGCGATGGCGTACTGGAACGGCCCGGAGGCCACGTACGTGAGGAACTGCTTGGCCGAGCGCACCGCGCTCGTCAGCTCCGGGCTCGCGGTGACCCAGCCGACCTTCCAGCCGGTGAAGGAGTACGTCTTGCCGGCCGAGCCGATGGTGACGGTGCGCTCCCGCATGCCGGGCAGGGTCGCGAGCGGGATGTGGACGGCGTCGTCGAAGACCAGGTGCTCGTAGACCTCGTCGGTGACGACCAGCAGGTCGTGTTCCTGGGCGAGTTCGGCGATCGCGGTGAGTTCGGCGCGGTCGAGGACGGTGCCGGTGGGGTTGTGGGGGGTGTTGAGGAGGATGAGCCGGGTGCGGCGGGTGATCGCCGCGCGCAGTTCGTCGAGGTCGAGGGCGAAGGCGCCGTCGCGCGGGCGGAGGGTGACCGGGACGCGGGTGCCGCCGGCCATGGCGATGCCGGCGGCGTACGAGTCGTAGTACGGCTCCAGGGCGATGACCTCGTCGCCGGGTTCGAGCAGGGCGAGCAGGGTGGCGGCGATGGCCTCGGTGGCGCCGGCGGTGACCAGGACCTCGCTGTCGGGGTCGTAGGCGAGGCCGTAACGGCGCTGCTGGTGCTCGGCGATCGCGGTGCGCAGTTCGGGGACGCCGGGGCCGGGCGGGTACTGGTTGCCCCGGCCCTCGCGCAGGGCGCGGACGGCGGCCTCGCGGATCTCCTCGGGGCCGTCGGTGTCGGGGAAGCCCTGGCCCAGGTTGATCGCCCCGGTGCGGGTGGCGAGCGCGGACATCTCGGCGAAGATCGTGGTGCCGAACTCCGCGAGGCGGCGGTTGAGCAGTGTCCTGGTCATGACGCCATCCTGGGGCGAAGCTCTGGAGTTGCTCAAGTGTGCTTTGGGCGGTTCGGGGGCGGGCATCCCCCTCGCACGGCCCGCGGCGACACGGCGGGCTCGGACAAACGTACGGGGGATGACATGGAGATCTTTCCGATCATCGGGCTGGGGCTTCTCGTGGTCGTCGGCTTCTGCCTGGCGGTGGCGAGCGGGCGGTCGGGCAAGCAGCGGCGGCGCAAGCGGCGGGGCGGCTGGGCGGGCGGGGGCGGGGCCTCCAGTGGTGGAGGTACGTACATCGGCGGCGGCTGCGGTTCGTCCTCCTCGTGCGGTTCCTCCTCTTCGTCCTGTGGCTCGTCCTCGTCGTCCTGCGGTTCCTCCTCCTCGTCCTGTGGCTCGTCCTCGTCGTCCTGTGGTGGCGGCGGGGGCGGCTGCGGCGGTGGGGGCGGCAGCTGACGGAGCCCGACGGGCCCGACGGGGCCTGTTGGGTGGGGAGAAGGGCCGACGGCGCCGGACCGCGAAGGACGCGGGCCGGCGCCGACCGGTGTGACGCCGACCGGTGTGACGCGAGGGGCGCCGGGGGGTTCGCGCGGCGCGGATGCGCGTCGCGCGACACCGCTTGGTACGTACAACAGGCGTCCGTATCCGACCTGTTGGGCGATCCGCCGACCGTGGTGGGAACCGGCGCTCGAATCCTTTTGAACACGTGAACCGTGGAGCCCCCGGGGGGATGGAAACCCCGTCAAGTTGGGCAAAAACCCTGTGAGCCACCCGCGGTTCGTGATTCCCTCGCTGTGGAGAACATCCAGCCCTCGGACCGTGTGGAACCGAGCCGGCGATCCCCACTCCTGGCCGAAATCCTTCACCAGGACGCCCCGGCCCACCCGCCAAGTGTGTTTGCGGAGCCGACTCATGCTCACGACCCTGAAAACCTCCTACACCGATACGCGTGCGGCCGACCTGGCCTGGGCGCTGGGGCGCGAACCCCTGCCCGCGCTGGCCGTGCTCGATCTCGAACTCGCCGGAGCGAAGCTGCAGTTACGGCTGCTCGGCGCCTCTCACCAGGTGCTCCTGGAGGAGGCGGACCGCAGTTGCTCGGAGACCGTCGCCTGCATGCCCGGCAGCAGCACCCCGCTGCCGCTCGGCGTGTCCAAGCGGGTGGGCGAGTGGGAGTACGAGTTCGCGGCCCGTGTCGAGACCCTGAACCAGGGCTCGTTCGCCGGCCGCGCGCAGGAACTGCTCGCACTCGTCGCCGACCATCCGAACGGCCTCGCCGGAACGTTTCCCGGTTCGCCGCACGCCTTCACGGCGATGCTCGCGCAGCGTCACGAGGGGCAGGTGCGCTGGCGGACCTGGCACGCGTACCCGCAGGAAGGGCAGTTGGTGGTGACCAGAACCCGGATCGGGGCGCGCATGCCCGCGATGCTCTGACCCCGGGGCGTGGGGGCGTACGCCTCAGATGCACTCGTGTGGGTGACTGTTCGCGCATTGGGTGTGACGTAGCGTTACGAGCATGATCGACCCGCCCGTGACGCTGCCGACCCTGCCCACCCTGCCCCGGCCACCTCGTCAGGTGGTGCGTCCCCCTGTCCGGCCGGGGGCCGTGCGGTATCCGGTGCTCGCGGTGGTGTTCGTCTGCTCCGCCTGCGGACTGGTCTACGAGCTCGAACTGGTCGCGCTCGCCTCGTATCTGATCGGCGACTCCGTCACCCAGGCGTCCGTCGTGCTGTCCGTCATGGTCTTCGCGATGGGCATCGGTTCGCTGCTCGCCAAGCGGCTGCGCTGCCGCGCGGCGGTCGGCTTCGGGCTCATCGAGGCCGGTCTCGCGCTGGTCGGCGGCGGTTCGGCGATGGCGCTGTACGCGGCCTTCGCCTGGTTCGGCGCGTCGCAGTACGTACTGGTCGCGTTCGCGCTGGCCATCGGCGTGCTCATCGGGGCGGAGATCCCGCTCCTGATGTCGCTCATCCAGCGCGCGGAAACGTCCCGCTCGCGCGGCGCGGGACTCGGTCCGGGCCGGGGCCCGGGGCGGGGCGAGGAAGCGGACCTCGGGGTGTCCCCGGGGAGACCGGGCCGTCCGGGACGGTCCTCGGGCCGCTCGGGCCGCCCGGGTCGCTTGGGCCGCTCGGCGTGGGGACGGCGGTGGCGCGCGCGCAGGGCGGCGCGGTCGCCGAGGGATCCGTACGACGCGGCCGGGACGGTCGCCGATCTGTTCGCCGCCGACTACGTGGGCGCGCTGGTCGGCGGACTCGCCTTCCCGTTCCTGCTGCTGCCCTGGTTCGGTCAGCTCACCGGCGCGCTGGTCACCGGCGCGGTCAACGCGTTCGCGGGCGGCGGGCTCGTCCTGTGGCTGTTCCGGTACGACCTGACGCGCCGCTCCCGCAAGCTGCTCATCGGCGCGAACGTCTCGGTGCTCGCCCTCCTCGGCACCGCGACCATCCTCGCCGCCCCCTTCGAACAGGCCGCGCGCCGTGCCGTCTACGGCGACCGGGTCCTGGTCGCCGAACACACCGGACTCCAGGAAGTGGTGGTCACCGGCCGGCGGGGCAGCCCGCCCGATCTGTTCCTGGACGGCCGGCTCTGGGTGGGCGGCCGGGACGAGTACCGCTACCACGAAGCCCTGGTGCACCCGGCGATGAACGGCCGCCACACGCGCGTCCTGATCCTCGGCGGCGGCGACGGGCTCGCTGCCCGCGAGGTGCTGCGCCACCCGGACGTCCGCTCCCTCACCGTCGTCGAGCGCGACCCCGGTGTCGTACGGCTCGCCCGCACCGACCCGGACCTGGCGGCGCTCAACGGGCGGGCGTTCCAGGACCGCCGGGTCACCGTCGCATACGAGGACGCCTTCCGCTGGCTGCGCGCCCGAGGCGGCGACGGCAGAGGTGGTGGGGGCGCCGGAGACGGTGCGAGTGGTGGGGGAGGCGAGGGCCGGGGCGCGGTGCGGGAACGGTTCGACGTGGTGATCTGCGATCTGCCGGACCCCTCGACCACCGCCGGCACCACGCTCTACTCGGAGGAGTTCTACGGGCTCGCCGCCGGAGTCCTCGCGGACGGCGGGCGGCTGGTCGTCCACGCCGGCCCGGCCGCCGCCCGGCCCGCCACGTACTGGACCGTCGACGCGAGTCTGCGCGCGGCCGGGTTCGCCACCCGGCCGTACGGGATGAAGACCGATCCGGGGGCGCGCCCGGGAAGCGGCCTGGGACGAGGGGCGGGGAAGGGGGAGGACTGGGGCTTTCTGCTGGCGGCGCCCGGCGGCCGGGCGCCCGCCCTCGGACTCGCCACGGACATTCCCCGGCCCCGCTCGCTCACCCCGGGCGTCCTCGCCGAGGCCGCGGCCCGCGCCGAACGCACCCGCGCCGACGCCCCGCCCCGGCTGCCGCCCTCCACTCTGGTCCACCCCCGCTACTGAGAGCGCTGGAGAGCGTGCCACCGAGAACGCTGCCGATGAGGGCGGGCGATGAGGGCGGGCGATGAGGGTGGGCGACCCGGCCCGCCGGGTGGCCGTCCGGCGTGGGCGGCGGGGCAACAGGCGACGGGCGGGGCCGCGCTGAGTAGGCTCGACTCCCATGGAGCATGAGGTGTACGTCCCGGTCCCCGCCGAGGTCCTGCGCGCCACCCTCGCCGACCCGGCGCGGCTCGCGCGCTGCGTCCCCGGGTTCCAGCCGGACGCCGACGCGGCGTCCGGCCCGCTCACGGGCCGGCTGAAGGTCCGTGTCGGCGGCAACACCATCACCTACCGGGGCACGTGGCGCGTCACCGGGCGGCCCGGCGGCTTCGCCGTCGAGGGCGAGGGCACCGAGGTGCGCGGCAAGGGCACGGTGACCTGCGAGATCACCCTGACGCTCGGCCCGGCCTCCGGGGGCACCCTGCTCGGCTTCACCGGCTCGGTCACGGCGACCGGGCGGCTCGCCGACGCGGGCGCGGAGGCCCGGAACACGGCCGGCGCCCGGCTGCTCGACCGGTTCGCGGAGGCGCTGGCCGCCGTCGCGGACGTCGAGGCCGAACTGGCCGCCGAGGACACGGCAGCCGAGGACGCGCACGAGACCGTGCCCGGGGACCCCGGGCACGCCGACGCCGGCACCGAAGCCGACGACAAGGCAGCTACCGACGCCACCGACGACGACGGGGTGGACGACGGTGCGGAGGAGCCCGGCGGGCGTCCCTCGGTCTTCGACACCCCGGTCCCACCGCCGTCCCTGGACCCGCGCGCCGACGCGGAGTTCGACGGGGACTCCGGCAAGGGCACCGGGCAGGACAGGGACGGGGACAGGGACAGGGACAAGGGCAAGGCGGTGGACGGTACCCCGTCCGCCGAGCCCGGCGGCCCGTCGAAGAATGGATCCTCCAGGGAGGGCGCCCCGAAGAACGGCAAGCGGGACGAGGCCGCATCCGGCCGGGGCACCCGGCAGCCCGCCGAGGCCGCCCACGCCCGCCGCACGATGATCGGCCGCAGTGCCGAGGAGGTCGACCACGCCCCGCCGCGCGGCCGGTACGCCCCCGTGCCCGCCGCCGAGAACTCCCACGCCGGCGCGACCCTGCGCTGGATCGCGCCCGCCGCCGCGCTCGCCGTCGCCTCCGCCGTCGTCGTCCATCGCGCCCTGCGCCGTCGCCGCTGAGCCACCGGAATCGGGCCGGGCGTCCGGGCCTGTGGTCCGGGACGCCGTGACGCGGCGGTCTCGCGGGCCTCGGTGCGGACTTCCCCGTAGCTCTGCGTGTGGCCGAGTCGAAGCGCCGGTACGAGGTGAGTGAAGCGAGCCCAGGGCAGGAGCCCGTTCACGGATCGGGCCCGGGTCAAAAGACATGCCCTAGGGTCGGGGCGTGAGCAATCTGACGCGACTGACGGCCGGCGACGCCGAGCTGACCATCGACCCGGACCACGGCTGCCGCATCGAGAGCCTGCGCCTCGGGGGCACCGAACTCCTCGTGAGCGGCGAGCACTTCGGCTCCTTCGTGATGGTGCCCTGGGCGGGCCGGACCGGGAACGGACGGTTCCGCGACGGCGCCGCCGTCCACCAGCTGCCCGTCTCCGGACACGCGGCGCCGCACGCCATCCATGGCACCGTGCGCGACCAGCAGTGGAAGACGGCCCACGTCACCGACACGACGGCCGCCTTCACCACCGTGCTCGGGGACCCCTGGCCGTACGCCGGACGGGTCACCCAGACCGTGGAGCTGACCGAGGACTCGCTCACTCTTCAGCTCGGTGTCGAGGCCGACGGCGAGTCGTTCCCGGCGCAGGCCGGCTGGCACCCCTGGTTCCGCCGTTCGCTGGACGGCGGTCAGGACGTGCGGATCGACTTCGCTCCCGCCTGGCAGGAGGAGCGCGGTACGGACCACCTCCCGACCGGCCGCCGGATCGACCCGCTCCCCGGTCCCTGGGACGACTGCTTCGGCATGCCGGACGGTGTCGACGTCACCCTCACCTGGCCGGAGCTGCTGGAGCTGCGGATCACCAGCCGTGCCGAGTGGGTGGTGGTCTACGACGAGCCCGCCGACTCCGTCTGCGTCGAGCCGCAGTCGGGCCCGCCGAACGGCCTCAACACCCACCCGCGCCTCGTCACCCCGATCGACCCCCTGGAGGTCGCGACGACGTGGGCCTGGCGCCGGCTCTGACCGTCACACCGACCGCCGCCCCGATCGTCACCCAAGCCGTCACTCCGACCGCCGTGACCAGCGGCCCCGCACCCAGGCCCTAAGCTCGTGAGCATGACTGACGTACGTGCTGAGCTGCTCCAGCAGATCAAGGACAAGGCCGTGGTGCACGGCAAGGTGACCCTCTCCTCGGGTCTTGAGGCCGACTACTACGTGGACCTTCGCCGGATCACGCTCGATGGTGCGGCGGCGCCGCTGGTCGGTCAGGTCATGCGCGAGCTGACCGAGGGCCTGGAGTTCGACGCGGTCGGCGGTCTGACCCTGGGCGCCGACCCGGTCGCCACCTCGATGCTGCACGCCGCCGCCGCGCAGGGCGAGCGCCTGGACGCCTTCGTGGTGCGCAAGGCCGCCAAGGCGCACGGGATGCAGCGTCAGGTCGAGGGCCCGGACATCAAGGGCCGCCGGGTCCTGATCGTGGAGGACACCTCGACCACTGGCGGTTCGCCGCTGACGGCCGTCGAGGCGGCCCGGGCGGCCGGCGCCGAGGTCGTTGCCGTCGCCACGATCGTGGACCGTGCGACCGGCGCGGGCGAGAAGATCAGCGGTACGGCCGGGGTGCCGTACCTCTACGCGTACGCGCTGGGCGAGCTGGGTCTCGCCTGATCGGACCGCATGCCGAGACGCCGGCACACCGGGTCCCAGAGCCCTGCCGGCCTCCTGGGACACGGTTCTGACCTGGTGTTTTTTCGAGGGGTGGAGTGTTTCACGTGAAACGCTCCACCCCTCGGCGCGTACGGGGCCGTGGGACCCCGTACCGGAGTCTGCGAGGATATGGGCGACGATGACGTCGCCCCCAGGTCAGGGACAGCAACGCACATACCCGCACATCACAAGGAGCGGACGAATGCCCATCGCAACCCCCGAGGTCTACAACGAGATGCTCGACCGGGCGAAGGCAGGCAAGTTCGCCTACCCGGCCATCAACGTCACCTCGTCCCAGACCCTGCACGCGGCCCTGCGCGGCTTCGCGGAGGCCGAGAGCGACGGCATCATCCAGATCTCGACCGGTGGCGCCGAGTTCCTGGGCGGCCAGCACAAGAAGGACATGGTCACGGGCGCCGTCGCCCTGGCCGAGTTCGCTCACATCGTCGCCGCGAAGTACGACGTCAACATCGCGCTGCACACCGACCACTGCCCCAAGGACAAGCTGGACGGCTATGTCCGCCCGCTGATCGCCCTCTCCGAGGAGCGCGTCAAGGCCGGTGGCAACCCGCTGTTCCAGTCGCACATGTGGGACGGCTCGGCCGAGACGCTCGCCGACAACCTGGCCATCGCCCAGGAGCTGCTGCCCCGCGCCGCCGCCGCCAAGATCATCCTTGAGGTCGAGATCACCCCGACCGGTGGCGAGGAGGACGGCGTCACCCACGAGATCAACGACGAGCTGTACACCTCGGTCGAGGACGCCCTCCGCACCGCCGAGGCCCTCGGCCTGGGCGAGAAGGGCCGCTACCTGCTGGCCGCCTCCTTCGGCAACGTCCACGGCGTGTACAAGCCGGGCAACGTCGTGCTCCGTCCCGAGCTGCTCAAGGACCTCCAGGCGGGTGTCGCCGCGAAGTCCGGCAACGCCGCCCCGTTCGACTTCGTCTTCCACGGCGGCTCCGGCTCCACCGCCGAGGAGATCGCCATCGCCATCGAGAACGGCGTGGTGAAGATGAACCTCGACACCGACACCCAGTACGCGTTCACGCGTCCGGTGGCGGACCACATGCTCAAGAACTACGACGGTGTCCTGAAGGTCGACGGCGAGGTCGGCAAGAAGTCCACCTACGACCCGCGCACCTGGGGCAAGCTCGCCGAGGCGGGCATGGCCACGCGCGTCGCCGAGGCGTGTGTCGCGCTCCGTTCGGCCGGTCAGAAGATGAAGTAAGGGGGCGATTCGCCTCCGTTCACGAGGGCCCGGCACCGTCTCGACGGGGCCGGGCCCTCGCCGTATCCGAGCCGTTCCCACCACCGGAAAGAGGCATCGTGTCCGACTTCGAGACCGACTCCGTGACCGTCCCCGCGGCCGAATCCGCCCACGCGCCCGAGCCCGCGTCCGCGCCCGAGCCCTCGCCCGCATCTCCGTCTGCGCCCGCGTTCGACTTCGACCGGGAGATAGACCGGCGGGGGACCTGGTCCATCCAGTGGGACGGGATCGCCGACCGCTTCCCCGTCCCCGATCTGCTGCCGTTCACCATCTCCGACATGGACTTCGCGTCCCCGCCCGCCGTCCTCGACGCGCTGTGCGACCGGGTCGGGCACGGCGTCTTCGGCTACACCGACTGGCGGCTCGGGGAGTTCCGGGAGTCCATACGGGACTGGTACGCGACCCGCCATGGCGCCGCCGTCGACCCCGAGGCCATGGTCTACGCGCCCTCCGTGCTCAGCCAGCTCTCCCAGCTCCTCCAGATGTGGACCGAGCCCGGCGACGGGGTCGTCGTGCACACCCCCACCTACGACGGCTTCCGCAAGGCCGTCACCGGTCTCGGCCGCGAGCTGCGCGGTGTCCCGGTCGGCGACCCGGAGGCCCTGGAACGCGAACTGGCCCGGCCCGACAGCCGGATGCTGCTGCTCTGCTCCCCGCACAACCCGACCGGCCGGGTGTGGACCGAGGAGGAGCTGACCGGGTTCGCGCGGCTGGCCGAGCGGTACGGCGCCGCCGTGGTCAGCGACGAGATACACGCCGACCTGACGAGCACGGGCCACCGCCACCTCCCGTGGACCGAGGTCGCCGAAGCGGGTGCGGGCCGGCGCTGGGCCCTGATCACCTCCGGTACCAAGGCATTCAACTTCCCCGCGCTCTCCGGTTCGTACGGCTTCATCGGCGACCCGGCCGACCGTGCCGCGTTCGTCCAGCGGATGGAGACCGGGCAGGGTCTCGCCTCCCCGGCGGTGCTCTCCCTCACCGCCCACATCGCCGCCTACCGGCACGGCGCCCCCTGGCTGGACGCGCTGCGCGGCTATGTCGCCGGCAACCTGGAACTGGTCCGGGACCGGCTCGCGGACGAGAAGGACGGTCTTCCCGAGCTGGGCTGGACCCCGCCACAGGCCGGCTATCTGGCCTGGATCGACCTGCGCCCGCTGGGCATCGACAGCCCCGAGCGGGAGGCCGCCCTCCAGGAGGAGCTGGTGTTCCGGGAGAAGGTCGCGATCATGCCGGGCGCCACGTACGGCACCCCGGGCTGTGTCCGGCTGAACGTCGGCTGCACCCGCGCCAAGGCCGAACGGGGCGTGGACGCGCTGATCCGCGCGGCGAAGCGGCTGCGGGACTGACCCGACCACGGGGAGGCTCCCGCAAGGGGAACCCCGCCACGGGACCTGCGCTCGGCACGGCGGCCCCCCGCCCCGAGAGGGTGTCGCCCGGCTGCGGAGCCGGGCCGTCCGGGGGAGCATGCAGGCATGGCCATGGGTGACGGCGCGGAAGCAGCGGGCAAGGGTCCGGATCCGGGCACGGGTCCGGACCCCGGCCCCGGCCCGCACGGGAACACCGGACCGGCGCCGGGACCGGGGCACGGCCCCGGACCCGGATCCGGACCGCTCCCGGGCGGGGTCCGGCTGGCCTCCGGGACCGGGCGGTGGATCGTGGTCACCACGGTCCTCGGTTCGAGCATGGCGATGCTCGACTCCACCGTCGTCAATGTCGCCCTGCCCCACATCGGCAGATCGCTGGGCGCCGACCTGGCCGCCCTCCAGTGGACCGTCAACGCCTACATGGTCACCCTCGCGGGCCTGATCCTGCTGGGCGGTTCGCTCGGCGACCGCTACGGACGGCGGCGGGTGTTCGTCATCGGGGTGGTGTGGTTCGCGGCGGCCTCGCTGCTCTGCGGCATCGCCCCGACCAGCGGCGTCCTCATCGCGGCCCGCGCCCTCCAAGGCGTCGGCGGGGCGCTGCTCACCCCGGGGTCGCTCGCGCTGATCCAGGCCAGTTTCCACGAGGACGACCGGGCGAAGGCGGTCGGCCTGTGGTCCGGGTTCGGCGGAGTGGGCGCGGCGATCGGGCCGTTCGTCGGCGGCTGGCTGGTGGACGGGCCCGGCTGGCGCTGGGTGTTCTTCCTGAACGTTCCGCTCGCGCTGATCTGTGTGCCGATCGCGCTGCGGCACGTCCCCGAGTCCCACGACGGGGCCGCGCGCGGCCGGTTCGACGTGCTCGGCGCGGTGCTCGGCGCGCTGGGGCTCGCGCTCGTGACGTACGCGCTGATCGTCCGGGTGTGGTGGGCGGGCGTGGCGGGGCTCGCGGTCGGTGCCTGGTTCGTCCTCACGGAGCGGCGGCGCGGCGAGCGGGCGATGGTGCCGCCGTCGATCTTCCGCTCCCGCACCTTCACCTCGATCAACCTGGTGACGCTGTGCGTGTACGCGGGGTTCAGCGGCTTCTTCTTCCTGGCCGCGCTCCAGCTCCAGGTGGTGTCCGGCTACTCGGCGCTCGCCGCCGGTACGGCCCTGCTGCCGACGACGATCCTCATGCTGCTGCTGTCGGCGAAGTCCGGCGAACTGGGCGAGAAGACCGGGCCCCGGCTGCCGCTGACGGTCGGGCCGCTGCTGTGCGCGGCGGGCATGCTGCTGATGCTGCGGGTCGGCCCGCACGCCGCGTATCTGACGGAGGTCCTGCCCGCGCTGCTGGTCCTCGGACTGGGCATGGTCACCCTGGTGGCGCCGCTGACCGCGACCGTGCTGGCTTCCGTGGACGTCTCCCGGGCGGGCCTGGCCAGCGGCATCAACAACGCGGCGGCCCGGGCGGCGGGCCTGATCGCGGTGGCCGCGCTGCCGCTGCTCGCGGGCATGGGGCCGGAGGCGTACCGCTCGGCGACCCAGTTCGACGCGGCGTTCGGGCGGGCGATGGTGATCTGCGCGGGTGTCCTGGTGGCGGGCTCGCTGCTGGCCTGGATCACCCTGCGCACCCCGCCCCGGCCGGAGCTGCGCCCCGAGTGCCAGATGCACTGCGGGGTCGGGGCCCCGCCGCTGGATCCGGGGAGGGTGAACGAGGCGAGCGGTGAGGGCGGCGGTACGAGCGGGCCGGCAGCGGCCCCGGGCCCGGCCTGAGCGGGGAGCCCGGCGAGCCCGGGCGCCCCGGGGCGCCGCCGGCGTGGACCGGGCGTCGCCCTCGGGGACGGTCCTCAGGCGTTCAGCAGCTCGGTGTACGCCTCTTCGCTGCTGTCCTTCAGGAACTGCCGGCAGCGCTCCTGCTCCTCCGTCTCGCCGATGTCACTGGCGGCGCGGGCCAGGGCGGCGAGGCAGCGCAGGAAGCCGCGGTTGGGAATGTGGCTCCACGGCACGGGGCCGTGGCCCTTCCAGCCGGCGCGGCGCAGGGCGTCGAGGCCGCGGTGGTAGCCGGTGCGGGCGTACGCGTACGACTCGATCACGCGCCCGCCCGCGTAGGCGTCCTCGGCGAGCGTGGCCCAGGCGAGGGAGAACGTCGGGTACCGGCCGGCCACCTCGGCCGGGGTGGCGGAGCCGTCGGCCAGCAGCCGGGAGGCGTCCTTGTACTCGGGGGTCTCGGGTAGCAGCGTCGGCTCGGGGCCGCCGAGCAGGTTCTTGTGCGTGTGGGTCGTCATGGGGGAAGTCTGCCACCGGCCCGCGACGGGCCCGCCCGCGCGCGAGCCGCGCCCCTTGCCGTACCTCTGGCGTCTCACCCGTGCCCGCCTTCCTCGCTTCCGTCCCGATTTCCCTTCTGTGCGGCCCCTGTTCGGCCGGAACCTTGCGCCGGGGGACCCCGTCCTTCCCCCACAGGGGGGACGATGTTCGATGTTGTTCGAGCGATGGATACCATCCCCCGTACCGCGAGCCAGGGGGGAAACCGTCGTGGGAACCAGAGGACGGGGCCGGCAGCAGAGCCGGAACACCGGATACCGCGGATCCACCGGATCCACCGGAAGGCGTAGCGCGGGCAACGGCCGCCAGCGGCGCGGCAGTCGGCGTACGCGACGGGGCCGCGCGCTGCCCGTGCTCGCCCTGGTCGCCGTCGCGCTCGTCGGCGGCATCGGGCTCGCGCGCTACCAGCACGAGCACACGGGCCCGGCCACGGCGGCGGCCGCCGAGCCGACCGGGGACACGGCGAAGGACCCGAAGGCCGCGGACGGTCCGGACACCGCGTCGCCCACGCCCACGCCGAAGCCGAAACCCAAGCCGAAGCCCACGCCGACCGAGAAGAAGATCGTGGTGCCGGCGTCCGGCCCGGGAACCTTCACCACGGCCCAGGCGGACGGCGAGGCCGTCGGCACCACGGGCACCCTGCGCCGCTATCGCGTGCAGGTCGAGGACGGTGTCGACCTCTCCGCGCACGAGGCCGCCCAGGAGATCCAGGCGATCCTGGCGCACCCGCGCGGCTGGGCCGCGCACGGCCGGGGCCGGTTCCAGCTGGTCTCCTCGAATGCCGACTTCATCATCCGGATCGCCACGCCCGCCACCGCCGACAAGCTCTGTCTCGCCAACGGTCTGGACACCCACGGTGAGCTGAACTGCGAGACCACCACAGGCGTCGTGGTCAATCTCAAGCGCTGGATGACCGGCTCGCCGAACTTCGCGGGCCCGCCCGCCGAGTACCGGCATCTGCTCATCAACCACGAGGTCGGCCATGAGATCGGCATCCGGACGCACATGGGCTGCCCGGGGCCGGGCAAGCCCGCACCCGTGATGATGCAGCAGATCAAGGGGCTTCATGGCTGCATATCGAACGCCTATCCGTATACCGAACAGGGGATCTACATCACCGGTCCGGCCGTGTAATGATGCGCGTGGGAGCACGTGCGACGACGCACGCCTCCTGAGGGGACCGGGGCTCCCGGGCCGGACGTCGTGAGACGGGCCGGACGAGAGGAGCAGACCGCTACCCGGTAGTTCGTATCGAGGAGACAGAAATGTCAACCTTCCCAGGTTCCCCCGATCACTCCGGAGCCGGTGCGGTCGCCGCCACCGACGCGCCGAACCTCGACTTCGCGGGCACGACCCCGTACGAGGACTACGTCCAGGCCGACGTGCTCACGCACCTCCAGCACCTGCGCTCCGACGACCCGGGCGAGATGGTCTTCCTGGTCACCACCCAGGTCATGGAGCTGTGGTTCACGGTGATCGTCCACGAGTGGGAGACCGCGTGCCACGCCCTGCGCGGCGACGACGTTCCCGTCGCGATGGACGCGCTGAAGCGCTCCCTGCGCGAGCTGGAGGCGCTCAACCACTCCTGGCGCCCGCTCGCCCAGCTCACCCCCGCGCAGTTCAACTCCTACCGGGGCGCGCTCGGTGAGGGTTCCGGCTTCCAGTCGGCGATGTACCGGCGCATGGAGTTCCTGCTCGGCGAGAAGTCCGCGTCCATGCTGGTGCCGCACCGCGGTGCGCCGCGCGTGCACGCCGAGCTGGAGAAGGCGATCCAGGAGCCGAGTCTGTACGACGAGACGCTGGGCCTGCTCGCCCGGCGCGGCCTGCCCGTGCCGGCCGAGGTCCTGGAGCGCGACCTCTCGCAGCGCTACGAGCCGTCCGCCGAGGTGGAACGGGTCTGGACCGAGATCTACGCCGACTCCGACCAGAACGCCGAACTCGTCCGTCTGGGCGAGGTGTTGAGCGATGTGGCCGAACTCGTCTGGCGGTGGCGCAACGACCATCTGGTGGCGACTCGGCGCGCCATGGGCGCCAAGACGGGAACCGGCGGCTCCGCAGGCGTAGCCTGGCTGGAGAAGCGGGCGCAGAAGAACGTGTTTCCCGAACTGTGGACGGCGCGCAGTTATGTCTGAGACCACTGAGACCACAGAGTTTTCCGCGACCTCCGACCCCTCCCAGGCTTCCGACCTCCCCCAGGCTTCGGGCCAGGCTTCGGGCCAGGAATCGGATCAGGCGTCCGACCGGGCCTCCGGCTCCTCCCCGGCCCCGGCCGCGACTCCGGCCGCCCGGACCGCCAACTCCGCTCCCTCGCTTGCCGAGCGGGCCACCCGTCTGGACGCGTCCGACGAACTGGCGAAGCACCGCGAGAAGTTCGCCCTCGACGACACCGTCTACCTCGACGGCAACTCGCTCGGCGCACTGCCCGCGCACGTCCCCGCCCGGATGGCCGATGTCATCTCCCGCCAGTGGGGCGAGCTGCGCATCCGCTCCTGGAGCGAGTCCGGCTGGTGGACCGCGCCGGAGCGGATCGGCGACCGGATCGCCCCGATCGTCGGCGCCGCCGAGGGCCGGATCGTGGTCGGCGACTCCACCAGCGTGAACGTCTTCAAGGCCGTCGTCGCCGGTGCCCGGCTGGCGGGCGAGGGCCGCGACGAGATCCTGGTCGACGCGACGACGTTCCCCACGGACGGCTACATCGCCGAGTCCGCCGCGCGGCTGACCGGCCACCGGATCGTGCCCCTCGATCCGGCCGACATGGCCGCCGCCGTGACCGACCGCACCGCGCTCGCGCTGGTCAACCACGTCGACTACCGCACCGGCCGGCTCCGCGATCTGCCGGGCCTGACCGCCGCGCTGCACGCGGCGGGCGCGCTCGCCGTCTGGGACCTGTGCCACAGCGCGGGCGCGCTGCCGGTCGGTCTCGACGAGCACGGCGTGGACCTTGCCGTCGGCTGCACGTACAAGTACCTGAACGGCGGCCCCGGTTCGCCCGCGTACCTGTACGTCGCCGAGCGCCACCAAGACCGCTTCGACTCCCCGTTGCCGGGCTGGAATTCGCATGCCGATCCCTTCGGCATGACGCCCGGCTACGAGGCCGCCGAGGGCGCGGTGCGCGGTCGCGTCGGCACTCCCGACATCCTGTCCATGCTGGCCCTGGAGGCCGCCCTGGACGTGTGGGACGGGGTGCGGATCGAGGACGTACGGGCCAAGTCCCTCGCCCTGACGGACTTCTTCCTGGAGTGCGTCCGGGCCCACGCCCCCGAGGGCCGGGTCGAGTCCGTGACCCCCGAGGCGCACGAGGAGCGGGGCAGCCAGGTCGCGCTGCGCTGCGCCGAGGCGCCCGCCGTCATGGACGAGCTGATCCGGCGCGGAGTGGTCGGCGATCTGCGCCGCCCCGACATCCTGCGGTTCGGATTCACGCCGCTGTACGTCGGGTTCGCGGACGTGGAGCGCGCCGCGCGCGTCCTGGGCGAGGTGCTGAGGGACATACCGCGGGCATAGTCGGACCCGATTCCGACCACCGCCTGTTGGCGGTCCGACGCCCCTTCGCTCATGGCCCGTTCCAACGCCTGAGCCCCTGCTCACGGGGACGGTACGCCTGGTACCGTCCCCGCTGACCGGGCCGATCGGCCCCGTCCGAGGAGAGGTTGAGCAGATGTCGGACCCCGCCGCGCGCGACGCAGCCGAAGAGGCGTCCGCCCTCTCCCATCCGGCCGTCGCCCCCGATGCCTCCGCCGCGTACGGCGACCATCCCGATCAGGTCGTCGACTTCTACGCGCCGCGCGACGGACGTACCTCCGCACCGCTCGTCGTCGCCCTGCACGGCGGCGTCTGGCGCGCACCGTACGACCGCCAACACGTCAGCCCCTTCGCGGACTTCCTCGCCCGCCGCGGCTTCGCCGTGGCCAACGTCGAGTACCGGCGCGGCAGCGACATCCCGCGCCAGGGCGGTACCGCCCCGGTCGCCGGGCGCTGGCCCGAGACCTTCGACGACATCGCCACCGCGCTGGACGCGATCCCCGAACTCGCCGCCGCACACCTGCCGTCGGCCGACCCGCGCCGGATCGTGCTCACCGGACACTCGGCGGGCGGACACCTCGCCCTGTGGGCCGCCGCCCGGCACGTCCTGCCGGCCGGCTCCGCCTGGCGGCTGCCCGCACCACCCGCGCTGCGCGGTGTCGTCGCCCTCGCTCCCATCGCGCACTTCGGCCGCGCGGTGGAGCTGGACGTGTGCGGTGGCGGCGTGACCGAATTCCTGGGCGGCAAGGGGCACTTGGCGGACCGGATGCCCTTCGCGGACCCGTCCGTCCTGGTGCCGACCGGCATCGCCACCACCGTCGTCCAGGGCCGCGGTGACATCGTCGTGCCGCACGCCGTCGCCGAGGCGTACGTGACGGCGGCGGCGGAGGCCGGGGAGATGGTCGGCTTCACGCTCCTGGAGGACGTCGGGCACTTCCCGCTGATCGACCCGGCGGCGGACGCGTGCGCGGTGGTCGCGGAGGAGATCGCCCAACTCGCCTGGTAGCGGCGGGCGAGGCGCCGGGCGGAGGGGTGAGGCGCCGGGCAGCCAGGGGTGAGGTGCCTGGTGGCCGGTGGCCGCCGACGGGACATCAGGCCAGGTCGGTAGGCCGGACCACAGGCCTGGCGGGCGGGCGCGTAGTCCTCAAGGGGGACGCCGGGAAATCCGTACACAGCCGGACGACCCCGGCGGACGGCTTTCGTACCGTGGGACCGTGACTTCGACCCGGACCACCCCCGCATCCGCCGCCCCCGCCCCGCCCTCCGGCCTCGCCGAACGCAGCCCCGAGGTCCGGCTGACACTGGACGCGTTCGGCGGGCTGCGCGCCGATCTCTTCCAGAATGCCTTCGCCTACCGGCCGTTGACGCGCATGGATACGGAGACCGGCCCGGCCCGCTATCTCCCGCCGAAGGTACGGACGTACCTGGGGCTGTTCCCACACGCGGTCGTCACGCTCCTCGCCGTGATCGTCTTCGCCATCGGGTTCGGCGTCACCTCCGGCCATGTCGGCGTGCCCGCCCTCTTCATCTCCTGCACGCCGGCCGCGATCGTGCTGCTCACCCTGGTGCGGCCGATCCTGGCCTTCTGGGCCTCGCTCCTCGCCGCGCCGTTCGTCGGGTACTTCACCGGCTGGGACGGCTGGCCCTGGTCGCGCAACGCCTTCGCCGCCCATCTGGTCGTCCTCGCCGTCGTCGCGGCGCGCACCCGGCCCCGGGTGGCGGCCTGGATGTGGACGGTGACGGCCGCCGCCACGCTGTTCATGGAGACGTTCCTCGGGTACGGGCTCGGCTCGGACTCCCTGCCGTTCCTGTTCTTCGCGGCCCTCGCCCTGCTCGCCGTCTCCGTCGTCCAGATCCGCCGCGACGCGAAGCGCCAGGTCACCGCCGAGCAGACGGTGACGGCCGTCGAACGTTCCAAGCGGACCGTCCTCGAAGAGCGCACGACCATCGCCCGCGAACTGCACGACGTCGTCGCCCACCACATGTCGGTGGTCGCGATCCAGGCCGAGGCCGCCCCGTACCGGGTGGAGAACCCGCCGCCCGAGCTGGAGAAGGCCTTCGCCACCATCCGCGAGAACGCCGTCGCCGCGCTCTCCGAACTCCGCCGCATCCTCGGCGTGGTCCGCGCCGAGGACTACGAGGCCCCCGACGCGCCGCAGCCGACCCTCGCCGACCTCGACGACCTGGTCGCCAACGTCCGTGAGGCCGGACTCGACGTGACCCGGACGGTGACCGGCGCGCGCCGCGAACTCCCGCAGGGCGTCGAGCTGTCGGCGTACCGGATCGTGCAGGAGGCCCTGTCGAACGTGCTGCGCCACGCGCCCGGCGCCACCGCCGCCGTGGAGGTCTCGTACGTGCTCGGCGGCCTCGGCCTGCGGATCGTCAACGGCCCGGCGCGCGGCCTGACGAAGCCCTCGCCGGGCGCCGGCCACGGCATCACCGGCATGCGGGAGCGGGTCGCCATGCTGGGCGGGGAGATGACCGCGGGGGAGGCGGCGGACGGCGGGTACGAGATCGCGGTGTACGTGCCGGTGGCGCGCGTCGAGCAGGCCGAGCAGCCTGAGCAGTCCGTACCGTCCGAGCAGCCCGGGAAGTCCGTACGGCCTGAGAAGCACGAGAAGCAGGAGAAGCAGGAGAAGCCCGTACAGCTCGGGAAGCCCGAGCAGCGGCCGGAACCGGGGACGGAACCGGGGCCGGAATCCGGACCGGCACGGGCCGGCGAGACGCGCGAGGAGTCCCGGCCGTGATCCGCGTCCTGATCGTCGACGACCAGATGATGGTCCGCGAGGGTTTCTCCGTGCTGCTCGGCGCGATGCCGGACATCGAGGTGGTCGGCGAGGCCGTCAACGGCCGGGAGGCCGTCGACCAGGTCACCGCCCTGCGTCCCGACGTCGTCCTGATGGACATCCGTATGCCGGAGATGAACGGCATCGACGCCACCCGCGAGATCTGCGCCGCCGACGGCGAGGCCAAGGTGCTGGTCTTGACCACGTACGACCTGGACGAGTACGTGTACCAGGCGCTGCGCGCCGGGGCCTCCGGCTTCCTGCTCAAGGACGCCTCGGCCCGGCAGCTCGCGGAGGGCGTCCGGCTGGTCGCGGCGGGCGAGGCGCTGCTCGCGCCGACCGTCACGAAGCGGCTGATCACCGAGTTCGCCCGGTCCGCCGGCGACGGGCCGAGGCTGCCCGCGGCGGCCCGGATCGGGGAACTGACCGAGCGCGAGACGGAGGTCCTCGTCCTCATCGCGCAGGGCCTGTCGAACGCCGAGATCGCCGACCACCTCGTCGTCGCCGAGTCGACCATCAAGACGCACGTCAGCCGCGTCCTCGTGAAGCTCGGGCTGCGGGACCGGACGCAGGCGGCGATCTTCGCGTACGAGGCGCGGCTGGTGCGGGTGGGGGACTGACGCGGGTTCGGTAGAGGGGGAGGTCGAAGCGGCGAAGGCCCGAGCCGGGGTGTCCCGGCTCGGGCCCGTTCGCGTTCTTAAGGATCGGTGCGGGTGGTGTCAGTTCCGCAGGTCCCGGCGCCGCAGGCCCGCCAGCCCCGCCGTCAGCAGGACCGCCGCGAGGGCCGTCAGGGCGAGGACCGGGCCCCAGGCCATCTCCTGGCCCGGCAGCTTCGGCAGGTGCCCGTACGGGGAGAGGTCGAGGACGATCTGCGGGAGGTTCAGCGCGGGGCCGACCCAGCCGATGGCCAGGAACAGCCCGGCCACGCCCCACCCGGCCGGGGCGGCCTTCGGGAACGCGCCCCACAGCAGCACCGCGAGCCCGGCCAGCGTCCAGATCGCGGGGAGCTGGACGAGCGCGGCGCCGAGGATCGGACCGAGGTCCTTCCCGTACGTCGTGGCCAGGCCGAGCCCGCCGAGCAGCATGATCACCACCGAGCCGCCGAACGCGATCACCAGGTGCCCGGCCGCCCAGCGCAGCCGGCCGACGGGCGCGGCGAGCAGGGGTTCGGCGCGCCCCGAGGTCTCCTCGCCGTGCAGCCGCAGCACGGAACCGACCGCGAACAGCGACGCGATCATGCCCAGCATGCCGACCATGGTCGCCAGGAAGGCGTCGGTGAGGGCGCTCTGCCCGCCCATCCGCTCGAAGATTTCGCGGGCCTGCTCGTTGTCGCCGACGATGTCCGCCGCGCCGCCGACCATCCCGCCGAAGACCAGCCCGGCGGCGAGGAAGCCCACGGACCAGCCGATCAGGGTGCCGCGCTGGAGCCGCCAGGCGAGCGCGCCGGTGGTCGCGAGCCGGCCGTCGGCCGGGCCGGGGCGGGTGGGCAGGAAGCTCATGCCGACGTCGCGCCGCGCGGTGAGCCCGTACGCCACCGCCGTCTGGACGACGACGGCCGCCGCGATGAGCAGCAGTACCCACCAGCGTTCGCCGGCGAAGGCGCGGACGTGCTGGGCCCAGCCGATGGGGGAGAGCCAGGTCAGGGCGGAGTCGCCGGAGGCGGAGCCGGCGTCGCCCGCCGCGCGCAGCACGAACGCGAACCCGAGCAGGGCGCCCGTCGCGCCCTTGGCGAGCCGGGCGCTCTCGGTGAGCTGGGCGACGATCGCGGCCATGCTCGCGAACACCATCCCGGTGCCGCCGATGGCGAGCCCGAGCGCGAGGGCCCCGGCGAGGCCCTGGCCGGCGAGGCCGGCGGTGACGAGGAGGGCGATGGCGGCGTTGGCGGTGAGCGCGGCGAGGAGGGCGGCGGTCAGCGGGGCGCGGCGGCCGACCGCGCCGGCCGAGAGCATCTCCTGACGGCCCGACTCCTCCTCGTCGCGGGTGTGCCGGACGACGATCAGCAGGCTCGCCACGGCGGCGAGGACGGCGGCGAAGGTGCCGAACCGCCAGGCGACGAGACCGCCGAGGGAGTCGTCGAGGACCGGACCGTAGAACGAACGCATCGAGCTGTTCGCGGTCATGGAGGCGGCGAGCTGGGCGCGCTGCGCCGCCGTCGCGTACAGGGCGCCGAGGGAGCCGGAGCCGCTGGCCACCATGCCGCCGGTGATCAGGACCCAGAGCGGGATCATCAGCCGGTCGCGGCGCAGGGCGAGGCGGGTGAGGGGGCCGGTGCCGGTGAGGGGGCCTGTGCGGGGGTGGTGGTCGGGCCGGCGCCGGGGGAGGGTGCCGCTGGTCGCGCTCATGATGCGGGCACCTCCTCCGTCTGGCCCGTCTCGTCGGTGTAGTGGCGGAGGAAGAGTTCCTCCAGGGTGGGCGGGGTGCTGACGAGGCTGCGGACGCCGGACGCGGTGAGCGCGCGCAGGACGGCGTCGAGCTTGTCGGTGTCGACCTGGAGGCGTACGCGGCTGCCCTGGACGTCGAGGTCGTGGACGCCGGGGAGGCGGGTGAGGCCGTTCGGCGGGGCGGCGAGTTCGGCGACGACGCTGGTACGGGTGAGGTGGCGCAGCTCGGCCAGCGAACCGGACTCGACGGTACGGCCCTTGCGGATGATGTTGACCCGGTCGCAGAGGGTCTCGACCTCGCTGAGGATGTGGCTGGACAGCAGGACGGTCCGGCCGCGCTCGCGCGCCTCGTCGACGCACTCCTGGAAGACCTCCTCCATGAGGGGGTCGAGGCCGGAGGTGGGTTCGTCGAGGACGAGGAGGTCGACGTCGGCGGCGAAGGCGGCGACCAGGGCGACCTTCTGGCGGTTGCCCTTGGAGTAGGTGCGGCCCTTCTTGGTGGGGTCGAGCTCGAAGCGCTCGATCAGCCGGGCGCGCCGGGCGGGGTCGAGCGGGCCGCGCAGCCGCCCGTAGAGGTCGATGACCTCGCCGCCGGTGAGGTTGCGCCAGAGGGTGACGTCGCCGGGGACGTAGGCGAGGCGGCGGTGCAGCTCGACGGCGTCGTTCCAGGGGTCCTTGCCGAGGAGGCGCACGGCGCCGGAGTCGGCGCGCAGGAGCCCGAGGAGGACGCGGATGGTGGTGGACTTCCCGGAGCCGTTGGGGCCGAGGAAGCCGTGGACCTCGCCGGTCTCGACGTGGAGATCGAGGCCGTCCAGTGCCTTGGTGCGGCCGAACGCCTTGTGGAGTCCGGCGACGCTGATTGCCTTCGTCATGGTTCTGAACGTACGCTTCTTTCACAAACTTGTGAAGTTAAGGAAGCGTAAAAAGCGGGGGTGAGATAGTGGAAGACATGACCGACCGCATAGACGACCGCGTGGGCCGTGACGGCAGTGAAGGCCAGGGGGGCCAGGAAGGCCGGGGAGGCCAGGGGGATTCGGAGGGCCGTGAGGCAGGGAAGCGGGCCGAGGAGACCGGGCGCTTCGTGGAACGCTTCGCGTCCGAACTGAGCCAGGCCGGGATGCAGCGCATGGCGTCCCGGGTCTTCGTGGCGCTGCTCGCCTCCGAGGACGGCGCGATGACCTCGGCGGAGCTGGCCGAACGGCTTCAGATCAGCCCGGCCGCCGTGTCGGGAGCGGTGCGCTACCTCGGCCAGGTCGACCTGGTCGGCCGGGAGCACGTGCCGGGCACGCGGCGGGAGCGGTACGTGCTCCACAACCACGTCTGGTTCGAGACCTTCACCCGCCGGGACCAGCTGCTCAGCCGGTGGGGACGGATGCTGCGGGACGGCGCGGAGACGCTGGGCCCGGACACGGCGGCGGGCCACCGGGTCGCGGAGACGGCCGAGTTCTTCGACTTCCTGCACGACGAGATGGCCCGCATCATGGACCGCTGGCGGGAGCTGAAGGACGCGGAGCGGGGGTAGCCCGCACGGGGCGGGTGGGGCCTACGTGTCTGAGCGCGACGTGCGGGTGGGTGTGACGTGGTGTCCGCCCTCCTTCCGAGAGTCGTGCCTTCCAGCGCCGCGTCAAGGGCGCTCCTTCGTCGCGTCGCTGCGCGATGGGCTGCGCCCACCCTTGACCCGGCGCTTCCAGGCGCGAAAGACACTCTCGGAGGGCGGCCCAGGGGAAAGGTCCACGCGGGGCGGTCTTGTCCGCTGGCCGCCGTAGGCGGGCGGCGGGCCGGTGGGTCGGGGGTCCGGGTATCGCTCCGGCGGTTCTGCTGTCCGTCCGCCGGTGGGGTGGGGCTCGGCTCGCGGCCCGGGCCGGTGGGACCGTGCCCGCCGGCCCGGGGTGCGCGGTCGTGGGATGGGGCGGCCCGGCACGGCTCAGCGAATGACCGCCGTCGTCGGGTTGGGCTTCATGCCCCGCTGGTCACCGCCGGTGGCACTGAAGAACCGCCGAGCGCACGGGCATCACCCCCGCGTGCGCGGGGATCACCTCGGGACTCTCCCCAAAACGCCGGACTCTTGGGGACCACCCCCGCGTGCGCGGGGATCACGCCGAGTTGGTCCATGCGGCTTTGAAGGATGAGGGGACCACCCCCGCATGCGCGGGGATCACACGATGCGCCAGCTCGGCATGGAACCCGACGAAGGACCACCCCCGCATGCGCGGGGATCACGACGACATCGCCAACGCCCTGGACACCTACGAGGGACCACCCCCGCATGCGCGGGGATCACGTCGAGCGGCACGTGGTAAAGACGCTGCCCCGGGGACCACCCCCGCATGCGCGGGGATCACTCCGACGTCATGAACGTCCAGCTCACCTTCAAGGGACCACCCCCGCATGCGCGGGGATCACAGGAGCTGACCTGCGGCTTCACATCGCCAGACCCCGGATTTTACCCACTTTACCAAGGCACGACTTAAGCCAACATTCCATCCCCAAATGGGGCAATTATGAACTCCTGTGACTTCAGAGACCCCTCCCGGGCGCTCGCGAGCACACTAACTCGCGCGGTCAGGCGGAAGATGTCGCTCCGCCCCTCGGCGGGGCGAACGGGGGTGCTCGCGTGCGCAGTTCCTTCGTCCGGCGGATGGGTAAGCCGAAATCCCCGCCGAAAATGGGGTCGGAGTGAACTCCTGTGACTCCAGAGGCGATTCCAGGGACCCTTCCCTCCACGCGAGAGGGGTTTCCCCCGCCCCACCCGCCAAGGGTGACCAGCGGGGCATGAATCCCGACCAACCGACGGCGGCCGGCCGCCGAGACGGCCCGGGCCGCCCCATTCCACGACCGCGCACCCCGAACCAGCGGACACACGGTCCCACCCATCCCGGCCACAAGCCGAGCCCCACCCCACCGGCGGACGGACATCAGGCCGACCGGAGCGATACCCGGACCCCACCGCCCCCGACCCCGCAGCCGCCCACGACGGCCAGCAACAACCAACGGTGTCGCGTGGACCCTTTCCCGGGCCCGCCCTCCGAGTGTGAAAAGGCTCCCGTAGCCGGGCGGTCAAGGGTGGGCGTAGCCCATCGCGCAGCGACGCGACCGAAGGGAGCGCCCTTGAGGGCCCGGCGAAGGGGGCCACACTCGGAGAGAGGGTGGGCCACCACCCGAACCCACCAGACACGCCGCCCATAGGACCCGCTCTTCGGCTTCGACTCCCTACGGACCTCCGGCTACCGAGGCGAATCCACCGGCTCGCCCGAGCCGTCCGAATCCACCGGCGCCGAAGAGCCAGCGCCCGCCGCTGCCGCCAGCCCCGGCCCCGAGCCCTCCGCCGGCCCCGAACCCTCCGCCGTCCAGGAGCCCGCCCCGATCGTCAGAGCCAGCTGTTCCGTGAACGCGGCGAACTCGGACGTCCCCGCTTCCAGGTAGGGCTCCAGCGGCCACAGCGTCCGGTCGCCCGCCCGGGCCACGACGGCCGGGCTTCCGTCCACGCCCACGTCCTGCCAGCCCCGCAGTTCCAGCGTGCCGGTCGGCGCGTCCGGCAGATTCTGCCGCAGCAGCCGCAGCAGCCCCTCGGGCCGGTCGTCGGGCCCGCCGTGCGCGGAGAAGACGACGAGCACCGGCGCGGTGCCGCCCAAGTGGCCGAGCAGCACATAGCGCTTCGGTACGGGAACGGGCGCGCTCGCGGCGCGGGCGAGGACACGGGCGACCGGGAGGCCGCACCGTACGAACCAGGTGGCGTTGACGACGCTTACGACCAGCGTGAACAGCCCGCCGAACCACACCTCGCCGAAGCCGAGCCGCCACATCGTCACGAAGCCGGCCGTCGCGGCCAGGCTCATCAGGAGGGCGTGCAGCCCGGAGAGGCGCCGCAGACCCGGGATCCGCCACCACGGCACCCCCTGCCGGATGTCCGGCTCCGGGCGGCGCGGCGGGCTCGGCAGTTTGCCGGTCCACGCGCGGGCCGCGATCCGGGCGTACGTGACCTCGGCGGCAGATCCGCCCCCGCCCCCGGACACGCCCCCGCCCTTGCCTCCAGCAGCCGCCGGGCGCACCGGGTACGCCGGGCCGACAGCGGGAGTGCCGAGGTACGCCTCCTCAAGCCGCTCCTCCCGCCGGAGCCGCCGTACATAGCCCACCGTGCCGCCCACCAGCCCGACGAACAGCACGAACAGCCCGGAGACTCCCATGAACACGACATGGTCGGCGACGGCCGGCCCGTCTCCCGATTCCGGCACGGGGTACAGCTCGCCCTTCCACGGCCCGTACGAGACGACATAGGCCCGCTCGTCTATGGAGTAAGCCGGGTCCGCGTCGTCCGAGCAGCGGAACGGCCCGGTCCGGCTCTCCCCGTCGAAGGGGTCCTCCCAGGTGACCGTGCAGCTGTGGTCAGGCCGCATGCTGGTGATGAAGACGTCGATGCGCGGATCGTCCTGGGCCGCCTGATCGAACCAGAGGGTGATACCGAGCAGAACCGCGCCCACAAGGATCACCCAGCGCCACACCCCCACCCGCCGCCGCGACGCCGAAGGCCGAGCCTTCGCCTCGGACCCGTCGTACGAGAGCGCCCCACCCTGCGGCAGCGCCCCGCCCTGCGGCCGGCCCTCCGCCGTACGACCCTCCGCCGTACGGCCGAGCAGCCCCCCGCCCACCGCCCCGCCCATCGCCCTGGCAACGGCCCGCCGTCGGATCCCCTCGCTGCGTATCCGCGCCGTCCAGATCAGCGACCCGCCGCCCGGCTGGGACAGCACCCCGCCCCGGAGCGGATCGCCGCACCACCACATCACGCCGCTCGCGTCCGGCTGCGCGAGGTGGAAACGCGGCTCGACCGCCCATAGGACCTGGGCGAACGCCTCCCCGGTCGCCGGGTCGCTCAGCACGATCTTCGCCGACCCCATCCCGCGCGGCATGGTGACGGCGGAATGCGCGGTCCACGGCCCGGCGGCGAGAGCGCGCCGCATCCGCCGCCCCGCCGTCATCCCCGACAGCCCGAGCACCATCGCGCACAGGCCGACCATCACGCACCCGCCGGCGATGTCCTCGGCCAGCCCTTCGCCGCTGAGGACACCGAACAGCACCACCCCGGTCACGAAGGCGAGCAACCCGCTGCCCGACCAGAGCCGGGCCCGTGCCCGGTACGCGGTCAGCGCGTCTCTCGTCGCCGGCAGATCGAGCGCGGTCGCCGCGCGCGTCTGACCGTTTCCTTCCGTCATCAAGCCCCCCCAGGCCTCATGGGACCTGCGGAAACGGTCCCTGAGGCGGAGCTTATGAGGGGGCCGGAACCATCAGCCCCCAGGCCCCCTCCCGCAACGTCCAGGTCCGCCGCCGCACCGGCCCCGCCACCAGCGCGTCGGTGCGGTAGCGGAAGTCCGGGCCGGTGACCGTGAGCATCCGGGCGGAGGTGTGGACGGCCGGGGCGTCGGCCGGGACCAGCGTCAGGGCCGCCGTCCCGTCGCCCAGGTCCGTCGCGCTCAGCCCCTCCAGCGGCGTGTCCAGGTCGCAGAGCAGCACCCCGTCCGCCTCGATCCGCAGCCGGTGCGTCCCCACCGCCAGGCCCGCCGGCGCCGGGGCGGGCCGCACCAGGGTGCGGACCAGCGAGCGGCAGGTGTCCCAGACCGTCGGCTGCGCCGGGACCAGGGCCCGCGCGGCCGGTACGTCGAGCCGCGTCAGGACGATCCCCCCGACATCGTCCACGAGCAGGTCCCGCCGCCGCACCACCCCGTCGAGCACCGCCCGCGCCGCGCCCACCGCGCCCTGCGGGACCCCGAGCGCCCGGGTCGTCTCCAGCCCGTCCGGCGCCCCGATCGGCACCACCGCCACAGCCGTGTCCGGCTCCGGCACGTCCATCGGCGCGACGGCCATCAGGGTGGAGTCGCGGCCGTCCCGCTCGCGCTGGAGCAGCGTCACAAGGCGCAGCAGCGCACGGTCGTCGCCGACGACGACGGGGCGCCGGTGGCCGCGCCGGGCCAGCGCGCGGGCGAATTCCTGGGGGCCCTGTGGCAGGCAGATCTTCGTGTCCGCACCCGCTGACAGCACGTCTTTCGCGATCCGTACGGACTCGCCGTCCACACGGCGGGCGACCGGGTCGACGAGGACCAGTAGCTGGTCGTGATCCGACACCTCGGTCCTTCCTCGGGTAGTCTCTTTGTGCAAGAGCCCCTTGCGCTATTGCGCCAGGGGCTTCGTCTATTCCGGGGCACACCGGTGAGGCGGCGTTCGGCCCCCTGACCTTGGACATGCCCCGCCCGGAAGGGGTGTACGCCTGTGCCCGCACTTGTGCTGCTCGGTGCTCAGTGGGGTGACGAGGGCAAGGGAAAGGCCACCGACCTGCTCGGTGGGTCCGTTGACTATGTAGTGCGTTACCAGGGCGGCAACAACGCCGGCCACACGGTCGTCGTCGGCGACCAGAAGTACGCGCTGCACCTTCTCCCGTCCGGAATCCTCTCCCCGGGATGTACCCCGGTCATCGGAAACGGCGTCGTCGTCGACCCGGCGGTCCTGCTCTCCGAGCTGAGCGGACTGAACGAGCGCGGCGTCGACACCTCCAAGCTCCTGATCAGTGGAAACGCCCACCTGATCACGCCGTACAACGTCACGCTCGACAAGGTGACGGAACGGTTCCTCGGCAAGCGCAAGATCGGCACCACCGGTCGCGGCATCGGCCCGACCTACGCCGACAAGATCAACCGCGTCGGCATCCGGGTCCAGGACCTGTACGACGAGTCGATCCTGGAGCAGAAGGTCGAGGCGGCGCTGGAGGGCAAGAACCAGCTGCTCGCCAAGCTCTACAACCGCCGCGCGATCGAGGCCGGTCAGATCGTCGAGGAGATGCTCCAGTACGCGGAGCAGATCAAGCCCTTCGTGGCCGACACCACTCTGATCCTCAACAACGCGCTGGACGAGGACAAGGTCGTCCTGTTCGAGGGCGGCCAGGGCACCCTGCTCGACGTCGACCACGGCACGTACCCCTTCGTCACCTCCTCGAACCCGACCGCCGGCGGTGCCTGCACGGGGGCGGGCGTGGGTCCGACGAAGATCAGCCGGGTCATCGGCATCCTCAAGGCGTACACGACCCGTGTCGGCGCCGGTCCGTTCCCGACCGAGCTGTTCGACGAGGACGGCGAGGCGCTGCGCCGTATCGGTGGCGAGCGCGGTGTGACCACCGGCCGTGACCGTCGCTGCGGCTGGTTCGACGCGGTCATCGCCCGCTACGCGACCCGCGTGAACGGTCTGACCGACTTCTTCCTGACCAAGCTCGACGTCCTCACCGGCTGGGAGCAGATCCCGGTCTGTGTCGCGTACGAGATCGACGGCAAGCGCGTCGAGGAACTCCCGTACTCCCAGACCGACTTCCACCACGCGAAGCCGATCTACGAGATGCTGCCGGGCTGGTCCGAGGACATCACCAAGGCCAAGACCTTCGGCGAGCTGCCGAAGAACGCCCAGGCGTACGTGAAGGCTCTGGAGGAGATGTCCGGCGCCCCGATCTCCGCGATCGGTGTGGGCCCGGGCCGTGACGAGACGATCGAGATCAACTCGTTCCTGTAAGGGATCCGCGTTCCGCGGCGGGCGGGTTCCGGCGAGGGATCCGCGTTCCGCGCACGGATGAGAGAAGGGGCCCGCGCCCCGGCTTCGGCCGGGACGCGGGCCCCTTCCGTGCGCGTGGGGGCGGTGGGAAAACGGCTTGTTCGCGCGTTGCGCGCGGGCGGAGACTTCGCTTGTCTCGGCTTCCCGTCCACGTGGCCTCAGGGGGACATGATGACCACACCCGACCAGCCGCACACTCCGCCCTCGTCGTTACCGCCGCCACCACCGAGCACGCCGCCGGCGAGTGCACCGCCACCGCCCGCACCCTCGGCGCCCCCGGCGCCGCCTCCGCCCGCGCACGCGCCACCCGCTCTCGGGGTGGACCTGATCATCAGCAAGCGGCTGCTGTGGGTCGCCGGAGCGGCGTACCCCTTGCACAACATCGCCCGCGTCTACACGTTCATGCTGCGCCCGCGCAGAGGCAGGGCCGTGCGGCGCTTCGTGATGTACACGGGTCTCACCTTCGCCGCCGCGACCGCGCTCACGATCATCGCCGGGCTCTCCACCCTCGGGAGGGAGTCGGATTCCAGCGGGATGATCACCTTCGTCTGGCTGGCCGCGAGCGCGGCGACTCTCTGGTTCTTCGCCGACATGCTCAAGGTGGCGACCGCTCCCGTCCGTTATGTTCTCGCGGTCGAGTCGAACGGCCAGTCTACGGCCCTGGTCACCGCACCGGATCCGGCCACTCTCGATCGTCTCGTCGGCTCGATCGCCCACGCGATCGAGCACCCCGAGTCCGAACTCCAGGTCCGCGTAGAGCGGTTGATGATCGGTAGCCCCAGCAACTACTACTTCGGCGATACGGTCAACATGTACGGCGGTTCGGGCAACGTGGGGATGGCGGCGTGAGCGAAGGCAGCGGCAACAACTTCTTCTACGGCAACACCGTGAACATGCACGGGGGTTCGGGCAACACCGGCATGGTCGTCCAGTCGCAGAACGTCAATGCGGCCGGTGAAAACCCGGAGTTGGCGCGAGCGGTGGGCGAACTTGTCCGTCTCCTGGCCGAACTCCGGCCCCAGCTGTCGGCCCAGGACGCGGAGGTGGTCGACGCGAGCCTTCCGGTGATCACCGGCGAGGCGGAGGCCGAACCGACCCGGCGCCGGCAGGCGCTGATGACGGTCCTCGGCATCGCCTCGCTCGCCGAGACGCTCGGCCCGCCGGTCGTGGCCGCGATCCGCAGCGTCCTGGGCCTGCTCGGCGGCTGATCGGGTACGGGGCGGTGCGGCAGCGCTCGGCCGCCCCACCGCCCCACCGCCCCGCACCGCCGCTCCCCGCCCCGCCCCGCTGCTCAGCCGTCCAGCCGGGTGTCCCGGCCGGTCTTCTCCCCGGCGGCGAGGTCGTCCCGCACCTGGTCCAGGTGCAGCCGGATGGCGTCGATGGAGTCGTCGCCGAGCGCGAGCCCAATCCCACGCTGTCACGAGCCACACCATCCGGTGCGGCGCCGACCGTCTGCTCATCTCCTCCTGAGGAGGAGAACCCGCCTTCGCCAGGGAGTCGCAGCGGTCGCGACGACTCCCACGGCGAGCGCGGTCGCGGCAAGAACCCAACTGAGGAGGTCGGTGGCCGGATTGACCGTCCAGTCCCACCAGTTGAGGGGGTACCAGATCAGAAGGAAGGCCGAGGCCGTGGGGAGGGCCCATCCGAGTTGCTGTCCGAGGAGCCTGATCGACAGCAGAGCGAGGCCGAGCCAGATCAGCACGGAGCGAACGAAGACGACCCCGTGCTCCGGTCCGACGGCGAGAGCCTCGGTGCCGAAGGAGAGAGCGCAGGTCGTCAGAGTCAGAGCGACGCAGTACGCGCTGTGGAGACGATGCATGGTGCGCGCGCCGGTCTCCTCGTGGGCCGACATCGCTCCGCCGAATGCTGCCGTGAGGAAGACGGCCGACAGGAGCGGAAGCTCTTGCCGGTAGGGCACGGCCGTGGAGAGGCTCGCGCTGCCGATGGACGGGAGCGCGATGCGGGTGCCACCGAAGAACGCCGAGAGGAGGGCGACGACCGTGACTCCGGCGAGAATGGTTCCGGCCCGGTGGACTCTCGCGTAGCGGAGCAGGTCAGTGCCAGTCATCAGGCTTACACCAGCGGTTCTCGCCGAGCCGACCGCGCTCCTGCGCGATCCATTTCTCCTGCTCGGCCGATGTCTTCCGGGTCGCTTCGGTGGCCTCACGCTGGGCGGTCGTGACACCGGTGAGGTGCAGCCCTTCGTCTGCGGCTGCCGGATCCTGCCCCACAGCCTGATACTCCAGCCAAAGGTGAATGTTGTCGATTGCCTGCCACGCTCGGCGTTCCTTGAGCGGGGGAACGCAGCGGCCGAGTGACGTGGTGAACACCTGGTCGGCCATAGCGATCGCCGCGGTGCGAACATGCCCCTCAGCTATGTCGAATCCTCGATCTCCCCATTGACCTCGCCGCAGTCCGACCTCGTAGAACTCGCTCGGCGTCTTGACCCACGGCTGACCGGGCCGGTCGAGGCGCTGAGCCATCTCGGTCAGCAATGGCAGGTACTTCCGGTGCTCGGGCCATACGCAGACCTGCGGGGCACTCTCGTCGGCGCGGTCACACAGCGGTTCGGTCGCCGAAGCCGGCCGCTCCACGCGCAGTTCGCCGGCGAAAAGGGCCGCGGCCAGTGCGAACAAGGAGCAGAGCACCGAGCCGATGGCAACGACGCGGGTGTGTCGTGGCAGCTCCCGGCGGGGCATCTCACGGTCGGCCTTGCTCGTTCGCGGTGGTGCCGTCACGGCGAGCGTGGCGAGGGCAAGGGCCAGGAGCAGGCGAACGACGAGCGGCGGCAGGCTCACGTGAGTGTCCGGGGGCCCGGCCAGGACGTTGAACTTGAACGGCAGGCCGAGCATGCTGATGAAGCAGCCCAACGCGCAGACGACGGGCGTGAATCCAGGCGAGGGCCACCAGCGACCGGCCAGGTGCCCGACCGACGCGAAGATGGTGAGAGTCGCGGCGCCCAGCAGGAGGTACGAAGGCCATAGGAAGCCAGGTCCCGCATCCTTGAACGAGACGGCTGCCGCGGTGAGGCACCCGATCCCGTACGCGAGGAATCCGAGTGTGAGGGTGGCGGCCAGTCTCTCGGCCTCGATCCGCCAGCCGGGCCGGGCGGCCGCGAGCAGGAACTCGGGCATCCCCGACCGTGAGGAGCGTCCGGCCTGCCACGCGGAGACTCCGGCGAGCACCGGCCCCAGGAAGAGCGTGACGATCTGCGCCGCCACGCTCGCCTCGGGCCAGACGCCTATCCAGTACTGGGAGCGCCCGAAGAGCACCGCCAGGTCCACGGCGATCATCACGGGGAAGGCGGTGAGCAGGGGGGAACGTCGCAGCTCGATGCGGTAGGTCTTCAGCATGCCGTTTCCTCGGTCGGCCGGCGGCTGCCCAGAACAGTCATGTAGCCGCGTTCCAGCGGGCTGTCCCCCGGGGCCTCGGGTGTGGACAGTTCCGCCAGTTGTTGTGGCTTACCGCTGTGGACCACCTGCCCCTGGCTCAGTACGAGGACGGTGTCACAGGCAGCGCCCACGTCCTCTACCAGGTGGGTGCTGAGCACGACGGCTGTCCCTGAGCGAGCGAGGGAGCGGATGAGGTCGCGGAAGTCGAGGCGTTGCGCCGGGTCGAGTCCAACGGTGGGCTCGTCAAGCAGAAGCAGGGAAGGCGAGCCGACGATGGCCGCCGCGATGCCGGCCCGTCGGAGCATGCCGCCGGACAAGGACTTCATGCGGTCGCCGGCCCGGTCGGTCAACCCGACCGCTGCCAGCGCCTTCTCGGTCGCCGGCCCGGCCTCCTTGGAGGGAACCTCACGCAGCCAGGCGCAGTAACGAACGAAGTCGGTAATGGAGAATGCCGGGTAGTAGCCGAAGTCCTGGGGAAGGTAGCCGATCCGGCGACGGACTCGCCGGGCATCCCGTTCGCTTGCGACAGGCTTTCCGAACAGTTCCAGTTCCCCGCTTCGCGGCGGAGCGATCGTGGCGAGGGTACGGAACAGCGTGGTTTTGCCCGCACCGTTAGGACCCAACAGACCTGTGACACCAGGCTGGATGGACAGGTTGAGATCCTCGATGATGCGTCGACCGCCATATCCCTGCGTGAGGGCCGTCAATCGGGCAACAGGAATAGACGCCATAGATGGTTTCTCTCCGAAATGAACGGTGGGTCCGCTTGGGTGGCGGACCCACCGTAGCGTTCCTCGGCTACGATTTGACGTGAGTGCTGTTGATCTTGAACGTGCACTCATAGGAGTCGAACGTCCCCACGAACCCGTTCTTCACGTGCTTGAATCGCTGCTTGTCCAGCTCGTAGTTGCAGTCGTAGGTGATCAGGAACGTCTCGGGGGACGCGCTCGGGCTCTGCGCGTTGTAGCAGTAGCCCTGACCGGCCGTCGTGTACCAGTAGCCCCGGCAACCGCCGTACCACGTGGACTCGTTGTATGCACTCGACGCCGGAGTGGCAAGACCGATGGCAGCCGCCGACAGGGCCGCGACAGCGACACCCTTGGCGGCCTTGGTGCCCATTATTCGGGCTGCGATGGAATTCATTTCCCCCCCTCGTAGAGGTGTTGACCTCATTCGGAGCAGTGATCGCAACGTACACCAGGCATGCGAGGCCGGGGAACCAAACCTTGAGGGTGGCACCTTTCGAGCCATAAGCCCCCCCACGTGTTCGAAAGAGCGGAATTTGTACCCCCGTAAAGGGTCCCATTCAAGCCGAACCTGCTGTCTGCTTCTGAGGCATATGTTGGCTTGAACGTTTGGCTGAGCCGGACGCGCGCAGCTCCGTGCCTATCGACCGGCTACAGACCCACCCAGCGCGACAGCCAGGCAGGACTCACACCCGACGGCGATACGGCTCAGGCATGAGGCTGACGGGTGAAACGAGGCGGCCGGCCAGGTTCGAGTGGAAGGGCGACGTCCTTCACGGGCGCCTCATCGCTACGAATGGGGACGGCGTCCTGGAGGTGCTGAGCCGCGATCCGCTGAGGGGAGTGGCGGAGCCCACCAGCCGCCGCGCCCTGGGCCTGCTCGGCGGCTGATCGGGTACGGGGCGGTGCGGCAGCGCTCGGCCGCCCCGCACCGCCCCACCGCCCCGCCCCTCCCCGCCCCGCCGCTCAGCCGTCCAGTCGGGTGTCCCGGCCGGTCTTCTCCCAGGCGGCGAGGTCGTCCCGCACCTGGTCCAGGTGCAGCCGGATGGCGTCGATGGAGTCGTCGCCGAGCGCGAGCCGCAGCGGCGGCTCGTCGGCGTCGAGGGCGGCCAGGACCGCCGCCGCGGCCTTGGCCGGATCGCCCGGCTGGGCGCCGCCGCCGGTCTCGACGAAGGCGCGGGTGGCGCCGGCGGTGTCGGCGTAGTCGGCGATGCCGTCCGCGCTGAGGCTGTGGTTGCCGAACAGGCCGGTGCGGAAGGCGCCGGGCTCGACGATCAGGACGCGGATCCCGAGCGGGTTCACCTCGGCGGCCAGCGCCTCCGACATGCCCTCCAGGGCGAACTTCGTCGCCGAGTACGCGCCGAAGCCCGCCATCGACATCTGCCCGCCCACGCTGCTGAGCTGGACGATCGCGCCGGACCTGCGGGCGCGCATGTACGGCAGGACGGCCCGGGCGAGGGCCGCAGGCCCGAAGACATGGAGGTCGAAGAGCGAGCGCAGCTCGGCGTCCCCGGTCTCCTCGACCGAACCGACGTGTGTGCGGCCCGCGTTGTTGACCAGGACATCGATTCGACCGTGCCGCTCGGCGACCTCGCGCACCACCCGCTCGACGGCCGGGTGGTCGGTGACGTCGAGGGTGACGGCCTGCACCTGGTCGGGGTGGGCGGCCACCAGGTCGTCCAGGGCGGCGACTCGCCGGGCGGTGGCGACCACGACGTCCCCGGCCGCGATGGCCGCCTCGGTGAAGGCGCGCCCGAAGCCGCTGTTGGCGCCGGTGATCAGCCAGACCTTGTTCATGGCGGTGTCCTCTCGTCAGGGGGCTCGTGGGGGAGATCGTGGTGTCCCGCGGTGCCCCTTGGCATCCCGTCGTTCCGTGCAACAAGACTGCGGCGAAGGTGTGTTGATCGTCCAAGACCTGCCGTGATAACCGATGGGCATGGATGTCCACGGACGCGAACTCCGCTCCTTCCTCGCCGTCGCCGAAGAGCTCCACTTCACCCGGGCCGCCGAGCGGCTGTACGTGTCGCAGCCCGCGCTCAGCAAGCAGATACGCGCCCTCGAACGGCAGCTGGGCGCCCCGCTGTTCGACCGCGACCGGACCGGCGTCCGGCTCACCGGGGTGGGCGAGGCCCTGCTGCCGCACGCCCGCGCCGTACTGGCCGCCTGGGCGGGCGCGGAGGACGCCGTACGGGCCGCGCGGACCGCCCATGCGGCCACCCTCGTCATCGGCATGTCGACCAGCCCCGGCCGGGGCGGTCTGCTGCCCGCGATCCGCTCCCGCTTCACCGAGGGCCGTCCGGAGGTGCGGCTCCGGCTGCGCCAGGTCGGCTGGGACGACGCGAGCGCCGGGCTCGACGACGGCTCCAGCGACCTGGCATTCGTCTGGCTGCCGCTGGCCGGTGCCGAGCGCTACGACTGGGTGGTCGTCGCCACCGAACCACGTCTGGTCGCGCTGCCCGCCCACCACCCGCTGGCCGCCCGCGAACGGATCCCCTTCGCCGACCTCCTCGACGAGCCGTTCCTGGCCCTGCCCGCCACCATCCCCCAACTACGCGACGACTGGCTGGCTTTGCCTGAACGCGGCGGTCGGCCGCCCCGAATCGGCGCCGAGATCGGCTCCACCGACGAGACGTACGAGGCCCTGGTCGACGGCCTCGGCATCTGCCTCGTCGCCGCCGGCAACGCGCCCCTGCTGGCCCGGGACGGCGTGGTCACCCGCCCCGTCGACGGGGTCTCCCCCTCCCGCTTCGCCCTCGCCTGGCGCGCCGGCGACCGGCGCCCCGTCGTGCGGGACTACGCCCGCGCGGCGGCGGCCGTGGCGGAGCGCGGCTGAGTCACCAGCGGGCCCGGGGCGGAGCGGAGACGGGAAGCGGTTCGAGGGCGAGTTCCCACTGGTGGCGGCTCTCGTCGAAGACGATCAGCTGAGGGCCGTCCGGGATCCGTACCGTCTCCTTGACCCGGCGGCCGTTCCACTCGTGCACGAGTGGGCCGGAATGATGCCTCAACTTGCTGGGTGTCGCGCCTTGATGGCGGAACATCTGGAACCACCCGCTGTGCTTGTTCCTGACCAAGCTCGACGTCCTCGCCGGCTGGGAGCAGATCCCGGTCTGTGTCCGAACTCCAGGTCCGCGTCGAGCGGTTGATGATCGGCAGCCCCAGCTGTCGGCCCCGGACGCGGAGGTGGTCGACGCGAGCCTTTCGGCGATCACCGGCGAGGAGGAGGCCGAACCGACCCGGCGCCGGCAGGCGCTGATGACGGTCCTCGGCATCGCCTCGCTCGCCGAGACGCTCGGCCCGCCGGTCGTGGCCGCGA
>NZ_JBEYZX010000009.1:0-216051 GCF_040646255.1 Streptomyces sp. NPDC046203 | reverse complement strand
TCGGAAGTGTGGTTGAGCGCGGTCTGTAAGCGTCGCTGCGCCTGATCTCTGAGGTGGCTGGGCCCGCCCGCCCTCGCGTGCGGGCGGGCGGGCGGCGTCGTGCCGTGTCGCGCGTCGTGTCGTGTCGCGGCTCGTCGCTACAGGGTGGCCGCGGCCGCCTTGATGGCGGCGGCGAAGGTGGACACCTCGCTGTAGACGCCGGGGTAGTTGGGCCGGGCGCAGCCCTGGCCCCAGCTCACGATGCCGACCTGGATCCAGGCGCCGGTGTCGTCCTTGCGGAACATCGGGCCGCCGGAGTCGCCCTGGCAGGTGTCGGTGCCGCCCTGCGGGTAGCCGGCGCAGATCTCGTCGCTGGGCACGAGGTCGCTGCCGTACGCCGTCTGGCAGTCGGCGTCGGAGACGAACGGGACGGTCGCCTTGAGCAGGTAGCGCTGCTGCGCGCCGCCCTCGCTGGCGGCGCCCCAGCCGGCGATGGTGAAGGTGCCGTTGTTGTAGGCGGTGGTCTCGGCGAGCTTCAGGTTGGCCAGGCCGCTGATGGGCGAGGCGAGCTTGATGAGGGCCCAGTCCTTGCCCATGCCGTTGTAGCCGGGGGCGCGGTAGACCTTGGTGGAGCGGACGTTGATGGCGCTGCTGGACTGGAGGTCGACGACGCCGGCGGTGGCGGTGATGCTGGTGTTGTTGCCGGTCGCGCTGACGCAGTGCGCCGCGGTGAGGACGACCTGGGGGCTGATCAGGGAGCCTCCGCAGCCCATGGAGAGCCTGACCATCCAGGGGAACTCGCCCTGGGCGGCGCGGGTGCCGCCGACGACGGGGTTGGGCGCGGCGGTGGCCGTGGTGGGCTGGAGGCTGACGGCGGCGAGAACGACGGCTCCGGTCGCGGCGAGCCTCTGGAGGGCGCGGACCAGTCTGTTCTTCTTCTGCTGCATGCGACTGCCTTCTTTCGTGGGGGGGGTTGCCCTTGATGACATGAGCCCGTCAAGGCGTGTCCCGGATTATGGACAGTGCCCGACAGGAGCCACAAGGTGGCCTTTTCGGCCAGATCGGCGAAGTCCGGGAGAGATCATCCTGAGGCTGGAGGAACAGGAGATATCGGAGGGTCCGGAGAGGCCGGGGAACGGGACGAGGTGGGGGGAGACAGAGGGGGCGGGAGAGGCAGGGAAGACGGGAGGAGGCGAGAGGATGCGGGAGGGGACAGGAGGAGACGGGAGCGGCCCGGGCGGCGGGAGGAAGGGAGGGGGACTCGGGAGAAACGACGGGGCGATCGGGTGACAAGGGCCGAGGAACGCCGGGCCACCGGCCGTACCCTGGACGGCAGGGGGTGGTCCGGCATGCCGAACGTGCCGCACAGCGAAGCAGTCTCCCGCGTCGAGCACGGGTTCCCGCATCTCGACACGGTCCGATCGTCGATCACGGCCCTCTACCGGCGCCTCTCCCCCGACGGTGTGCGCCGTTACGAGTCGAGCGTCCCGGCCTCGGAGGTGGCGGTCGGCACGGCCGAGGATCCGCACACCGGCGCCGCCCGCGCCGCCCGCACGCTCGTACAACATCTGCGACTCCCGGACGCCCCCACCCTGGTGACCTTCCATGCGATGGAACACGCGGCGAGCGTCGACCCGGCCGCGGGCCCCACGTACGCCGTCGAACTGAACGAACGCTTCCGCACCCATCGCACCGACATCGGCGCCGCGCTCGCCCACGAGATGACCCATGTGCTGCTGCACCGGCTCGGGCTCTCGTTCCCGACGACCGCCGAGAACGAGATCCTCACCGACGTCGTCACCACCTACCTCGGCGCGGGCTGGCTGCTGCTCGACGCGTTCCGGCAGGACGGCATGTCCAGCCAGAAGCTCGGCTATCTGACGCCGGAGGAGTTCGGCTACGTCCTCGCCAAACGCGCCGGGGTGTTCGGCGAGGACCCTTCCCCCTGGTTCACCAGCGCGGTGGCGTACGACGCGTGGGTACGGGGCCGGGCCGAGGCGGCGCGCGACTGGCGGCGGGCACCGCTGGCGGGCGCGGGGTGGGCCGCCCGGCGCCGCGCCCGGGCCGCCGGGGACCGGGTCTTCCCCTGTCCCGTCTGCGCGCAGCGGCTGCGGGTCCCGGACGGCGGCGCGGACGCCGGGCACGGCACCGGTCACGGCACCGGCCATGGCGGCGGGCACGGTGGTGGACATGGCGGACGCGGCGTCAGGGTCCGGTGCGGGGTGTGCCGTACGGCCCTGGAGTGCGCGCTCTGAGCCGTGTCCGTAACGGGTGTGGAGGCCGCTGATCGGGGCGAGGCGCCGGGCTCGTCGTACGGTCACACAGTCGTACGGGACTCACCTGCCCGGGCGGGGCAGCCCCGCAGGAGACCGCCTCCCGCACCCCAGGACCGGCCCAGCCGCCCGACCGGCCGCCCGACCGGCCACCTGACCGCCCTCGCGGGTCGGTGAACCCGCCGGGCCGAGGGATTTCCCGGGCCGCATCCCGAGTACGGCGCCGCTCCGGCGTGAGCCAGAATCGGCGCATGAATACGCTGTTCGACGCATTGACCGCCGGGGACGATGCGGTCGTCCGGGCCCTGCGGGCGGGTGCCGATCCCGAGGGCAGGTCCGACGGGGGCGAGACGCCGTTGTACGAGGCGGCCGTCCACAACCGGCCCGGCGCCGTGCGGCTGTTGCTGGCCGCCGGGGCCGATCCGGGGCGTGCGAGCGGCGAGGGCTCCGTCGATCTGCCGTTGTGCGGGGCGGCGTGCGGCGGGCACACCGAGGTCGTCCGGGCGCTGCTGGCGGCGGGCGCGGCGCCCGACCAGGAGGAGGAGTTCGGGTACACGGCCCTGGCCTGGGCGGCTCGGCTCGGGCACACGGAGGTGGCGCGGGAGCTGCTGGCGGCCGGCGCCGACCCCGGTCGGCCGGGTCCGGACGGGCTCGACCCGTTGACGGCCGCCGCCCGGCGCGGCTCGTCGTCCCTGGTGCGGACGCTGCTCGAACACGGCGCGGGCCGGGACCGGGAGGCGGCGGCCCGGGCGCTGGCCGAGGCGCGGCGGTGGATCGGCGCCGACATGGCGGCGGAGCTGCGGCGCGGGCTCGTTCAGGGCCGGGGCGGGGGCGCCGGGGACACCTACGAGGCGGTCGTGCGGCGGGTGCCCGAGGACGGCGGGATCACGGTGGTCGTCGAGCTGTTGCGGGAGGACGGGGCGCCGGGCAGCGGCGACGAGCGGCAGACGGGGCACGCGGCGATCGCCACGCTGCTGGAGGGCGCGCTGGGTCTGCCGGCGGTGCCGGAGGAGCTGGCCGGGCGGGCGCTGCGGTGCGGTGATCCGGAGCAGGAGGACTGGACCACGGCCGCGACCGCGCTCGTGGAGCGGGCCGGGGCGCCGGCCGCGCTGGCCGCCGCCGGTGCCTGGTGCGCGGATCCGGATCCGCTGCGCCGGGCGTTCGGGGCCCGGGTGCTGGGTGAGCTCTCCGCGGGGCCGGAGGGTGCCGGGGGTGCGGTGGAGGTGCTGCGCGCGCTGGCGGCGGGGTGCGCGCGGGCGTACCGGTCGGCGGATCCGCGGGCCCTCGGGGCGCGGGAGCCCGCGCTGTCCGCGGTGGTGGCGCTCGGGCGGCTGGCGGATCCGGCGGCCGTTCCGGAGCTGCTGGAGCTGGCCGGGCATCCCGATCCGCAGGTGCGGCAGCAGGTGGGCGCGGCGCTCGCGGGGTTGGTGCCCGCCGGGGACACGGTGGCGACCGGGGTGCTGGTGCGGCTCGCCCGCGATCCGGTGGCGCGGGTACGGGACTGGGCGACGCTCGCACTCGCCGAACTCCCCGACGACACGGCCGTGGTGCGGGACGCGCTCGCGGCGCGGCTCGCCGACCCGGATCCGGAGACGGCGGCCGAGGCGGCGCGCGGGCTGGCGATTCGTCAGGATCCGCGTGCGGTCGAGGTGTTGGCGGCGATCCTCGCCGACGGTGACGCCGAGGGGCCGGCTCGCGAGACGGCGCTGGCGGCCCTCGAACACCTCGTGGACCCGCGGGTCCGGACCCGTCTGGAGTGGACCGTGCCGCGCGGCCGGTGAGCCTCCGCCGGCTGCCACCCCCCTCAAGCCCCCTCGAACTCCCTCGAACCGCCGTCGCCTCCGGCTCGAACCGTGTTGTTTCCGGCGGCCGGTGACAAGTCGGCGGGCTCGTGTCCGACAGACCTTGTGGACATGACATGTACACGCCATCATGAGCTTCGCGGAGAAAATCTACCCGCATAGATCGCCTACGAGACCCGGGATTCCACCCCCCTTCCGGGTCTGCTTCGACACCCCTCGCACCACCCCGCCGACCGGCGGACGCCACCCCACGCACACGCGCGCACCCGCACCCCCCACCCGCACGCCCCCGACCGCTCCCACCCTGGAGGATCGAGCCGTGAGATCTCGTCCCACCCGACGCCCCCGCACCCTCGCCGCGACCGCGGCGACCCTGGTCGCGCTCTGCGCGGCCCAGACCCTGTCCGTGGCCTCCGCCGCCACCGCGGCTCCCGCCCCGGCCCCGGCCCCGTCCCACGACCGGGTGGCGGCCGCCGCGGCCCACTCCCGTACCGCCACCCGGGCCGCCGTCACCTCGGCCCAGGACCGGGCGGCGAAGGCCGTCGCGCGTTCGCTCGGCGACGCGGCCTGGAACAAGAGCCTGCGCACGGCCGCGCTGAAGTCGGCCGGGGTTCCCCTCGCCGCGAAGGCGACCGGGGCCCTGAAGACCCAACTCGCCGCCGCCGACCAGGACATCGTCCACGCCAAGGGCCTGGACGCGAAGACGGGTTCGCTGCTGGAGCTGCGTCTCGGCGACGAGTCGATGCGTTCCGCGCTGCTCGCCGGCGAGGAGCCGTGGGTGGCCGCCGCCGTCTCCGACGACGGCCTCACCACCGTCACCGCCTACGACAGCCGGGGCGTCGCGCACCGGCTGGACGCCGCCAAGGCGCCCGCGCGGCCCGTGTACGTCGTCGACGTCGACGGCGAGAAGGCGCTGGCGGCCGGTCTGGACGTCATGCGCGAGGAGTTCAACAAGGCGGGCGTTCCCTCCGCCGGACCCGGGGCCGTGAACACCACGACCGCCGCCCCGCAGTCGAAGACGGCCGGCGTGGCCGGGGCCGCGGCGGCCGGGTACTGGAGCACGAAGATCACGGCCGTCCACCTCAAGGACGACAAGGAGCCCTGGATCAAGGGCGGCGCCGAGATCTACAGCCTCGTCAGCGGCTTCGGCCAGGACGGCAAGGTCCGGGTCGACCCGGTGACCATGCCGTACATCAAGGACGACGGCGTCGTCTACTACCCGAACCAGCTCCTGGTCAACTGGTCGAACTACAAGTACAACCTGGCCGACGTCGTGATGATGGAGGAGGACGGCAGCACCAACTACCGCGACCTCGCCAAGGCGATCGCGACCGTCCTGCTCACCATCACCGACCAGGGTGCCTACATCCCGCTGGTGAACGCGATCCTGGACGCCATCCCGGACTCCTGGTGGACCGACGACCCGGACTACGTCGACAGCTGGTACACCCTGGCCAAGACGAGCAAGGGCACCCTCAACGGCGCCAGCAACAACGGCTACATGACCGTCGAGCCGTACTTCGTCTCGCAGCTCTGATCCCCCGCGCGTCCGCGCCTCGCACGGACAGGTGGAGGGCGATCGCGCGCACGGGGACACCCGAACGGGGCCCGCGGAGACATCAGTTCTCCGCGGGCCCCGCCGCGTCCGTTCCCCGGCCGTCCTCGGCCACCCCCGCCCGGCCCGTGTCAGGCTCCGTACACGGGGCCCGGCGGGGTGGCGGAGGCCAGGAGCTTCAGGGCGGCCTCGCCCACTTCGGCGGGGGTCCAGCGGGACCCCTTGTCGGCGGTGGGGCCGGAGTGCCAGCCCTCCATGACGGTCAGCCGCCCGCCCTCGGCCTCGAAGATCCGGCCGGTGACCCCGGCCGACGCGGCCGAGCCGAGCCAGACGACCAGCGGCGAGACGTCCTCGGGCGGCGCGGCGAGGTCCCCGAAGGTCCGCTCGGTCATCCGGGTGCGGGCGGCCGGGGCGATGGCGTTGACCTGGACCCCGTACCCGGCCAGCTCGGCCGCCGCGACCAGGGTCAGACCGACGATCCCGGCCTTGGCGGCGGCATAGTTGGCCTGCCCGACACTCCCCAACAGGCCCGCCCCGGATGTGGTGTTGACGACCCGGCCCGCGACGGGCCGGCCCTCCTTGGCTTCGGTGCGCCAGTACGCGGCCGCGTGCCGCAGGGGCAGGAAGTGGCCCTTCACATGGACGCGCAGCACCGCGTCGAAGTCGGTCTCGGTGAGATTGACGAGCATCCGGTCCCGCAGGAAGCCGGCGTTGTTGACGAGGGTGTCGAGCCGCCCGTACGTCTCCAGCGCGATCCGCACCAGGGACGACGCGCCCTGCTCGCTCGCGATGTCGCCGCCGTGCGCGACGGCCTCGCCGCCCGCCGCCCGGATCTCGGCGACCACGGCGGCCGCCGCCTCGCCGCCCGAGCCCCGGCCGTCGAGGCCGACGTCCAGGTCGTTGACGACGACCTTCGCGCCCTCGGCGGCGAAGGCCAGGGCGTGGGCGCGGCCGAGGCCGCGGCCGGCACCGGTCACGATCACCACGCGTTCGTCGCACAGACCCATGGTCAGTTCTCCTTGTCCGTTCGGGTGTTGACGGTCGCCGCGGCCAGGAAGGCGGGTCGTTCACCGCCTCCGTGCAGCAGCAGCGAGGCGCCGGAGACGTAGGCCGCCCGGTCGGAGGCGAGGAAGACAGCGGCCTCGCCGGCGTCGGACGGTTCGGCGAGCCGGCCGAGCGGGATGGTGCGCCCGATGGCCGTGAGGCCGTCGGCGTCGCCGTAGTGCAGGTGGGACAGTTCGGTACGGACCATGCCCAGGACGAGGGTGTTCACGCGGACTTCGGGGGCCCATTCGACGGCCATCGAGCGGGCCAGGTGCTCCAGACCGGCCTTCGCGGCACCGTAGGCGGCGGTGCCGGGCGAGGGACGGGTGCCGCTGACGCTGCCGATCATGACGACGGAGCCTCGGGTGGCACGCAGCAGAGGATACGCGGTGAGGGAGGCGGCGAGCGGGACGATCAGGTTCAACTCGACGACTCGGGCGTGTCGTTCGACCTGGCCGCGTCCTGTGTCGCCGCGCCCTGCTTCGCCGTGTTCGGCGTCGCTCCGTTCGCCGAGGAGGCGGTACGGGGTGCCGCCCGCGTTGTTGACGAGGGTGTCGAGCCGCCCGTACCGCTCGGCGACGCGGGCGAACAGAGCGGCCACCTCGTCCGGCCGCCGCAGGTCGACGGGGTGGTACGCGGCCTCGCGGCCGGAGGCGGCGATCGGGGCGTCCGGGGGGCGGCGGGCGCAGACGACGACCTCGGCACCGGCTCGCAGGAAGGCCCGGGCGATTCCGGCGCCGACGCCCCGGGTGCCGCCGGTGACGACGGCGACCCTCCCCTCCAGCTCCATCGGCTGCTACCTTCCTCCCAGAGTTACCTAACAAACGTTTGGTGGAAAGGTAGCTGATCCGCTCATGGGTGTCTCCACCTCTCGCCCGGAACCGGGCATCGCCGTCGTCACCGTCGACTTCCCACCCGTCAACGCCCTTCCCGTGCGCGGCTGGTACGACCTCGCCGACGCCGTCCGCGCCACCGGGCAGGATCCGGAGACCCGCTGTGTCGTGCTCGCCGCCGAGGGACGCGGCTTCAACGCGGGCGTCGACATCAAGGAGTTGCGGCGCGACCCGGGCCATGACGCGCTCCTCGGCGTCAACCACGGCTGCGCGGCGGCCTTCGCCGCCGTCTACGACTGCGAGGTGCCGGTGGTCGCGGCGGTGGGCGGCTTCTGCCTGGGCGGCGGTGTCGGGCTCGCCGGCAACGCCGACGCGATCGTGGCCGCCGAGGACGCGGTCTTCGGGCTGCCGGAACTCGACCGGGGCGCGCTCGGCGCCGCCACCCATCTCGCCCGTCTCGTCCCCCAGCATCTGACGCGCGCGCTCTACTACACCGCGCGCACCGTCACCGCGCACGAACTGCACGCCCACGGCTCGGTCTGGCGAGTGGTCCCGCGCACGGAACTCCTGCCTTCCGCCCTGGAGTTGGCGGGCGAGATCGCGGCGAAGGACGGCACGCTGCTCCGGCTGGCCAAGGCCGCTCTCAACGGCATCGATCCGGTCGACGTCCGCCGCAGCTACCGCTTCGAGCAGGGCTTCACCTTCGAGGCCAACCTCAACGGCGTCGCCGGCCGGGTCCGCGACACGTTCGGCTCCCCCGACGCGAAGGAGGCGCGGGCATGAGCGGCGGGGCCGAAGAGATCGACAGGCCCGGTGCTCCCGGCGGGCCGGACAAGGTGCTGACGCCCGACGAGGTCGCGGGCCGGCTGCGCTCCGGGATGACGGTCGGGATCGGCGGCTGGGGCTCCCGGCGCAAGCCGATGGCGCTGGTGAGAGCGGTGCTCCGGGCCGGGATCGGTGATCTGACGGTGGTGTCGTACGGCGGTCCCGACGTCGGCATGCTCGCCGCCGCAGGCCGGATCCGCCGGCTCGTCGCCCCCTTCGCCACCCTCGACTCGATCCCCCTCGAACCCCACTTCCGGGCCGCCCGCGAGCACGGCACCCTCGAACTGACCGAGCTGGACGAGGCGATGTTCATGTGGGGCCTGCACGCGGCCGCCAACCGGCTGCCGTTCCTGCCGGTGCGCGCGGGGCTCGGCTCCGATGTGATGCGGGTCAACCCCGGGCTGCGGACGGTGCGTTCGCCGTACGAGGACGGCGAGGAGTTCGTCGCCGTGCCCGCGCTGCGCCTCGACGCGGCGCTCGTCCATCTGGACCGCGCCGACCGCCGGGGCAACGGCCAGTATCTCGGGCCCGATCCGTACTTCGACGACCTGTTCTGCGAGGCCGCCGACACCGCGTACGTCTCCTGCGAACGGCTGGTCGACGGCTTCGGGCCGGACACCGTCCCGCAGACCCTGCTGGTCTCCCGGCACACCGTCACCGGGGTCACCGAGGCCCCGAACGGGGCGCACTTCACCTCGGCGGCCCCCGACCACGGGCGCGACGAGGCGTTCCAGAAGCTGTACGCGACCACGCCCTGGCCCGCGTTCGCCGCACGCTTCCTGTCCGGCAAGAGCGAGGACGACTACCAGGCCGCCGTCCGCGCCTGGCACGAGGAACGGAGCGCGGGCGACGCGCGCGAGGAGGGACGGGCATGACGACAGCGGACACCGGACCGGCGACCCCCGCTGCCGAGGCCACCCCTTCCGTCGAATCCGTCGAAGCCACGCCGCCGGCCACCCGGGCCGAGGTCTGCGTGGTGGCCTGCGCCGAGGCGTGGCGGGGCGACGGGGAAATCCTGGCCAGCCCGATGGGTCTCGTCCCGGCCCTCGGCGCCCGCCTCGCCCGGCGGACCTTCGCCCCCGAACTGCTGCTCACCGACGGCGAGGCGCTCCTGGTCGGCCTCGACGGGCGGCCCGAGGGCTGGCTGCCGTACCGCAGACATCTGGCCCTGGTGACCGGCGGGCGGCGGCACGTGATGATGGGCGCGAGCCAGATCGACCGGTACGGCAACCAGAACATCTCCTGCGTCGGCGACTGGCACCGGCCGACCCGCCAACTCCTCGGTGTACGCGGCGCCCCGGTCAACACCCTGAACAATCCCGTGAGTTACTGGATCCCCCGGCATTCGCTCCGGGTGTTCGTCGAGCGCGTCGACATGATCAGCGGGGTCGGCTACGACCACGCCACGGGCCCGTACCACCGGCTCCCCCGGGTCGTCACCGATCTGGCCGTGCTCGACTTCGCGACGCCCGACCACCGGATGCGGCTCGCGTCCACCCACCCGGGCGTCACCGTGGCCGAGGTGCGGGCCGCGACCGGCTTCGGCCTCGCCGTCGACGGCCCCGACGAGGAGGTACCGGTGACGCGCGCGCCGGACCCCGTCGAACTGCGGCTGATCCGCGAGGTCCTCGATCCCGGCGGGCGGCGCGAGCGCGAGGTGGGACCCCGGTGAGAACGGCCCTGACCGAACTGACCGGCGTACGGCACCCGATCGTGCAGACCGGCATGGGCTGGGTCGCCGGGCCCCGGCTGGTGTCGGCCACCGCGAACGCCGGCGCCCTCGGTATTCTCGCCTCCGCCACCATGAGCACCGGACGACTCCGGTCCGCCGTACGGGAGGTGAGGTCCCGCACCGACCGGCCGTTCGGGGTCAATCTGCGGGCGGACGCGGGCGACGCCCGGGAACGGGTCCGGATCATCGTCGAAGAGGGCGTCCGGGTCGCGTCGTTCGCGCTCGCGCCGTCACGGGAGCTGATCGCCGAGCTGAAGGACGCCGGGGTCGTCGTCATTCCATCGGTCGGGGCCCGCCGGCACGCCGAGAAGGTCGCCGCCTGGGGCGCGGACGCCGTGGTCGTCCAGGGCGGCGAGGGCGGCGGACACACCGGCGAGGTGGCGACGACGGTCCTGCTGCCGCAGGTGGTGGACGCCGTCGGGATCCCCGTGATCGCGGCGGGCGGCTTCCACGACGGGCGCGGTCTGGTCGCCGCGCTGTCCTACGGGGCGGCGGGCGTCGCCATGGGCACCCGTTTCCTCCTCACCTCGGACTCGACCGTCCCCGACGCCGTCAAGGCCCGCTATCTGGCGGCGGTTCCCCGGGACGCCCTCGTCACCACCGCCGTCGACGGGCTGCCGCACCGGATGCTGCGCACCGAGATGGTCGACGCGCTCGAACGCGCGGGCAGAGTACGGGCGTTGGCGCACGCGGTCCGGCGGGCGGCGGCCTTCCGCCGGGTGTCGGGGCTGTCCTGGACGGCGATGGTCCGCGACGGCCGGGCCCTGCGGCACGGCAAGGATCTGTCCTGGAGCCAGGTCCTGCTCGCCGCGAACACCCCGATGCTGCTGAGGGCCGCGCTCGTCGAGGGCCGCACGGATCTGGGGGTGATGGCCTCGGGGCAGGTGGCGGGGGTGATCGAGGATCTGCCGAGCTGCCGGGAGCTGGTGGACCGGATCATGACGGAGGCGGCGGAGGTGCTGCGGACCCTGCCCTGCCCGTAGGGGACGCGGGCCCGCAAGGGACACGCCCGCCCCTGACCCGTAAGGGCCGTAAGGGCCGTAAGGGCCGTAAGGGCCGTAAGGGCCGTAAGGGCCGTAAGGGCCGTAAGGGCAACGCTCCCCTACGGCCCCTGGTCTCCCCGAAGGGGCCGAGGACTACGCCTCGGTCTCCTCCGCGTCGCCCGGCTCTTCCGGCCGGTTCTTCGCCTCCTCGGCCTCCGTACCGTTCTCGGTCTCGGCGTCGACCGGCGCGATGCGGTTCGAGACGCGGCCCGGGTCCACCATGTTGTCCTCCTGTGGGTTGTGTCCGCGCGGGGTGCGCGGGGTGTTCACCGGGAACCGGTCGATTCCCGGCAGGTTCACGAAGTGCGGCGCAGGCGCTCGTTCGACATCGCGAACAGCAGATAGTCGGCGTGGGTGCCGCGCTCCGCCGCGTACTGCTTCTCCCGGCCCCACTCTTCGAAGCCCACCCGCCGCAGAAGCCTCGCGGACGCCGTGTTGCGGGTGTCGCAGGCGGCGGTGATCCGCCGGACACCCCGGGTGAAGAGCCGGTCGGCCACCGCCGCCATCGCCTCGGTGGCATAGCCGTGCTGCCGCACGTCCGGGGCGAGCGTGATGCCCATCGCCGCCTGGCCGCCCCCGGCCTCGATCGCGACGGCGAGGTCGCCGATCAGACCGGGACGCCGGTTCCGCTCGATCGCGTACTGGAAGAAGCCCGGCCCGTCGGGGTTCTCCGCGCGGTAGCCCGCGACGATCTTCTCGGCCTCCGCCCGGCCGATCGGCGAGCGCCAGGTCTGGTAGCGGGCGACCGACGGATCGGAGCGGTACCGGGCCAGGGCGGGCGCGTCGTCGGTGCGGAAGCGGCGCAGCCGGAGGCGGCGCGTCACGATGTCGGTCATCGCCGGTCCCCGTCGTACGGCCGGGCTAGACGCAACCCATGGTGTTGCCGCTGCATCCCTTGGGCGCCGTCACCGCGGGGGCGGGCGTCGTGGACACGGCGTGGGCGGACGCGGTCGGCACGGCCACGGCGCCGAGCACCAGGGCCGCCGCCCCGCCGATGATCACTCGAAGAACTGTCTGCCTGAGCACGAGGGGCCTCCAGGGTCGTCGCGAAGAGAACGTCGACTCTCAGTAAGCAGCCCTCCGATCACCTATCGGTCGACAACCGATATACGGTCCCGTAAGACCCGTATATCGGGTACAGCCCGTAAGGGATCCGTCCTACAGCCGTTCGATGATCGTCACGTTGGCCTGGCCGCCGCCCTCGCACATGGTCTGGAGGCCGTAGCGGCCGCCGGTGCGTTCCAGTTCGTTCAGCAGGGTCGTCATCAGCCGGACGCCGGTCGCGCCGAGCGGGTGGCCGAGGGCGATGGCGCCGCCGTTGACGTTGACGCGGTCCGGGTCGGCGCCGGTCTCCTTGAGCCAGGCGAGGACGACCGGTGCGAACGCCTCGTTGATCTCGACCAGGTCGATGGCGTCCATCGTCAGCCCGGTCTTCTTCAGCGCGTGCGCGGTCGCCGGTATCGGCGCGGACAGCATCCGGATCGGGTCCTCGCCGCGTACGGAGAGATGGTGGATCCGGGCGCGGGGCGTCAACCCGTGGGTGCGGAGCGCCCGTTCGCTCGCGAGCAGCATCGCGGCGGCTCCGTCGGAGATCTGGGAGGAGCAGGCGGCGGTGATGGTGCCGCCCTCGACGACCGGCGCGAGGCCCGCCATCTTGGCGAGGCTGGTGTCCCGGCGCGGCCCCTCGTCGGCGGTGACCTGCCCGTACGGGACGATCTCGCGCGCGAACCGGCCCTCGTCGCTCGCGCGGACCGCCCGCCGGTGCGAACGCAGGGCGAACTCTTCCTGGTCGCGGCGGGTGATGTGCCAGGTGGCTGCGATCAGTTCGGCGCCGTGGAACTGGTCGACGGGCGCGTTCCCGTACCGTGCGCGCCAGCCCTCGGATCCGGCGTACGGGCCCTCGGTGAGGCCCAGTGGTGCGGCGGCCCGCCGGGAGGCGAAGGCGATCGGGATCATCGTCATGTTCTGGGTGCCGCCCGCGACGACCAGGTCCTGGGTGCCGGACAGGATGCCCTGGGCGGCGAAGTGCACGGCCTGCTGGGAGGAGCCGCACTGGCGGTCGACGGTGACGCCGGGGACCTCCTCGGGCAGTCCGGCGGCCAGCCAGGAGGTGCGGGCGATGTCACCCGCCTGCGGGCCCACGGTGTCGAGGCAGCCGAAGACGACGTCCTCGACGGCGGCCGGGTCGATGCCGGTACGCCGGACCAGGGCGGTCAGGACGTGGGCACCGAGGTCGGCCGGGTGGACCGCGCCGAGGCCGCCCCTGCGGCGGCCCACCGGGGTGCGGACCGCGTCGACGATGTATGCCTCGGCCATGACTGTTCCTCCTGTGCCTGGTGGACTGCGGGCGTTGACGGCCCTTGGACGTCCGGGGCGCTCGTCGCCCAGGGCACGCGTACGCCCAGGGCACTGGTACGCCCAGGGCGCTCGTACACCCAGGGCACGCGTACACCCAGGGCGCTCGTCGCCCCGGGCGCCGGCCGCCCCGGGCACGGCCCCTCAGGCCCCTCGGACGTCTAGGGCATGCGTACGGCGATCCCGTCGAGCACCATCGACAGGTACTGGCGGGCGATCTCCTCCGGGCTGTGCTGCCCGCCCGGCCGGTACCAGCTCGCGGCGACCCACACGGTGTCGCGGACGAAGCGGTAGGTGAGGCGGATGTCGAGGTCGGCGCGGAAGACGCCGGCCGCGACCCCGCGTTCCAGGGTGCCGAGCCATGCCTGTTCGAACCTGACCTGGGATTCGGCGAGGTAGTGGAAGCGGGGCTGGTCGGTGAGGTGGCGGGCTTCGCGCTGGTAGATCGCGACGGCGGCGCGGTGCCGGTCGATCTCGCGGAAGGATTCGGTGACGAGGGCCTCGATGGTCTCCCGGGGGCCGAGGCCGGCGGCGAGGACGGTGTCGTAGCCGTCCCACAGTTCGGTGAGGAAGGTGGAGAGGATCTCGTCGAGCATCGATTCCTTGGAATCGAAGTGGTAGTAGAGGCTGCCGGCGAGCAGGCCCGCCGCGTCGGCGATCTGGCGGACGGTGGTGGCGTCGTAGCCCTGGGCGGCGAACACCTCGGCGGCGGTGCCGAGGAGTTCCCCGCGCCGCGCGGGCGGGGTGGGCGTCACCTGCGTCTTCTTCTTGGTGGATGGCACCTGTCCATTCTCGCGCCCCCGTACGGGTACTCAGGGGTGCCGGCTGCTGACGGAGACCGTCTCGCCGGTCATGTAGGAGGTGTAGTCGCTGGCGAGGAGGACGATGACGTTGGCGACCTCCCAGGGTTCGGCGTGCCGGCCGAACGCCTCGCGCGCGGTGAGCTCCTGGAGGAGTTCGGCGGAGGTGACCTTGACCAGGTGGGGGTGGAGGGCGAGGGAGGGGGCGACGGCGTTGACGCGGACGCCGTACGCGGCGGCCTCGACGGCGGCACAGCGGGTCAGGGCCATCACGCCCGCCTTGGCGGCGGCGTAGTGGGCCTGGCCGGCCTGGGCACGCCAGCCGACGACGGAGGCGTTGTTGACGATCACGCCGGTACGCCGAACCCCTTGGGCCCTTTGGAGCCCTTGGATGTTGTGCGCGTCGCGGAAGTGGCGCAGGGCGGCGCGGGTGCAGCGCATGGTGCCGGTGAGGGTGACGTCCAGGACGCGGTGCCATTGGTCGTCGGTCATGTCGGCGAGTTCGGCGGTGCCGCCGAGGCCGGCGTTGTGGACGAGGACGTCGAGGCCGCCGTGGAGCCGTACCGCCGTGTCGTACAGCGCCTGGACCTGCGTCTCGTCGGTGACGTCGCAGGGCTGGGCGGCGACCCGTCCGGCGCCGAACTCGGCGGCGAGGTCGGCCTCCGCCTGCGCGAGGCGGCGGGTGTGGGTGTCGCTGACGAGGACGCGGGCGCCTTCCTCCAGGAGGCGGCGGGCGGTGGCGCCGCCGATGCCGGCTCCGGCGGCGGCGGTGACGACGGCGGTGCGGCCGGCGAGCAGCCCGTGCCCGGGGACGTACGGCGGAGGGGGTACGGGGGTACGGGGTGGCGAGCCGGGCGGGTTCGGGGCACGGGGGCCGTCCGGCGGGCCGGGCGTACGGGGGGTGTCCGGCGGGTCCGGCGTACGGGGGGTCATGGGCGCGGCTCCTTCGGGAGGCCGAGTACCCGCTCGGCGAGGAGGTTGCGCTGGATCTCGCTGGATCCGGCGTAGATGGTGTCGGCACGGGAGAAGAGGAACAGCCGCTGCCAGTCGTCGAGTTCGTACGGTGCGGCGGTGGCCAGGGTGGCGGCGGCGCCTCGGATGTCCATGGCGAGTTCGCCGAGGTCGCGGTGCCAGTGGGACCAGGCGAGCTTGGTCAGGGAGGGGTCGGTGCCGCACAACGCGTGGGCGCGCAGGGTGCGCAGTCCGGCCCAGGCCCGGACGAGCCGGTCGTGGACGAGCGGGTCGGCGGCGGTGCCGTTCGCGCGGGCGAGGGCGGTGAGGGCGTCGAGTTCGCGGCGGAAGCCGACCTGTTGGCCGAGGGTGGAGACGCCGCGTTCGTGGCCGAGGGTGGCCATGGCGATCTTCCAGCCGTCGCCGGGGGCGCCGACGACATGGCCGGCCGGGGTGCGGGCGCCGTCGAAGAAGACTTCGTTGAACTCGCTGGTGCCGGTGAGCTGGGTGAGGGGCCGGATGGTGACGCCGGGCTGGTCGAGCGGGACGAGGAGGTAGGACAGTCCGGCGTGGGGGCGGGCGCCGGGGGCGCGGGGCGTGGTGCGGGCGAGGACGAAGCACCACTGGGCGTGGTGGGCGAGCGAGGTCCAGGTCTTCTGGCCGTCCACGATCCACTCGTCGCCGTCGCGGACGGCGCGGGTGCGGACGGCGGCGAGGTCGGAGCCGGCGCCGGGTTCGCTGTAGCCCTGGCACCACAACTCTTCCACCGCTCGGATGCGGGGAAGGAATCGGGCCTTCTGCGCCTCGGTGCCGTGGTCGAGGAGGGTGGGGCCGAGGAGTTGTTCGCCGATGTGGTTGACGCGGGCGGGGGCGTCGGCGAGCGCGTACTCCTCGTGGAACGCGATCTGCCGCGCGAGGTCCGCGCCGCGCCCGCCGTACTCCTCGGGCCAGCCGACGCAGGTCCAGCCGTGGTCGGCCATGTGCCGTTCCCAGGCGAGGCGTTCGGCGAACGCCTCGTGCTCCCGGCCGGGGCCGCCGAGGCCCTTCAGGGCGGCGAACTCGCCGGTGAGCCGGGTCTGCAGCCAGTCGCGTATCGCGGCGCGGAACTCCTCGACGCTGCTCATGGCCGTACGTTAACCTACCAAACACTTGTTAGGGAAGGATGTGCAGCCGCCATGCCGGACATTCCCGACCCCCTTCAACTGCCCTGTGTTTCACGGGGGTTGATGCACTGATGGACCTCTCGTACAGCGCCGGGGAGGAGGAGTTCCGCGCCGAGGCCCGCGCCTGGCTGCGCGCCCACGTACCGGCGGAGCCGCTGCCGTCGCTGGAGACCGCGGAAGGGTTCGCCGCCCACCGTGCCTGGGAGGCCGAACTGGCCGCCGGGGGCTGGTCGGTGGTGTCCTGGCCGGAGCGGTACGGGGGCCGGGACGCCGATCTCACGCGCTGGCTGCTCTTCGAGGAGGAGTACTACGCGGCGGGCGCTCCCGGCCGGGTCTCGCAGAACGGCGTCAGCCTGCTCGCTCCCACCCTCTTCGCGTACGGCACCGAGGAGCAGCGGGCCCGGGTGCTGCCGTCCATGGCGACGGGCGGGACGATCTGGGCGCAGGCGTGGTCGGAGCCGGAGGCGGGTTCCGATCTGGCCTCGCTCACCTCGCGCGCGGTGCGTACGGACGGCGGATGGCTGCTGTCCGGGCAGAAGACCTGGTCGTCACGGGCCGCCTTCGCCGACCGGGCCTTCGGGATCTTCCGCAGCGACCCCGGGCCGGCGGCGGAGGGCCGGCCGCACCGGGGCCTGACGTATCTGATGTTCGACCTGCGGGCGCCCGGGGTGACCGTACGGCCCATCGGCCGGCTCGACGGCCGCCCGGCCTTCGCCGAACTCTTCCTGGACGAGGTGTTCGTGCCGGACGAGGACGTCGTCGGCGACCCCGGGCAGGGCTGGCGCATCGCGATGTCCGCCACCGGCAACGAGCGCGGGCTCACGCTTCGCTCCCCCGGGCGCTTCCTGGCCGCCGCCGACCGGCTCGTACGGCTGTGGCGGGAGCGGTCCGGGGAATCGGAGGGGGCGGAAGGGCTCGTGGGGGCGGGCGCGGGCTTGGGCGACCGGGTGGCGGACGCGGTGATCGGGGCGCGCGCGTACCAGTTGTTCACGGTGGCGGGCGCGGCGCGGCTCGCGGAGGGCGGGGATCTCGGCGCGGAGTCGAGCCTGAACAAGGTGTTCTGGTCAGGGCTCGACCTCGCCCTGCACGAGACGGCGCTGGACCTGCTGGGCGAGGAGGGAGAGTGGGCGGATTCACCGTGGGCCGAGGGATACGTCTTCGCCCTCGCGGGGCCGATCTACGCGGGCACCAACGAGATCCAGCGCGACATCATCGCCGAGCGCCTGCTCGGCCTGCCGAAGGGCCGCCGCTGATGCGTTTCCTGCCGACCGGTGAACAGCGCGCCTTCGCGCGTTCCCTGGACGCGATGCTCACCGCCGCCGGTACGCCGGGCGTGGCACGGGCCTGGGCGGCGGGCGACCGCGCGCCGGGGCAGGAGCTGTGGAAACGGCTCGGCGCGGCAGGGGTGTTCGCGCTCGCGGCCCCCGAAGAGTACGAGGGGGTGGGGCCGCTGCCGGTCGAACTCGCCTACGCCTTGGTGGAGTCGGGCCGACACGCGGTACCCGGTCCGCTGGTGGAGACGGTCGCGGCGACGGTCCTGCTCGCGGAACTCGCCCGACTCGCCGAGCCGGACGGGGGTGAGGGTGGAGGCGGGGGCGGGACCGGAGCCGGAGCCGGAGCCGGAAGTGGTACGGCCGGCCCGGCGAAGCGGCTGCTGCCCGGCCTCGTCGCGGGCGAGACCGTCGCGACGCTCGTCCTGGCCGCCGAGGGCTCGCCGTACGCGCTGGACGCCGACGCCGCCGATGTCGTCCTGGTCGTCACCGGCCCCGGGGACGAGCTGTGGCTCGCGCCGGGGCACGGGGAGGTGCGGATCTCGGCCGATCCCGTACGGCGTCTGGCCCGACCCCTGCCCGGGGGCGAACTCCTCGCCGCCGGACCGGCGGTACGCGCGGCGGCGCGGCGGGCCCGCGACTGTGCGCTGCTCGCGACGGCGGCCCAATCACTGGGCGTGGGGCTCACGTTGCTCGACCGGACGGTGGCGTACGCCTGGCAGCGCACCCAGTTCGGTGCCCCGATCGGCTCGTTCCAGGCGGTCAAGCACCGGCTCGCGGACACCTTGATCGGCCTGGAGTTCGCCCGCCCGCTCCTCTTCGGGGCGGCGCTCACCTTCGAGAGCGGCGATCTCGCCGCGGCCAAGGTCGCGACCGGCGAAGCCGCGTACGCGGCGGCCCGTACCGCCCTCCAGATCCATGGCGCCCTCGGCTACACCGACGAACTCGATCTCTCCCTCTGGCTCCGCAAGGCCCGCCCCCTCCGCGACGCCTGGGGCACCCCGTCCTGGTGCCGCGCCCGGGTCCTCGCCGCCCATCGTTCGGCGAGCGCCGAACCGTCCGGCCTCTAGCGTGCGAAGTCCACGCGGAAGACCCCGCGCCGACGCCACCGAAGGACCCCCGTGCCGCACATTCCGACCCAACCGACCCAGCCGACCGTGCCGACGGCACCGCCCATGACCACCGTGTCCGCCGCACCGGCCACCGATCCGAAGCGGCGAATCGTCGACAGGTTCCACGAGGTCAACGGCGTCCATCCCATGACCGAGGCCGATGACGCCTATGTCAGCGCGCAGTTCGTCACCTTGGAGCGGCTGTGCGAGGTGCGGGGCCGTGACGCCGACGCGGTCCGCGGACTGATGCTGGCCGGGCGCTTGCCGCTTCCCGGCTATCTGCGCTCCGACGGCGCCGAGATGGTGCCGGCCGACCTGTTCGCGCTCGCCGACGAGGCCGGGGGCGTCGATCTGCTGGAGGCGTGGTTCACCGCGCACTGGCCCGCCGACCCGGCCACCGGACAGGCGGAGTGGGACGCGTATCTCAGCGGGCAGTACGTCTGTCTGCACACCGTGACCCCGGCCACCATCCAGCGCAAGGAGCGGCTGACGGGCGCGATCGACGCGGCCATGGACGAGCCGGACGCCGGTTCGGCGCCGTGGTCCGCGCGCCTCCACGCCCTGGTCGACGAACTCGACGCCCTGGAACCGGCGTTCACCGCGTACGACCGTATCCGGTTCGGCGGCCCGACCTCCCGGGACACCTGCGTCGACGCGATCCGCGCCCGCCACCCGCGCCGTTGACCCGGGGCCGGGCGAAGAATTCGGGAGGTGCCCACGGCAGGACGTGCTCTACTTCCGGTCGTGACCACCCGACACTGTTGCGACTCGATGGCCCGCCACGTGAATGTGCGCTGTGACCTGCACGACGACCCGTTCGACTGCCCGGACGCGCTGATCGATTTCAGCGCCAAGTTCCAGGAGTACGGACTGATCATCCACGACGGCGGAACGTCGAGCTCCTCGATCGACTTCTGCCCCTGGTGCGGAGCCCGCCTTCCCGAATCTCAGCGGGACCGCTGGTTCGAGGAGCTGGAGCGGTGCGGGATCGACCCGTGGGAGGACGAGGTGCCCGCCGAGTTCGAGGACGAGCGCTGGCTGACCGCACCCGAGAACGCCACGTCGTAGCGCCGCTCCCGGCTCAGCCCTCGGCCGTGTGGGCCTCGACGTTGGCGATCATCCGGCGCAGCACCTTGAGCGCGGCCACGTACTCCTCGTCGCTGACGCCCTCGTGGACCACGGCGCGCAGCTCGGTCGCCAGTTCGCGCACCCGGACCCGGGCCGCTTCCCCCGCCTCGGTGAGGTGCAAGCGCTGCCCGGCGCCGGACGACTCCGACTGCTCGGACTGCTCCGGCCCCTCCGCCCGCAGCCAGGCACGGTGGATCAGCTGGTCCACGACCCGGCCGATGTCGTGCGGTCCGTCGGCGAGCGGGGTCAGCGCGGCGACGGTCTCCTCGCGGCTCGGCGCCTCGGGCCGGTACTTCACATGGTTGAGCACCCAGTACTGCGGCTGTGTCGCGTCGATCCTGGCCATCGCGTCCCGCAGGTGGCGGGTGACGGCGGCATGAGCGAGGCCCGCCCAGTAGCCGACGGGCTGGGTGGCGAGCATGTCGTCGGCCGCGACCGGATCCGCCGGCGCCTGGTCGGTGGAGGGCGTGTCCGTGCGTAAACCCGTCGTCGATTCCATGACGGTGACGCTACCTTCGGCCCGCTCCGGTGATCAACGCCCCCGGAACGGCCCCCCGCCAACTGCCCCACCGACGTCCCACCGACCACCCCGCCATCCGCCCCACCGGCCTCCCGATCGGCCGCCCGCGTGACGCCCGGCGCCGTCCGGCCACCGGTCCCCTCCCCCGGGCCCGCCGCGCCCTAGATTGCGCACGACCCGCCCGGTCAGGTCGGGCACGAGGCGAGGGAGTGGTGGATGTCGGCCCAGCAGATCACACCGGCGACGAAGCAGGTGGCGATGACCCTCGCCGCGATCGCGGCGACCGCCGCCACCCCCCGCCCCTCGGGCGAGTCGGTCGCCGAGCAGTGCGCCCGGATGATCCTCGGCATCAATCAGCAGCTCACCGTCCCCCTGCTCGCCACCCAGGGCGGCTGGAGCCTGGTGTGGGCGGCGCTGAGCGAGGACAACGCGAACATGGCGTACCTGGCCAAGACCAACGACCGCTTCAACCAGTTCGCCGTGGTGCTGCGCGGCACGGTCGCCAGCAGTGTGACCGATCTGCTGGAGGACCTGGACGTCGGCACGGTGGTCCCGTTCACCGCCCTCCGTACGTCGTCGAACACGGCACCGCCGTACGTGTCCAAGGGCGCGATGGAGGCGTTCTGCCAGATCATGGCGATGAGCACGCAGGGAATCACCCTGGTGCAGGCCCTCGCCGGCGCCCTCGCCTCCGCCCCGCCGAACCCGACGGTCCTGGTGACCGGCCACAGCCTCGGCGGCTGTCTGGCCACCATGGTCGCCCCATATCTGCGGACGCTGACCTGGCCCGGCTCCTCCGCCCCCGCCTTCGGGCTCTACACCTTCGCCGCCCCGACCGCCGGCGGCCCGGACTTCGCCAAGTACGTCTCGTCCGGTCCGTCCTGGGTGGTCAACGAGCGGTACGTCAACAACTACGACGTAGTGCCGCTGGCCTGGACGAGCGTCGACACGGCCAAGAGCTGGTACCCGGACGGCGGGCCGGCGGCGGACTTCGACACCAAGGCGGTCATCTCGGCGATCGCGGGGCTCCCCGGCCCGAACAAGTACGCCCAGCCCGGCCCCGCCATCCCGCTCAACCCGAACTACGACACCAGGAACACGGCCGTGATGCGGAAGTCCGTCCAGGACTTCATGGCCCAGGCCGCCTACCAGCACTCGAACGACGTCTATCTCCGGCTGCTCCAGGCGCCCGCCGTCCTCCCCGGCCCCGTGGTCACCGGGATCGAGCCGAACGCCGGGCAGGCCGGTTTCCAGGTCACCGTCTCCGGCAGCGGCTTCACCGGGGGTGTCGCGGTCGACTTTGGCCCGGTCGCGTACACGGGCCCGATCATCGTCGAGGACGACTCCACGATCACCGTCTGGGCCCCTCCCGGCATCGGGGTGGTCGACGTACGGGTCACCACCCGCCTCGGCACCTCCCCCGCCGTGCCGACCGCCCAGTTCGCGTACGACGGCCCGCCGCCCGTCCTCGTCACCGGCATCAACCCGACGCGCGGCAAGAGCGGCACCCAAGTCACCATCAGCGGCGTCAACTTCACCGCCGACGCCACGGTCTCCTTCGGCAGCGTGCAGGCCACCGGCGCCCTGGTCGCGCCACCCAGCACCATCACCGTGAACGCGCCGTCCGGGGTCACCGGCCCGGACAAGCCGTCGACCGTCAATGTCACCGTCCTGTCGAACGGCTACTCGTCGCCGTCGGGCCCGGCGGACGAGTACTCCTACCCGGATCTGGCGTCGGACGAGGAGCGACGTCCGGAGGAGCAGTGACGGAGGGGGATGAAACGGAGGGGCATGAAGGGGGTGAAGGGGGTGAAGGGGGGAGAGACGGAAAGGGGAGGGACGTCGGCGGACCGGCCGGCGTCCCTCCCCTTCTCACGCGGGCCTCAGCAGGACAGGTTGCCGCCGGCGTCGGTGCCCAGGATGCCGACGAACTTCTTGTAGAGGTTGATGCGGGAGTCACGCTGGCCCGGGTTCTTCCCGTCGCACTCCAGCGCGCCGTTGATGCTGCGGATGGTCTCGCCGAAGCCCTTGTTGTTGGCCATGGCGTCGTGCGGGGTCATCCGCCCGGCGCCGCTCTGGGTGTTCCAGAACCAGAGCCCGGTCTTCCAGGAGACGGCCGCGTCCTTCTCCACCTTGTACGGGTCGTGGAGCAGGTCGATGCCGAGGGCGTCGCCCGCGGCCTTGTAGTTGTAGTTCCAGCTCAGCTGGAGCGGTCCGCGCCCGTAGTACGCGGACTGCCCGGCCGGGCAGCCGAACGACTGCGACGGGTCGCAGTAGTGCGAGTAGTTGGCGGTGTTCTGCTCGACGATGTACTTCAGCCCGCCGGTCTCGTGGCTGACGTTGGCGAGGAAGGCCGCCGCCTCGCGCTTCTTGGTGGTGTCGTTGCCGCTGTTGGCGAACTTCGGGTACGCGCCCAGGGCCTTGATCAGCCCCTGATACGTGTAGAAGGAGTTCCGGCCCGGGAACATCTGGTTGAACTGGGACTCGCTGACCACGAACGACGCGGCGGAGGCCGGTGCCGTCTGGCCGGCCACGGTGAGAGTGCTCAGTACGGCGGCGGAGGCCGCCAGGGACAGGACGCGGGCAAGTTTCATCGTTCCTCGGATTCCCTTCGGCGCGATGGCGGTTCGGGGGTGAAGCGCCGAGGGGATCCTGGTTGGCGCATCCGGGATTCATGTCACATGAAGCGTTGAATCGCCCTTTCAGGGGACAATCGCGTCAATGATCTGACGGTCATTCGACAGGACGAGTGCCCGCCGCGCCCCTCACTACGCGTCCTCGCGCGGCGGGCTGTCGTCGTTGCCGCGGCGCAGGACCCGGGTGCGGCGGCCCGGGTTCCAGACCTGGAAGACGATCTCCTCGCCCTCGACGCGGGTGCGCACCACCTCGGCCGGTTCGGCCCGGAAGAGATGCAGCGGCTCCGGCGCCCCGGACTCCCCCACGTACCAGGCGATCCGCTCCGGGTCGGTGATCTCGACCGCCCGCCCGGACACCCGGACGTCCCCGCCGCCCATGTCCGTGCCGTCCCCGGGGTTCGCGAGCAGCGCGAAGCGCGGATCGCGCCGCAGGTCGCGCGCCTTGAGCGAGTTCACCATCATCCCGAGCCACAGCTCCCCGTCCCGGAAGTCGGCCTCGATGCCGCTGAGCCGGGGCGAGCCGTCCGCGCGGAGGGTGGCGAGGACGTGGTGGGTGTACTGCCCGAAGCGCTCGCGCACGGTGGCGGCGAGCCCGGGGTCGGCCGCCTCGAAGGCGGACCAGCTGATTCCGGTGTCTTCCATACGTTCAGGAAACACGGGAATCCCGACACCCTCCGTCGGGATTGCGCGGACTGTACGAGCGACGTCACCCGGTGGGGGCCGCCGGAGCCATGGGGGCTGCGGGGGTCGCGGGGGTCGCGGGCTCTCGGAGGTGACCGTCGCGGAGCCGGCGGAGGCGGAGCGGACCGTGTCGGTCGGCGCCGTGCAGAACCTCTACAACCTGGCCGCCCGTGACCACGACCCGGTCCTCGACCACACGGCGGAACGCGGCATCGCGTTCGTGCCGTACTTCCCCATCGCCATGGGCGAGCACGCCGGCCCCGACAGCCCGGTGGCGCGGATCGCGCGGGAGATCGGCGCGACGCCCGCGCAGACGGCGCCGGCCTGGCTGCTGCGTCGCGGCCCGCACGTGGTGCCGATCCCGGGCACCACCTCGGAGCGGCACTTGAAGGAGAACATGGCCGCGCTCGAAGTCCGGCTCACCGACGAGCAGTTCGCCCGGCTGGACGCGGGCGATGCGGTCTGACCCGTCGACATGGTCAGGACAGCCGGGGCAGCCGGGACACCCCGGGCCTGTGATCAACCGGGGCGGTCAGGGCCGGACGATGCCCTGGGCCCGGGCGGCGGCGAGCCATACGGGGAACTCGGCGACGAGACGGTCGTACAGCTCCTCGTCCGGCATCCGGCGCGGGTCCTTCCCGGCGTGGAAGAAACCGGCGTTGTCGACCAACCGCTTCTCCGGCACCGGCAGTTCGTCCAGCTTGCGCAGGAAGTCGAGCTGCCGGCTCGCCGGGTCGCCGAACCCGATGAACTGCCAGAACATCGGCAGCCGTGCCGCCTTGCACAGATACCGCTCGGCGGCGGGCCTGCTGGTCGGCCCGCCGTCGGTCTGGAAGACGACGAGCGCGGGCGCGGTCGCCCCGCTGTCGAGGTAGTGGTCGATGACCGCGTCCATCGCCACGTGGTAGCTGGTCCGGCCCATGTGGCCGAGTCCGGCCACGATCCGCTCGATCCGCCCCTCGTGGTCGTCGAGCGCGATCTCCGTCTGGGCGTCGATGTCCGTGGAGAAGAACACCACCGGCACCTGTCCGTCGTCGTCGAGGTGCGCGGAGAGCCCGAGGACGCGGTCGGCGAGGGCCTGCACGGTGCCGTCGGCGTAGTACGGGCGCATGGAGCCGGAGTAGTCGACGACGAGGTAGACGGCGGCCCGCTGCCCCTCCATCCCGTGCCTGCGGAGCGAGTCCCCCGCCTTCTTGTACAGGCTGACCAGCGCGGGCGCGCGCTCCTCGACCTTGCGCAGACTCAGGACCACGACCGGGCCCTCCTCCCTCTCGCGTACCGTCCGCCGACCGTCCGCCGAGCGTACGGGACCGGCCGACGGGAGCGCGCGGCCGTGGCATCCATCGGACTCCGCCGCACCGACCATGGGCACAACAGCCCTGCTCCGGGCCCTTGTTAGCCTCACCGCTATGACAACACGGGGGTTCGGCATACGGGGTGGCCGGGGCGCGCGGACGGCCGGGAGCGCGGACGCGGGTCCGCAACGCGCGCTGATCGTGGCCAGTTTCATCAACCGGGTGGGCAACGGCCTCTTCAACACCGCCTCGATCCTCTACTTCACCTTCGTGGTCCATCTCCCCGCCACCCAGGTCGGGTTGGGCCTGACGATCGCCGGTCTTCTCGGCCTGGCGGCCGGGATTCCGGCGGGCAATCTGGCCGACCGGTACGGCCCCCGCACCATCTGGCTGACGGCCTTCGCCATCCAGGCCGTCGCGATGACGGCCTTCGTCTTCATCGACAGCTGGCTCGTCTTCACCCTGGTCGCCACCGTGGACCGGCTGGCCGCCTCGGCCGGCGGCGCCGCGGGCGGCGCGGTCATCGCGCAGGCGAGCGGCGCACGCCCCGCCGCCTTCCGCGCCAAGCTCCGTACGTACGTCAACCTCGGCGTCGTCCTCGGCACCCTGGGCGCGGCGGTCGCCATCCAGCTCGACACCCGCCCCGCGTACACCGCGCTGATCCTCGCGAACGCCGCCAGCTTCGCCCTCGCCGGGCTGGTCGCGTTCCTCGGCGTCCCGAACTACCGGCCGCTGCCGCAGCCCAAGGGGCACCGGCAGTGGGCCGTCCTCGCCGACCGGCCGTACGTGTCCTTCGTCGCCCTCTACAGCGCCATGGGCTTGCAGTACCAGACCGTGTCCCTGCTCCTGCCGATCTGGCTCACCGCCCACACCGACGCGCCGCGCTGGACGGTGGCGGCGGTCTACGCGGTCAACAACGGCGTGTGCCTGCTGCTCCAGAGCAAACTCGGCTCCAAGGTGGAGACCCCGCGCCAGGGCGGCCGCGCCTTCCGCCTCGCCGGGATCCTGTTCCTGGTGAGCTGCCCGCTGATGGCGCTGTCCGCCGACGTGCCGTCGTGGATGGCGCTCGTGCTCGCGCTCCTCGCCGTGGTGATCCACAGCATCGGCGAGGTGTACGAGTCCTCGGGCGGCTGGACGCTCGCCTTCAGCCTGGCCCCGGACCACGCCCAGGGGCAGTACCAGGGTTTCTTCGGCACCGGCTTCAACGCGGGCCAGGCCCTCGCCCCCGCGTTCCTCACCGGCGTGGTCCTCGCGCTCGGCCACCCGGGCTGGATCCTCCTCGCGGTGCTCTTCGCGGGCGTGGGCGCGGCGGGCCCGCCGGTGGCCGCCTGGGCGGAACGGACCCGACCGGGGCAGACGGACGCGGGAGCGGGTGAAGGGGCGGGAGCGGGCGCGGAGGGGTCCGGGGAGGGGGCTGGGGAGGGTCGGCAGGGTGAGTCGTCGCTGACGGAGGCGGACCGCTGACCCGCTCCCGGTTCGGGGGGCGGGTCAGCGGTCGTACGGGTGGTCAGGCGATACGGTCAGGCGCCGAGCCGACCGCCCTTGACGCCCGCGACGAACGACGAGAACGCGACGGCGGAGACGCAGAGGGACGGCCCGTCGGGCACCTTGGAGTCACGGAGATGGGCGGCGGCGAGGTGGGAGGAGACTTCGACGCAGTCGCCCCCGTTGGAGCTGTACGAGGACTTGAACCAGTCGGCGGCAACTTCCACGCAGTTGCTGGTGGCAGTGCTGTAGGAGGACTTGACCCATTCGGCAGCGACCTCGACGCATTCACTGGTCGTGCCGCTGTAGGAGGACTTGAACCAACGCAGGGACTCGGTCATCGGGGATGCCCTTTCGAACCTGTGCGGGACACGGATTCAGCCTGGACCGATGCTAGTGGCGGGAGGCGGGGGTGGTCACGGGGTAGCGGGCGGCCATGGCCTGATGCCGGACCCGGCGCCCCGAGCCGCCTCACTCACCGGTCTGCGTATGCGCCGGTCCCGAGTCGTAGCGGTCGAGGAACTCGTGCGCCGGGAGGTCGAGGGCATGCAACTGGGAGAAGACCTCGGTACCCGCGCCCACTTCCTCGTCGCCGTCGTCGGAGATCCGGTACGCCTGCACCAGGTCGAGAACGTCGAGACCGTTCTCCCCTGCGTACGTGGCCGACTCCCGCTCGGCCAGTTCGACGGCCTCGTCGAGAGACCAGGCCCGGAACAGCACGACCCGTTCCTCGTAGGGCTGGTTCTCCCAGGTCGGCCATCTGTAGAACGTCCTGGCGCTGAACCACGCCTTCGGCTCCCGCGTCATCGCCCCTCCACCATCCCCTTGCCCCGAGCCATCATCGTCGCCGCCCGGGCGGTCACTCCAGGCCCGCGAGAGGCCAGTGTGCCAAGAGGGTTATAGCCAGGGATTCTTCTCGGATTTCCAAGAGGAAGCCCTGCCCGCCCCAGAGTGGGGCGAGGCAGGGCTGGGTGTTGCCGGTTACGCGCCGAGCCGGCCGTCCTTGACGCCCGCGACGAACGACGAGAAGGCGACGGCGGAGACGCTGAACGACGGCCCGTCGGAGACCTTCGAGTCACGGACGGGGACAGTGCCGCGCGAGGCGACGAGGTTGGTGGCGACCTCGACGCAGTCACTGGTGGCGCTGCTGTAGGAGGACTTGAACCATCGAGGGGATGCGGTCGTCACAAGGTGCCCTTTCGTACCTGCTCGATCATGGCCACGGAGTCTGCCTGCGAAAGGCATTCAGCCTGAAGCTGATGGTAGGCCGTCAGGATCGGTGTGACCGACGCGATTTCCCGGTCAACAAACCCCTGAGCATGGGATTCCGTGTACGAGACCATCGACCGGTCCGGCAGCGTCAGCAGGTTGACCGGGAGGTCAAACGCTCGCCGCTCGCCCAGCGCGTAGGGAGCTATCTGGAGCACGCTGTTGGACTTCTGAGCGAACTCGATCAGGCTCCGCAGTTGCGCATCCATGACCTCCGGGCCACCGACGGGGCGACGGATGCAGCTCTCGTCCATCACCACGAGCAGCATGGGCGGACTTTCCCTCGTCAGCCCCTCCTGCCGCGAGGCAAGGAGCGCAAGGCCCTCGTCCTCTTGCTGCTGGGTTAGGGAGCCTCGGTGCACACGACCGCTGGCCAGCACCCGGGCGTACTCCGGGGTCTGCAACAGTCCCGGAACAACCCCGATCTGGAACAACCGGATCTCCACGGCGCGCGCCTCGTATCCGACGTACTCCGGGAAGCCCTCCAGCAGCATGCCGTGCCGCATCTCGTGCCACGACCGTTCAAACGAATCGGCCGTGTTCGTGGTGCCGCAGACCTGATCCGCCTTCCGCGCAAATGGAAGGGTTGGCGGTTTGCGCGCAGTTTCGACGGCGGAGATGTGCTGACTGGAACACCCGATCCGTTCGGACAGGTCTTCCTGCTTCCAGCCCCGACTTTCCCGCACTCTGCGCAGTTGTGCGCCGAAAGCGGCCCGGGGGCTGCTCTCCGGCTGCAATTCCTTGAGATTGGCCACAACTCGTCCTTCGGTTCTCGCCAGTTGAAGGCGCTTCCGACTCTAAGCCAATCTGGCGACGCCTCGTAGTGAATCCACTACAGAAAGGAACGGGTGATGGCCGAACACACGCCCCAAACAAGCCCACAGCCTGCGACGATGCCCCCCGTCGGCTCCTACATGGTCGATACCCGCATGGCGACAACTCGCCCCGGCCGGGTGATGGATTACGAAAACGGCCTCGTCGTCCTGCGCCCTGTGACCGGCGGAACCGAATGGACCGCCCCCACCACCGATCTCCGCCCGCCCACCGCCACCGAAGCCGAACGCATCCGCGTCCTCACCACCCCCGTCCCCCCGGTAGTGAAACCGTGACCGGCCGAATAGAGCTCGCCACCGACCACGGACTCCGACGCCACCCCCAGCCCTCCCCCGGCTGCACGGTCTGCGCCCTCCTCGTCGCATGGTTCACCCACTACACGACGACCGGACCCCACCGCGACGAATCCGCCGCAGTCGACTGCGCCGTCGAAATCCGCAACCACCCCCACGACCCACCCAAAATGACCCTCAAACGCTCCTTACCCCCGACCCCCCACACGACCCACTGATGTGGCGCACCACCGCAGCCGTCCTCGCCACCGCAGCCTGGATCATCCTCCTCACCACACTCATCACACACCCATAGAACCCCCGCCCCGCCCGGCCTCCACCCCAGGCGGGGCGGGCCACATCCACCCCCGGCCAGGAACACGGCGGCGCGACGGGCGGCGCGGTTCCCGATGAACGTTCATTACCAGGGTTTCTCCTATGAGTTGTTGCATGCGGCGGATGTGCCACCTAGGTTCGTTCGCAGGCTATGAAGTCCCTGTGCAGAGAGGCTGTGCGGCGGACCGAGTCATGTTTCGGAGGATGACCGCTCCATGTCCCAAGATTCCGCCGCCGCGCTGACGGCACCCACCCGGCTTGAAGACGTCAAGGGGTGGTTCTGGGCCGTCGACCAACTGCTCTTCGACTGGTTCCTGAAGAAGCAGAACGACGACTCCGACACGCGTGGCGACCTTCTGGAGATGGGCGCCTACATGGGTAAGAGCGCCATTCTCATAGGGTCGTACCTCCAGTCCGGCGAACGGTTCACGGTGTGCGACCTCTTCGACGCGCCCGCGCCGGACGCGTCGAACCTGGTGGAGATGGAGACCTCGTACTCCACCCTCACGCGTCGCGCCTTCGAGGCCAACTACCTCGCGTTCCACGACGAGTTGCCGACCATCGTCATGGCGCCGACCTCGGTCGTGACCGACGAGGTGAAGGCGGACAGCTGCCGGTTCATCCACATCGACGCCTCGCACCTGTACGAGCACGTGCACGGTGACATCGCCGCCTCCCGCGCGGTGGCGACGGAGGGCGCCGTGGTCGTCTTCGACGACTACCGCTCCGAGCACTGCCCGGGCGTGGCGGCGGCCGTCTGGGGTGCCGTGGCCCGTGACGGTCTTCAGGTGATCTGTGTGACCGGTTCCAAGCTGTACGCCACGTGGAGCGACGCGGAGCCGCTGCGTGAGGAGATGCTGGCCTGGCTGGCGACCCGCGAGGACCTGTGGCACGGCGTGGAGGAGGTCGCCGGCGCGCCGCTGATACGCATAGGCGGCAAGCGCGCCATAGCCCCGGCGCTGCCGCAGTCCCGCTACAAGGCCCCGGAGCCGGCCCCGGCCCCCGTCGCCCCGAAGCCCACCCCCGCGCCCGCCCCGAAGCCGGCGCCCAAGCCCGCCGTGGCCGCCGCGCGCCGTCCGCAGTCCAAGGTCAGGAAGCTGGCCAAGGACGTGCTGCCGCCCATCGTCACCCGCGCGATCGTCGCCCAGCGCCGTTCCCGCTGACGCGCCCGCCCCATCTGCCCCACTCGCCCCGCCGAAGCCGCCGAAGCCGCCGAAGCCGCCGCACGCCCGTACCCCTGAGGGTCCGGCCGTCCGGCGGCTTCGCGCCTGGCACCGGAGAGATCAAGTACTCGCCCTCACCCGACCACCTCCGAGAGGAGGTCGGGTGAGAGGGTCAGGGCTGCCCGGACGCGGCGATCACGCCGGTTCCAGCAGGACCGCCGGAAGGGTGCCGTCGACGATCGCTGTGCGCGGGAGCGAGAGGCCGAAGAACTCCTCCACCACACCGAGCGCGATACGGTGCGCTTCTCTTCCGCCCAATTCCGGGTCGGGGAGACCAGCCTCGGTCAGCCGCTGCTGGAGACGGGCGGCAGTGCCGGGGTCGCCGTCCACTCCCTGGTAGCCCCAGGAGGCGTCGAGATGCAGATTGCAGGCGCTGAGGAGTCGGCCATCACGGTAGTAGGCGAACTGTGGCGGGACCGGCTTGCCGTTCTCCTCCTCGTACTCCAGGAGGCAGACGTCCGCGCCGTCGCGTGAGACCGCGTCCAGGTCTCCGAACTCTCCGGGCCAGCCGCCGTACGCGACCGCGTACGTCCAGTGCTCCGCGCGGCCGAGGCGCAGCCCGATGCCGTCCCAGTAGTCACCGTAGGTGTCCTCCAGGAGCTCCAGGAGAGACTCGCTGGTGTGCTCGCCGGCCTGCTCGACGACGCGCTCTCCGTAGCGCATCGCCACCGAGAGACGGCCGGCGAGTTCCTCCGGGGAGAGTCCTTTGGCGAGCACCACGCTGTAGCCGCCGTACGCGATGCATCGAGGGGCCGCAAGCCAGGCAATTCCGTCTGTCATACGACCATCCTGACCGACCCCTCTGACAACGCGGCTCGGCCCGACCGCCTTGGCGGTCGGGCCGAGCCGATGGTGCCTCCGGGGCCGCGTGAGCTACTCGGCGGGCCGCTGCGTGGCCTCGTGCTCGGCTTGGCTGCGCTCGACGCAGAATTCATTACCTTCAGGGTCCGTGAGGACGGCCCAGCCCGTGCCGTCCGGGCGGCGGCGGTCGTCGACGAGGGTGGCGCCGAGGGCGATGACGCGTTCCACCTCCTCGTCGCGGGTGCGGTCCAGGGGGCGGAGGTCCAGGTGGATACGGTTCTTCACCGTCTTGCCCTCCGGGACCTGGAGGAAGAGGAGGCTGGCGCCGGGCGAGTCCACCACGGCCTCGGGGTCGCCGGGCTTGTCGTCGTCGGCGAGCTTGGCGTCGAGGACCCGGGCCCAGAAGGAGGCCAGGGCGTAGGCGTCGGAACAATCGATGGTGACGTGTCGTACGAGAGAAGACATGGGGTCACTATCTCGGTCCGACAAGCCCCCGGCCACTCCTTATCGAACGCGGGATCGACCGCCATCCGCCCGCAGCCGGGTTCCCCGACTCCCCTACCACGCCTGGTTCGAGGGCGGCGAGGACGGCCTCGGCGGAACCGGCGGCGTCCGGTGTCCCGTCGCGTAGGGGTTGCCGGCCGGGGGCATGTGGCCCTGCGGCGCCGCGTACGGATTCCCGTACGGGTTCCCGGCCGGCGGGCCGTCCTGGTGCGGCAGGTGGGCGTGCCCGGACGGGGGCGCCGGGTGGTCGCCCAGGCGGATGCCGAGGCGGCTGCGGAGGCGCTTCATCTCCAGCAGGGAGATCGCCGTGACCGTGACCGGCGCGCCCAGGATGAAGACGATGCCCATGGTGAGGCTGAGGCCGTGCAGGTCGCCGCCGACCAGGTCCGGGATCGCCACCAGCCAGGTCGTCACGGTGGCGAGCAGCGGGGGCAGGCAGCGGTGTACGGCCGCCGTGCCGAAGAAGTTTCCGGACACGTGCACGGTGCCGATGGCCACGAACGCGGTGAGCCACAGCCCCAGCAGGAAGCACAGCAGCGTCATGAGGAGGCCATTGCCCAGCCCCATCCGCCAGGTCGTCACCATCAGCACGACCGAGCCGATGAAGAGCAGCAGCAGCTTGAGCGAGTTGAAGAGCGGGGTGCGCAGGTGGCGGCCGACGGCGCCGGCGCGGCGCCGCCACACGAGGAGCATCACGCCGACCGTCAGCGGGGTCAGCACGAGCAGGACGAGACTGGCCGTCAGCACGTTCTCCAGCATCTCGTCGAAGGCGAAGCCGCCCTGCACGAAGGTGTAGACGCCGACCGCCGTGATCGCGCCGACGATGACCCGGGCGCGCTTGAGGCTCTCCACGGTGGGGTCGACGCCCTCGGGCACCCATGCGGGGTGGAAGACCGCCCTCGCCACGGTCTTGGGGTTACGGAGCGACGCCACGTCCAGCCGCTCGCTGAGCCACCGCCCCCGCCCCGGCGCCCGCCCCTGCCCCTGCCCCTGTTCTCCCGTCTGCACGTACGTGAACCGGTGCTCGTGCCCGTCGTTCAACTCGCCGTCCCCCATCCCTCGGCCCGTCAAGATCGTCGGCGAGTCTACAAAAGAGGCCACCGCCCACTCTTTGGCCCCCTTCCCCCAGCTCAGCGCCCGAATGACACTGGGACGAAAGGGACTTGCCGACCCGGGCGCCCGCTCGCGCGCGAACCCGGGAGACGGTCCGCCGCGCGCCCCGTACCGTCGTGGTCATGGCCTTCCACACGCCGTATCGCCCCCTCGACGTCACCGTCCCCTTTCCCGAGCTGATCCCGTGGGCCCGCACCGGCACGCGGCTGCACCCCCGGCCCGGCGCGCCGACCGCCGGGGAGAGTTCGGTGGGCGGTCCGCTGCTGTGGCCGGCGGGCGAGGCGTGGCCGGGGTGCGCGGAGCACGAGCGGGTGTACGGGATGTCGCCGGAGCGGGTGCGGCGCCACCGGCGGATCCTGCGGGAGGTCCGGCAGCGGCCGCGTACGGCGGACGGGCAGCCCGCCTACACCGCCGAGGAGCAGGTCGAACTCGACGAGCTGACGCGCGCCGAGGGGCGGCCGGACCGTCGCGACGGCGGGCCGCTGCCGCTGCTCGCTCTGGCCCAGTTGTACGTACGGGACGTCCCGGATCTGGCGCCGTTCGCCCCGCCCGGGACGGATCTGCTCCAGGTGCTGTGGTGTCCCTTCTCCGAGCACGAGGACGGGCCGTTCGCCCACCGGTGCCCGTACACCCGGCTCTTCTGGCGACGGGCGGCGGACGTGACGGAACCGCTCGCCGTCATGCCCGAGCCGGGCGTCGTGGGCCGCGAGTACTACGTGCCGGAGCCCTGCGTCCTGCATCCCGAGCAAGTGACCGAGTACCCGTACGCCGACTATCTGCCCGCCGGACTCGTCGCGCGCATCGACGCCTGGGAGGACGAACTCATCGTGCGGATGGGCGACTTGGCACCCGGCTACCAGTACGACCTGTCCCTCGCGCCCGGTTGGAAGGCCGGCGGGTGGGAGTCGTGGCACAAGACCGATCTGGTCCGGGTGTTCTGTGACGTCTGCGGAACGGAGATGCGGGTGCTGCTGACCATAGACACGTACGAGAAGAACCGGCCGGACTGTAGTTGGGAGCCGTTCGACCTGCCGTTCGACCTGCCGTTCGACCGGCTGAACGGGGCGACGGGGATCAAGGTCGGACGAGACGGCGAGTACCGCGCCTTCGTCTGCCCCACCGACCCGGCCCACCCACACCGGATGCGCCTCCAGTAGCCCACACCGGGCCGCCCCCACCCCGCCCCGCCCAGAACAGTCCGCGCCCCCTCCCGCCCGCACCCGGAAACCGACAGCGACCGTACGCGCCGCCGTCGGCCGCGCGCCGCACCCACCACGGACCTTCGCGCACCCGCACCACGAGCGCCGCGGCGCCCACCCAGGTCGTCCTTGGTCGGGGACAGTTCGGGCGAGCGCCGCGCTCAGTTCCGCACGTCGTTGTACGGGACGATTCAGGGGCCCCGGGTCCGGGGCGGTGGGTCAGACCGTCAGCGCGCGATCCGTGGGGCGGATCGGGGCCGGCAGGGAGCTGGCTCCGGTCAGGTGCCGGTCGACCGCGCGGGCGGCGGAACGGCCCTCGGCGATGGCCCATACGATGAGCGACTGGCCGCGGCCGGCGTCGCCGGCGACGAAGACGCCATCGACGTTGGTGGCGAAGTCCTTGTCACGAGCGATGTTACCGCGTGCGTCAAGGTCGAGACCCAGCTGGGCGACGAGTCCGTTGGCGGTGTCCGTGCCGGTGAAGCCCATCGCGAGGGTGACGAGCTGGGCGGGGATCCGCCGCTCGGTGCCGGGCTTCTGGACCAGCTTGCCGTCCGTGAACTCGACCTCGACCAGGTGCAGGAACCGCACATTGCCGTCCTCGTCACCCTCGAAGTGGGTGGTGGAGACGGAGTAGACCCGCTCGCCACCCTCCTCGTGGGCCGAGGTGACCTTGTAGAGCATGGGGAAGGTCGGCCACGGCTGGCCCTCGCTGCGCTCCTCGCCCGGCCGGGGCATGATCTCCAGCTGGGTGACGGAGGCCGCGCCCTGGCGGTGGGCGGTGCCGACGCAGTCGGCGCCGGTGTCGCCGCCGCCGATGACGACGACGTGCTTGCCCTCGGCGGACAGGGGGGTGGTGACGTAGTCGCCCTCCTGCACCTTGTTGGCGAGCGGCAGGTACTCCATCGCCTGGTACACACCGCGCAGTTCGCGTCCCGGGACGGGCAGGTCGCGGGCGGTGGTGGCGCCGGCGGCGACCACGACGGCGTCGAAGCGCTTGCGCAGATCGGTGGCGGTGAGGTCGCGGCCGATCTCGATGCCGGTGCGGAACTTGGTGCCCTCCGCCCGCATTTGCTCGATGCGGCGGTTGATGTGCCGCTTCTCCATCTTGAACTCGGGGATGCCGTACCGCAGGAGACCGCCGACGCGGTCGGCCCGCTCGTACACGACGACCGTGTGCCCGGCCCGGGTGAGCTGCTGGGCGGCGGCGAGACCGGCCGGGCCGGAGCCGATGACGGCGACGGTCTTGCCGGACAGCCGCTCGGGCGCCTGCGGCCGTACGCCACCCGCGTCCCACGCCCGGTCGATGATGGAGACCTCGACGTTCTTGATGGTGACGGCCGGCTGGTTGATGCCGAGCACACAGGCCGCCTCGCAGGGGGCGGGGCACAACCGGCCGGTGAACTCCGGGAAGTTGTTGGTGGCGTGCAGCCGCTCGGAGGCGGCTTCCCAGTCCTCGCGGTAGGCGTAGTCGTTCCACTCGGGGATGAGGTTTCCGAGCGGACAGCCGTTGTGGCAGAACGGGATGCCGCAGTCCATGCAGCGGCCGGCCTGCTTGCCGATGATGGGCAGCAGGGAGCCGGGGACGTAGACCTCGTTCCAGTCCTTGACGCGGGTGGCCACCGGCCGGGTCGGGGCGACCTCGCGCCCGGTGGTCAGGAAGCCCTTGGGGTCAGCCATGGGTCGCCGCCTCCATCATCTTCTCGGTGGTCTCGGTCTCGGAGAGACCGGCCAGCTCGGCGGCGTCCTTGGCGGCGAGCACGGCCTTGTACGTGGTCGGGATGATCTTGCTGAAGCGGGTCGCGGCGGTGTCCCACTCGGCGAGCAGCTTCTCGGCGACCGTCGAGCCGGTCTCCTCGTGGTGACGGCGGACGATGTCGCGCAGCCGGTCGGTGTCGGCGGCGGACGGGGTCTCGACGGCGGCGAGGTTGCCGGGGTTGACGCGGCTCCGGTCGAGGTCGACGACGTAGGCGACGCCGCCGGACATGCCGGCCGCGAAGTTGCGGCCGGTCTCGCCGAGGACGACGGCCGTGCCGCCGGTCATGTACTCGCAGCCGTGGTCGCCGACGCCCTCGGACACCACCAGGGCACCGGAGTTGCGGACGCAGAAGCGTTCGCCGGTGCGGCCGCGCAGGAACATCTCGCCGCCGGTCGCGCCGTACGCGAGGGTGTTGCCCGCGATGGTGGAGTACTCGGCAAGGTGGTCGGCGCCCCGGTCCGGGCGGACCACGATCCGGCCGCCGGACAGGCCCTTGCCGACGTAGTCGTTGGCGTCGCCCTCCAGGCGCAGGGTGATGCCGGCGGGCAGGAAGGCGCCGAAGGACTGGCCGGCGGAGCCGGTGAAGGTGATGTCGATGGTGTCGTCGGGCAGGCCCGCGCCGCCGAACCGCTTGGTCACCTGGTGGCCGAGCATGGTGCCGACGGTCCGGTTGATGTTGCGGATGGCGATCTGGGCCCGGACGGGGGCGGCGCTCTCGGCGGAGGGCGCGTTCAGGGCCTCGGCGGCGAGTTCGATCAACTCGTTGTCGAGGGCCTTCTCCAGGCCGTGGTCCTGCGGGACGAGGGCATGGCGGACCGCGCCGTCGGGCAGGTCTGGGACGTGGAACAGCGGTTCCAGGTCGAGCCCTTGGGCCTTCCAGTGGGTCACGGCCCGGCTGGTGTCGAGGAGTTCGGCGTGGCCGACGGCCTCCTCCAGGGTGCGGAAGCCCAGTTCGGCGAGGATCTCGCGGACCTCTTCGGCGATGAACTCGAAGAAGTTGACGACGAATTCGGGCTTGCCGGCGAAGCGGTCGCGCAGCACCGGGTTCTGGGTGGCGATGCCGACCGGACAGGTGTCGAGGTGGCAGACGCGCATCATGACGCAGCCGGAGACGACGAGCGGCGCGGTGGCGAAGCCGAACTCCTCGGCGCCGAGGAGGGCGGCGATCACGACGTCGCGGCCGGTCTTCAGCTGGCCGTCGGTCTGGACGACGATCCGGTCGCGCAGACCGTTGAGCAGCAGCGTCTGCTGGGTCTCGGCGAGGCCGAGCTCCCAGGGGCCACCCGCGTGCTTCAGGGACGTCAGGGGCGAGGCGCCCGTACCGCCGTCGTGGCCGGAGACGAGGACGACGTCCGCGTGGGCCTTGGACACACCGGCGGCGACGGTGCCGACGCCGACCTCGGAGACCAGCTTCACATGGATGCGGGCCTCGGGGTTGGCGTTCTTGAGGTCGTGGATGAGCTGGGCGAGGTCTTCGATGGAGTAGATGTCGTGGTGCGGCGGCGGGGAGATCAGGCCGACGCCGGGGGTGGAGTGCCGGGTCTTCGCGACCCACGGGTAGACCTTGTGGCCGGGCAGCTGGCCGCCCTCGCCGGGCTTGGCGCCCTGGGCCATCTTGATCTGGATGTCGTCGGCGTGGACGAGGTACTCGCTGGTGACGCCGAAGCGGCCGGAGGCCACCTGCTTGATCGCGGAGCGGCGCTCCGGGTCGTACAGCCGGTCGGAGTCCTCGCCGCCCTCGCCGGTGTTCGACTTGCCGCCGAGCCGGTTCATGGCGATGGCGAGGGTCTCGTGGGCCTCGCGGGAGATGGAGCCGTACGACATGGCGCCGGTGGAGAAGCGGCGGACGATGTCGGCGGCCGGCTCGACCTCGTCGAGAGGGAGGGGAGTACGGCCTTCGGCGGCGAAGCCGAACAGGCCGCGGAGCGTCATCAGCCGCTCCGACTGCTCGTTGACCCGGTCGGTGTACTTCTTGAAGATGTCGTACCGCTTGGTGCGGGTGGCGTGCTGGAGCCGGAAGACGGTCTCCGGGTCGAACAGGTGCGGTTCGCCCTCGCGCCGCCACTGGTACTCGCCGCCGATCTCCAGGGCGCGGTGCGCCGGGGCGATGCCGGAGGCGGGGTACGCCTTGGCGTGGCGGGCGGCGACCTCCCGGGCGACGACGTCGATGCCGGCGCCGCCGATCTTGGTGGTGGTGCCGTTGAAGTACGTCTCGACGAAGGCGGTGTCGAGGCCGACGGCCTCGAAGACCTGGGCGCCCCGGTAGGAGGCGACCGTGGAGATGCCCATCTTGGACATGACCTTCAGGACACCCTTGCCGAGGGCGTAGATGAGATTGCGGATGGCCTGCTCGGGCTCGGTGTCCGTGATGAAGGTGCCGGCCCGGACCAGGTCCTCGACGGACTCCATGGCGAGGTACGGGTTGACGGCGGCGGCACCGTACCCGATGAGCAGGGCCACATGGTGGACCTCGCGGACGTCGCCGGCCTCGACGAGCAGCCCCACCTTGGTGCGCTGCTTGGTGCGGATGAGGTGGTGGTGCACGGCGGCGGTGAGCAGCAGCGAGGGGATCGGGGCCTGCTCGGCGTCGGAGTGCCGGTCGGACAGGACGACGAGGCGGGCGCCGGCGTCGATCGCCTCGTCGGCCTCGGCGCAGATGTCGCGGATCCGGGCGGCGAGCGCGTCGCCGCCGCCGGAGACCCGGTAGAGACCGGAGAGGGTGACGGCCTTCATGCCGGGCATGTCGCCGTCGGCGTTGATGTGGACGAGCTTGGCCAGCTCGTCGTTGTCGATGACCGGGAAGGGCAGGGTGACGCTGCGGCAGGACGCGGCGGTCGGGTCGAGCAGATTGCTGCCCGGGCCGAGCGAGGAGCGCAGCGAGGTGACCAGTTCTTCCCGGATGGCGTCCAGCGGCGGGTTGGTGACCTGCGCGAACAGCTGGGTGAAGTAGTCGAAGAGGAGACGCGGGCGCTCGGAGAGCGCGGCGATCGGCGAGTCCGTACCCATGGAGCCGATGGGTTCGGCGCCGGTGCGGGCCATCGGGGCGAGGATGACGCGCAGCTCTTCCTCGGTGTAGCCGAAGGTCTGCTGGCGGCGGGTGACCGAGGCGTGGGTGTGCACGATGTGCTCGCGCTCGGGGAGGTCGGAGAGCTCGATCTCGCCGGTCTCCAGCCACTGCTCGTACGGCCGTTCGGCGGCGAGACCGGCCTTGATCTCGTCGTCCTCGACGATGCGGTGCTCCGCGGTGTCGACGAGGAACATCCGGCCGGGCTGGAGGCGGCCCTTGCGGACGACCCGGGCCGGGTCGATGTCGAGGACGCCGACCTCGGAGGAGAGGACGACGAGACCGTCGTCGGTGACCCAGTAGCGACCGGGGCGCAGACCGTTGCGGTCGAGGACCGCGCCGACCTGGGTGCCGTCGGTGAAGGTGACGCAGGCGGGGCCGTCCCAGGGCTCCATCATCGTGGAGTGGTACTGGTAGAACGCGCGCCGGGCCGGGTCCATCGAGCCGTGGTTCTCCCACGCCTCGGGCACCATCATCAAGACGGCGTGGGGCAGCGAGCGGCCACCGAGGTGCAGCAGCTCCAGGACCTCGTCGAAGGAGGCGGAGTCGGAGGCGTCCGGGGTGCAGACCGGGAAGACGCGCTCGACGCCCCGGCCGTCCGGGCCGGTGCCGAAGACGTCGGAGGCGAGCTGCGCCTCGCGGGCGGTCATCCAGTTGCGGTTGCCCTTGACCGTGTTGATCTCGCCGTTGTGGGCGACGAAGCGGTACGGGTGGGCGAGCGGCCAGCTCGGGAAGGTGTTGGTGGAGAACCGCGAGTGGACCAGCGCGAGGGCGGTGGCGAAGCGGGGGTCGGACAGGTCCGGGAAGAAGGGCTCCAGCTGGCCGGTGGTCAGCATGCCCTTGTAGACGAGGGTGCGGGCGGAGAGCGACGGGAAGTACGTCCCGGTCTCGCGCTCGGCGCGCTTGCGCAGCACGAACGTCTTGCGGTCGAGGGCGATGCCGGTGGCGGGGCCCGCGGGGGTGCTGGTGGTGACGGTGGTGCCCGTGGTGGTGCCGGTGGTGCCCGTGGGGGTGCCGGTGCCGGTGGCGTCCGCGACGAAGAGCTGGCGGAAGACGGGCATGGTGGCGCGGGCGGAGGCGCCGAGCAGTTCGGGGGCGACGGGGACGTCGCGCCAGCCGAGGACGGTCAGGCCCTCCTCGGCGGCGATCGCCTCGATGCGGGCGGCGGCCGGGTCGGGGTCCTCGGCGGACAGGAAGGCGATGCCGACGGCGTACGCACCGGCCTCGGGCAGCTCGAATCCGGCGACCTCGCGGAGGAACGCGTCCGGGACCTGGAGCAGGATGCCGGCGCCGTCACCGGAGTCGGGCTCGGAGCCGGTCGCGCCGCGGTGTTCGAGATTGCGCAGGACGGTCAGCGCCTGCTCGACCAGCTCGTGGTCGGCCACACCGGTGAGGGTGGCCACGAACCCGACACCACAGGCGTCGTGTTCGTTGCGGGGGTCGTACAGCCCCTGGGGGGCGGGGCGACCGTCCAGGGGCGACCAGGCGTGGGTACGCATCGGCTCTCCCGTCGTCGTCGTGGCATATGCAGCAGCCGAGGGACGACGTTGGCCCTCCGCGAAAGTTCGTGCAGGTTACATGATGGCTTTCTTCTCGCCAGTCGGAAAGAAGATTCCACTATGCGGACATTGCAGGGGTGGGGCGAACAGGTTCGTTCCGGTCCCGCCCGTCCTGCGTGTCCTGTCCGCCTCGGATACGGCACATCGCGCGGGCACCGGACGGGGGCGCCACGGGGTCGCCGTGGGTTGTCCGCGGGGGTGCCCACAGGAGGTCGGGGATCGCGGGGATCCCCGGATGCCTGTCGGGGTCTGCTCAGGGGTCCGTCAGGGCGCCCGCGGGATGTCCGGGGCGTCTGCGGAGGGTGTCGCTGATTCTCGTTCGGCTCTCGCGGGCTTCCGCTGGAATGCCCGCCGGGGGACGGATTCGACGGTGGGGTCTCCATCGACCCGTCGCAGGGCGGGCGTCCTTGCCCGCGGCGCTTACGCCTCATGCCCAGTGGTCGAGCAATCGAAACCGCCGGGTAACCGGCTCGTTATGGGGCGCTGCGCATAGTCTCCCACCCGATCGGCGGATCCGCTCAGGGAGATAGATCACAACGCACCCTCATAGCCTCCACCTGCGACGACGCGTAAGACGCGCGGATCTTGGAGGGGCGGTCCCGGACGGAATCCCGACAGAATCCGGACAGAACGGCGGGCCCGCGCGGGGCCTGCGCACGACCTCGCGACAGTCACCCGTCCGGCCTATGGACCTGCCCGGGGGCCTGCTCTGGAACCTGCCCGGGGACCTACCCGGCGGGTCGGGGTCGGACCGGCCCCGGGGGGGGTGACATCACCCTCGGCGAGGCGCGAGGCTGGGCGCCATGAAGATCAGAACGGGGACATCGAACGACGCCGAGCGGGTCGCGGCTCTGCACACCGAGAGCTGGCGCACGGCGTACGCGGGCATCATGCCGGACGGCTTTCTGCGCGGCCCGCTCCTGGAGGACCGGCTGAAGCTGTGGCGTGGCCGGCTCGACGAGCCGCAGCCGGGGGCGGCCCTGTTCGTGGTGGAGAGCACGGGCGAACCTGCCGGGGCGGATGGGGCGGATGGGCTCGACGGGGGCGAAGGGCTCAGTGGGGGCGATGGGGCCGATGCGCCGGATGGAGCCGCAGGGCTCGACGGATTCGTTTACGTACTGCCCCGGCCCGACGGCCGTCTACTGCTCGACAATCTGCACGCCAGGCCCGGCCGGACCGGGTCCGGGATCGGCGGCCGGCTGCTGCGGCACGTCTTCGCCTGGGCCGGCCGGGAACACCCGGGCCGGCCCGTCTATCTGGAGGTACTGAGCGCCAACACGCGCGCCATCGCCTTCTACGAACGGCACGGCGCCCTCCGTACCGACGAACGGATCTGTGTGTTCGAGCAGGGCTTCGAGCTGCCCGAGTTGGAGTACACCTGGCCGACGGCCACCTTCCGCGCGCAGGCCGCGTCGGGCATATGACAGAAAGACCGCCGCTTCTTTACGAAGCGGCGGTCTTCTCGCGTGGAACGGACGGGCGCTACAGCGCCGCCCCGAAGAGCATGCCGAGACCGTAGGTGACGGCCGCGGCGGCGCCGCCGAGGACGAGCTGGCGGATTCCGCTGAACCACCAGCTGCGGGCGGTCACCCGGGCCACGAGCGCACCGCAGCCGAAGAGCCCGATCAGGGCGAGCAGCAGGGCCGGCCAGAGCACGGTGGCACCGAGCAGATACGGCAGCAGGGGCAGCAGCGCGCCCAGCGCGAACGAACCGAAGGACGACACCGCGGCGACCAGCGGCGACGGCAGGTCGTCGGGGTCGATGCCGAGTTCCTCGCGCGCGTGGATCTCCAGCGCCTGCTCCGGGTCCCGGGACAGCTGGAGGGCGACCTCGCGGGCGAGCGCGGGCTCGACGCCGCGGGAGACGTAGAGCGCGGCCAGCTCCTCCATCTCGTCGACCGGGTGCTTGCGCAACTGGCGGCGCTCGACGTCGAGTTCGGCCTGGACGAGATCGCGCTGCGAGGCGACCGAGGTGTACTCGCCGGCCGCCATCGAGAAGGCGCCCGCTGCGAGACCGGCGAGACCGGTGATGACGATGGTCTGCGAGGAGACCGCGCCACCCGCCACACCCGTCATGAGCGCGAGATTGGAGACGAGTCCGTCCATCGCGCCGAAGACGGCGGGGCGCAGCCAGCCGCCGTTCACGTCGCGGTGGGTGTGGTTGTCGCGGTGAGCCTCGTGCAGTGGCGCGGCGGTCTCGATGATGGACATGCGGGTCCCCTTTGACTCCCCTGGGGTTCGGCGTGTCCGCCCCCTCCATGTCCTCGAACATACGCTGAATGTAAGGGGCGTGCCAGCAAGGCAGGCCGTACTTACTAAGGCTCACCTTGCCCCGCCGCCCGCCGTCCCGCCTGCTCCCGAGCCTGCTCGCGAGGCGCCCCGGGGCCGTGGCGCGGCGCCGCTTCCGGAGCCGTTCCCTGAAGTCGTGTCATCCACGTCACGGTCCCGATTCCGTGCGGGGCCGCCCACCGGGTGGAACAGATGCAACGACCATGAAAGGGGAGCGACATGACCGATGGGACGAACCCGAGGACCCGCGAGCACGACTGTGATGGTGAGGGTGACGGCGACGGTGACCGTGGCCGGGAGGTCGGACGACGCGACCGGGCGAGGGGGGCGCTGCTCGGTCTCGCCGTGGGCGACGCGCTCGGCGCGCCCGCCGAGAATCTGCGCCCCTCGGAGATCCGCCGCCGCTGGGGCCGGATCGAGGGCTTCGTGACGGACCGTCCGGCGGGCACGGACGACACCGAGTACGCCGTCTTCTCCGGGCTGCTGCTCGCCCGGCACGGCTCCGCCCTGACCGTCGCCGACGTCGAACGGGCCTGGCACCGCTGGATCGCCGACCTCGACGAGCGCCCGTTCCGGGGCGCCGGATTCTCCGAGCGCGGCACCCTGGAGAACCTGCGCCGGGGCCTGGCCGCGCCGATCTCCGCCCAGCACCGGCACGCCTGGAGCGACGGGCTCGCCATGCGCGCCGCGCCGTTCGGCGTCTTCGCGGCCGGCCGGCCCGCCGAGGCGGCGCGGCTGGTCGCGGTCGACGGCAGCGTCAGCCACGAGGGCGAGGGCATCTACGGCGGGCAGGCGGTCGCGGCGGGGGTCGCGGCGGCCATGGGCGGCGGATCGGTCACCTCGGTCGTCGCGGCGGCGCTCTCGGCGATCCCGATGGACTCCTGGACCGCGCGCTCGATCCGCCGCGCGGTGGTCGCCGCCGGGCGGGCCGGCACCGACCCGCCGGAACGCGAACGCGCCGTCCGTTCCGCCGTCGTGATCGGCGGCTACCCCTGGACCGACCTCGCCCCCGAGGCCGTCGCCCTCTCCTTCGGCGCCTTCGCCGCCGCACGGGGCGACTTCCGCACAGCGGTGCTCACCGCCGTCAACATGGGCCGCGACGCCGACACCACGGCGGCGGTCGCCGGCGCGCTCGCGGGCGCGCGGTGCGGTGCCGCCGCGATCCCCCGGGAGTGGGCCGACGCCATCCCCCCGGTGGCGGGCAGCTGCCTCCCCGCGATGCGCGGCTACCACGTCCTGGACATCGCGGATCTGCTGACTCCGGAGGACCACGGGGACCACGAGGGGTGCGGAGAGTACGAGGAGTGCGAGGAGAACACGGTATGAGCGCGGACCTGACGACACCCGGGCCCGCCGACCCCGGAGCGGGCACGGACACGGGCAGGGGTACGAGTGCGGGTACGGGCACAGCCGCGGGCCCGGCGGCCGGTGGCGCGGGCGCGAAAGGCGGCTCGGCTCGCACGGGCACGGCGGAAGGCGGCCGTACCTCAGGAGGTGGCCCCGCGCCGGGCGACCGTACGCCAAGAGGTGCCCGTACGTCGGGAGGCGCACGTACGTCGGGAGGCGCACGGACATCGGGAGGCGCACGGACATCGGGAGGCGTCCGTACACCCGAAGGCCCCACGCCCGCCGACGCACTCCTCTCCCACCCGGCATCTGCGGCCGGGACCCCGTACCGCGACCGGGTCGAGGGGCTGCTGCTCGGGATCGCCGCCGGGGACGCCGCCGGCTGGCCCGCCGCGCGGCACCGGGCGGCGCGGCTGCCGGAGTGGACGCGGCGGCTCACCCGGGAACTCGACGCCTTCGCCGACGAGAACGCGACGACCACTCTGCCCGTCCCCCTCGCCCTCAACCAGCCGCCCGCGCCGCTCGCGCTCGGGCCCTCCGACGACGCCGAGTGGGCGGCGTTCACCGCCGAGGTGCTGCTGGCCCGGCCCGGCCCGGCCGCCACGGCCCTCGCTCCGGAACTCCGGCGGCGGGCCGCCGTCGACCTCGCCTGGAACAGGCTCGCCGTGCAGGTGGCCGCGGCGGCGGAGCGGGCGCCCGAGGTCGAGTCGGCCGTGCTCCCGTTGCGGGCCCGGATCTCGGTGCGGGCCGGGCTCGGCAATCTCGCGGCCGGTCTGCGCCCGCCCGCGACCGGGCACGACAACCCGCATTACTTCGACGACGCCGCCTGCGTCCGCGCCGCCGTCCTCGCCCTCGCCCACCCCGGGGATCCGGGCCCGGCGGCGGCGCTCGCCGAGTTCGACGCCCGCTACACCCAGGACGGCGACGGCGTCCACGGCGCCCGCGCGATGGCCTCGGCCGTCGCCGCCGCGCTCGGCGGGGCGGGCCCGGACGAGGCGGTGGACGCGGCGCTGGCCGAACTGCCGCCCGGTACGGAGATCGGCCGCAACGGCCGGTACGCGGTCGGGCTGGCCCGCGCCGCCGCCTCGGCCTTCGAACTCGTCCCGCTGCTCGAACACCGGATCGTGGACCACGTCTACAGCTACGGCGTCGCCGCGGCCGAGACGGTGCCGGTCGCCCTGGCGCTGACCCTGGCCGCGCGGGGCGAGGCCGCCTCGGCGCTGCCGGCCGCGGCCTGTCTGTCCCGGGTCGCGGACTCCGCCCCGGCGCTGGCCGGGGCGCTCACCGGGGCGCTGGGCGGCGGGAGTTCGATCCCGGCGACCTGGCGGGAGGCGTGCCGGACCCTCGCGGGCTGCGCGCTGCCCTGGCTCGCGGGCACCGATCTGGTGGAACTCGCCGGTCGGCTCGCGGCCATGGCCGAAGAACCGGCCACCCCAGGTGGACAATCCGGACATGACTCCCCTTCTGGATGACCGGATCGCGGGCAGTGTCCTCGGGGCCGCCGTCGGCGACGCCCTCGGCGGCCCCGTCGAGGGCTACACCCCCGAGCAGATCCTGGAACGCCACGGCGGCCGTGTCACCGGCATCGTCGGCCCCTGGAACGGCGACGCCTGGCGCACCGCCCGGCCCCTCGCGCCGTACCACAAGGGCGATGGGCACGTCACCGACGACACCCTGATGACCCACGCCCTGATCCGGGTGTACGAGAAGGTCCGCGACCACCTCGACGCGTACGCGGTCGCCGAGCACCTGGTGCCCGAACTCATCGGCCGCACCGTGTGGATCCCGGAACTGGAGGCCGAGGCGCTGCCGCTCCAGCGGGTCTTCCTGGCCGAGAAGTGGATCGTGACCCGGCTGCACTACGCGCACGCCGACCCGCGCGAGGCCGGCACCGGGAACATCGTCAACTGCGGCGCGGCGATGTACATGGCCCCGGTCGGGCTGGTCAACGCGGCCGACCCGGCGGGCGCCTACGCGGAGGCCGTGGACATCGCGGGCGCCCATCAGTCCTCGTACGGGCGGGAGGCCGCCGGGGTGTTCGCGGCGGCCGTCGCCGCGGCCTGCGCTCCCGGCGCCGGCCCGCGCTCGGTCGTCGACACCGCGCTCGCCCTCGCCAAGGACGGCACCCGGGCCGCCATCGAGGCGGTCGCCGAAGTGGCCGACGGATACCGGGACTTCGAGTCCGCGCTGGGGCCGCTGCGGCGGGCGGTCGCGCCGTACGACTCGGTCGGCCCCGACTACCGCTCCCCCTCGCTCGACGCCCGCCGCCCCTCCCGTACCCACGCGATCGAGGAACTGCCCATCGCCCTCGGCATGCTGCTCGTCGGCGACGGCGACTACCGGCGTACGGTGCTCGGCGCGGTCAACTACGGCCGGGACTGCGACTCGATCGCCACCATGGCGGGCGCCCTCGCGGGCGCCCTGCACGGCGCGGCGGCGGTGCCCGCCGACTGGGCGAAGCGGGTGGCGGAGGCGAGCCGGCTCGATCTGCGCGCGCCGGCGGACGCGCTGGCGGCCGTGGCGCGCGAGGTGTTCGCCCGGGACGGCGAGCGGCGGCGCGCGCACGAGGCCGCGTACGCGCGGCTGACGGGCGCGGCCCGGTGACCTCCGCCGTCCCCGCCGCCACTCCTCCCCCGCCGTCCGACGTTCCCGCGTCGGCCGGTCTTCCCGCGCTGTCCGACGGTCCTCCGTCGCCCGGCTTTCCTGCGCTGTCCGACGGTCCTCCGCCGCGGGTCACCTGGGTGCAGCCGGAGGACCTGGTCGGGCACGAGCCGCGGCAGGCCGCCGAGGACGGCCGCGACGCCCGAGCCCTGCCCGCCCGCTGGACCTCCCCTCTCAAGAACCGGCTGTCGACCTCGGTGCCGTCCTTCGACGGCGTCGGCTTCGACACGCCGGCCGCACTGACGCATTCGGAGGCAGTACGCCCATGACCAGCTCCGCAGACCCCTCGAAACCCACCGGCCGCACCGAGCCCACGGGCCCTCTGACCCCTGTCGACCCCACCGCCCCCGTCGCCCCCGTAGCCGCTGCCGGACGCCCCGGGCTGGCCGGACTCACCGGGTCTGCGGGGCCTGCCGGGCCCGGCCGTCCGATCCCCGTCCGCCCGGCCGGCATCGTGGTGCTCGGCAGCGTGACCATGGACCTGGTGACCCGTGTCGACCGCGCCCCCGCCCGGGGCGAGACCGTCACCGGCCGCGCCTTTCACACCGTGCCCGGCGGGAAGGGCGCCAACCAGGCCGTCGCCGCCGCCCGCGCGGGCGCCGAGGTCGCGCTGATCGGAGCGGTCGGCGCCGACGGTCTCGGCACCCGGCTGCGCACCGCGCTCGACCACGGCGGCGTCGACACCGATCTGCTGCGCACCGTCGAAGGCCCGTCCGGCACCGCGCACATCGTCGCCGACGACGAGGGCGGCAACGCGACCGTCGTCGTCCCCGGCGCCAACGGCACCGTCACCTCCCTCGGTCACGGCGACGAAGCGCTGATCGCCACCGCCGACATCCTGCTGCTCCAGCTCGAACTCCCCCTTCCCGCCGTCACCGAGGCCGCCCGGATCGCCCGCGCGCACGAGGTGCGCGTCGTCCTCACCCCCGCGCCCGCGCCCACCCGTCCGCTGCCGCCCGAACTCCTCTCCGTCACCGATCTGCTGGTGCCCAATCAGCACGAGGCCGCCGCGCTCACCGGCTTCACCGACCCGCGCGCCGCCGCCCGGGCCCTCCTCGCCGACGTGCCCGAGGTCGTGATCACCCTCGGCGAGTCCGGCTGTCTGTACGCCGCGCGCGGCCGGGAACCGGTCGCCGTGCCCGCGCCCCGCGTGGCCGCCGTGGACACCACCGCCGCCGGTGACACCTTCGTGGGCACCCTGGCCGTGGCACTCGCCGAGGGCCGGCCCGTGCCCGAGGCGCTGGCCTGGGCGTCGGCCGCCGCCGCGCTCTCCGTCCAGCGCGAGGGCGCGTCCCCGTCGATTCCGTACCGCACCGAGATCGAGGCGGCCCTCGCCCCGGACCACAGCCTCCCGGACCACCACACGAACCCGGCCCACCAGGGGAATCCGGCCCGCGAAGAGCCGGCCCGCGACCAGGAGGCCGACCGCGTATGAGCCCCGCCGGCCACCCGGACCCCGTGAACACCGCGACCACCGCGAACGTCACAAGCCCCACAGACCCCACAGACCCTGCGAACACCACACTCCCCACCGGCACCGCCGCCCCCACCCCCGGCTCCACTCCCAGCTCCACCCCCGGCTCCCCTCCCGCCCCTCCCCTGCACGGGCTGCGCGTGCTCGACCTCGCCACCCTCTTCGCGGGCCCGCTCGCCGCGACCCTGCTCGGCGACTTCGGCGCCGACGTCGTCAAGATCGAGCATCCGCGCAAGCCCGACCCGTCCCGTGGCCACGGCCCGGCCAAGGACGGCGTCGGCCTGTGGTGGAAGGTCCTCGGCCGCAACAAGCGGACGATGACGCTCGATCTGTCCACCCCCGGCGGACGCGACACCCTGCTGCGGCTGGCCGCCGGCGCCGACGTGATCGTGGAGAACTTCCGGCCCGGCACCCTGGAACGCTGGGGTCTCGGCTGGGAGGAGCTGTCGGCCGTCAATCCCCGGCTCGTACTGGCCCGGGTCACCGGCTTCGGACAGTTCGGCCCGTACGCCCACCGCCCCGGTTTCGGCACCCTCGCCGAGGCGATGAGCGGGTTCGCCGCCCTCACCGGCGAACCCGGCGGGCCGCCGACCCTGCCGCCCTTCGGCCTCGCCGACTCCGTGGCCGCGCTGGCCACCGCGTACGCCGTGATGACCGCGCTCAGCGCGAGGACCACCACCGGCCAGGGCCAGGTCGTGGACCTGGCCATCATCGAACCGATGCTCTCCGTCATCGGACCCCACCCCCTCTGGTACGACCAGCTCGGCTACGTCCAGCCCCGCACCGGCAACCGCTCCCGCAACAACGCCCCGCGCAACACCTACCGGACCGCAGACGGCTCCTGGGTCGCCGTCTCCACCTCCGCCCAGTCGATCGCCGAACGCGTGCTGCGGCTGGTCGGCCGGCCGGAGCTGACCGACGAACCCTGGTTCGCCGACGGCACCGGCCGGGCCGCGCACGCGGACGTGCTCGACGAGGCGGTGGGCACCTGGATCGCCCGGCACACCCGCGACGAGGCCCTGGCCGCCTTCGAGAAGGCGGAGGCCGCCATCGCCCCCGTCTACGACATCCGGGACGTCCTCGCCGACCCCCAGTACCAGGCCCTCGGCACCGTCACCGAGGTCCCCGACCCCGAACTCGGCCCGCTCCGGATGCAGAACGTCCTCTTCCGGCTCTCCGACACGCCCGGCGCTATCCGCTGGGCCGGGCGCCCGCACGGCGCCGACACCACCGCCCTCCTCACCGAACTGGGCCTCGGCCCCGCCGAGATCGACACCCTGCGCGCCGAAGGAGCCGTATGACCCCCGACCACACCGCGCCCGCCCGCCGGACCGCCACCGCGGCCGCGCAGCCGGCCCGGCCCACGCCCCTCACCTGGCTCTACGCGCCGGGCGACCGCCCCGAGATCGTCCGCAAGGCGCTCGGCTCCGGGGCCGACGTCGTCATCGTCGACCTGGAGGACGCGGTGGCCCCGGACCGCCGGGCCTACGCCCTCGACGCCACCGCCGAACTGCTCGCCGACCCCCAGCCCGTACCGGTCCATGTCCGTGTCCACGCGCCCCGCGACATTCCCCCACTGGTGTCCCTCCCCGGACTCGTCGCTCTCCGTGTTCCCAAGGTGACACACCCCACTGACATCGGCCGGATCGCCGAGCTGTCCCAGGGCCTCCCGCTCTACCCGCTCCTGGAGAACGCGCTGGCCGTGGAGCACGCGTACGCCATCGCCACCGCCCATCCCTCGGTGCACGGCATCGCCCTCGGCGAGGCCGATCTCCGCGCCGACCTGGGGGTACGGGACGACCGCGGCCTGGACTGGCCGCGCAGCCGGATCGTGGTCGCGGCCCGCGCGGCCGCGCTTCCGCCGCCGGTCCAGTCGGTCCATCCGGACGTCCGGGACCTCGACGGACTCGCCGCGGACTGCGCGCGGGGCCGGGCGATGGGCTTCCTCGGCCGGGCCGCGATCCATCCCCGGCAGCTCCCGGTGATCGAGCGGGCCTATCTGCCGTCCCCCGACGAGATCGCCGACGCCGAGAAGATCGTCAAGGCGGCCGAGGCATCCGCCGACGGCGCCTTCCTGCTGCCCGACGGCCGCTTCGTGGACGCGGCGGTCGTCACCGACGCCCGTCGCGTCCTGGCCTTGGCGGCGCGCCGGGCCTGACCGGGCATCGCCCACCGCCACCCCGGCAGCCCCCTTCTCGGGCGGCTGCCGGGGGCGTCGACGCCTCGGAGCACCGCCGCCTACTGGCCTCCCCGCACACCCCGGACGCCCCGGACGAGCAGGGTGCCCGTGCGCCGGTTTCCCGGGGGCGCGGCGAGCACGGAGACGGACACGTCCGTGAAGCCGTGTTCGCGGAGGATCCGCGCCCACTCATCGGGTTCGTAGTCCCACCGTTTGACGACGGCGGGGTCCTCGTCCGGGCCTCGGGGGATGTACGACGCCTGGCAGCCGTAACACCCCTCCACCGGAGGGCGCTGGGAGAAGGCGAGCACGCCGCCCGGCCTGAGGTTCGCGTGAACGGCCGGCAGCAGCAGACCCGGGTCGGTGAACCACACGGCACCGAACACGCTGTAGACGGCGTCGAAGACCGTGGACGTGTCCGCGAGATAGGCGAGGGCGTCGGCCTGGTGGAGTTCCATCCCGTCCACGCCGGTCCACCGCTCGCGCGCCTTGGCGAGCTGCCCGGCGGAAAGGTCGATCCCGACGGACGTCATCCCGAGCGTGGCGAGATGCGCGCTGTTCCCTCCCGCCCCGCACCCGAGATCGAGCACCCGGTCCCCCGGGGCGAGCCCGAGCACATCCGCGCCGGGGCCGTGGTCCGGGTACTGGGTCCAGTTGAACCATGTGGTCTCGCCCTTGGCGTTGACCGTCCGCCGCTGGGGCTCGCTCCGCGCATAGGTGTCCCATGCGGTGGGACGAGAGTCGGTCATGTGTCCGTCCGTTCTCAAGAGACCCTCGGTCGGGCAGCGCATCCCGACAGCCGACCGGGGACCGGATGGGCGGAGGGCCGCCGGGACCCGTGGTCCCGACGGCCCTCCGTCGTGCGTATCCGTACGCGTGCGGGGCGTACGTGCGGTCTCAGCGCTTGCCCGCGCCGTCCTTGACCTCGTCCTTGTCCTTGTCCTCGGCTTCGGTCTCCGCCTCGGCCTTGGTCTCCGCGTCCCCGTCCGCCTCGGTCCCGGCCTTGTCCTTGGCCTTCGCGTCCTTCGGCTCGGCGTCCTTCGGCCCCGCGTCCCCGTCCGTCTCGGCGCCCTCGGCCGCCTCCGCGGCCGCCTGCCGCGGCTCCACGACCTCTTCCTGGCCCGGGCGCAGCTTCGCCGAGATCACGATGTAGACGACGGCCAGCAGGCCGACGATGAGCGCGGTCCACACGTTCAGCCGGAGGCCCAGGACGTGGTGCGCCTCGTCGATGCGCAGGTACTCGGTCCAGGTGCGGCCGACACAGTACGCGGCGACGTAGAGCGCGAAGGTGCGGCCGTGGCCCATCGCGAAGCGGCGGCCGGCCCAGATCACGAAGACCGCGACGGCGATGTCCCACAGGAACTCGTACAGGAAGGTCGGGTGGTAGAGCCCGGCCACGCGGTTCGGGGCGTCGCTGATCTCCAGCGCCCACGGCAGCTTGGTGGGCTTGCCGTACAGCTCCTGGTTGAACCAGTTGCCCCAGCGGCCGATGCCCTGGGCGAGGGCGATGCCGGGTGCGATGGCGTCCGCGTACGCCGGGAGCGGGATGCCGCGCCGGCGGCAGCCGATCCAGGCGCCGACGGCGCCGAGCGCGATGGCGCCCCAGATACCCAGGCCGCCCTGCCAGATCTTGAAGGCGTCGACCCAGTTCTTACCCTCGCTGAAGTACAGCTGGTAATCCGTGATCACGTGGTAGAGGCGACCGCCGGCGAGGCCGAAGGGCACCGCCCAGACGGCGATGTCGGCCACGGTGCCGGCGGTGCCGCCCCGGGCGACCCAGCGCTTGTTGCCGAGCCAGACGGCGGCGAAGACACCGAGAATGATGCAGAAGGCATAGCCGCGCAGCGGGATCGGTCCGAGATGGATCACGCCGATCGACGGGCTGGGAATGTAGGCAAGGTCCATGGCACCACCGACGCTACCTTGCCGGACGGGCCCCAGGGCAGCCCGCCCGGCAACTTCTCCGTAACTACCGACCCCGTCACCCGGCCGGAAGCGGGAGCCCGCGAGGCCGGGAACGGGGTCCATCCCGCCGGAATCGGGGAGTCCGATTCCGGGCGGGAACGGGGCCCACGCGGCCGGGTACGGGCCTCCCAGCCAGGGCCGAGGCCCGCGCGGCCCGGAGGAACGGCGGTGGTCAGTGCTCCGGGGAACCCGGGGCCGGCGACGCCGTGCCCGCCTTCTTGCCCTTGTTGGCCTCGGCGACCCACTTCTTCAGATTCTCCGGGGAGATCTGCACGCCGTCCTTCTGCGGGAAGACCGGCGTCCCGTTGAGCAGCACGGACGGCGTGCCTCGGAAGTCGCTCTTCTTGAACGCGGCGTGCGAGGTCTTGACCCAGCTGTCGTGGGTGCCGTCCTCGACGCAGGCGCGGAAGGCCGGGGTGTCGAGCCCGGGCACCTTCGCGGCCAGTTCGATCAGCTTCTCGTTCTTCGCGAACGCGTCGTTGGTCTCCGGCGGCTGGTTGCTGTAGAGCACGTCGTGGTACGCGGTGAACTTGCCGGCGTCCTGCGCGCAGGCGGCGGCGTTGGCGGCGCGCAGGGAGCCGGTGCCGCCGAGGTTGCCGTCGATGAGGGTGGCGAGGTGGTAGTCGACCTTGAGCGCGCCGGACGCCATCAGCTGGTGGACGCTGGTCCGCATGATGCTCTCGAACTGGGCGCACGCGGGGCAGCGGAAGTCCTCCCAGACCGCAAGCGTGGAGGGGGCGTCCGGCCGGCCCTGCGGGATGGCGGGCTTGTCGCCGGCGGTGGCCCCGGCGGGCGGGACGACCGGGCCCGCCTTGTCGGAGCTGTCCCCGCCGCCGCCCGCGGCGGCGATCACGCCGACCACCCCGGCCAGGCCGAGGACGCCGACGACCGCGGCCGTCACGATGAGGACGCGCCGCCGCTTCTCCCGGGTCTTGTCCTGCTCGCGCTGCTGCTTGAGGCGCTCGCGCGCGCTCCGCATTCCGTCTCGGTTCTTCTCGCTCACGCCCTCAGCAACGAACCGGGGAGGCGCGCGCACGCCTCCCCGGTCCGTATTCCACCCGTACGTGTGACGGGAACGCCGCAGGTGTTACGCGGTGCGGCGGACGCCCGCGGCGAGCTCGGCCGCCAGTTCCTTCACGGCGCCGAGCGCGGCGGTCTCGTCGCCGTCGGCGTCGAGCATGCGCTTGACGAAGGCGGAGCCGACGATGACCCCGTCGGCGAACCGGGCGACCTCGGCAGCCTGGGCCGCGTTGGAGACGCCGAGACCGACGCAGACCGGCAGGTCGCCGGCGGCCCGGGTCCGGCCCACCAGGTCGGCGGCCTGCTCGCCGACCGACTCGCGGGTGCCCGTGACGCCCATCAGGGAGGCGGCGTAGACGAAGCCCGAGCCGGCCGCGGTGATGGTGGCGAGGCGCTCGTCCTTGCTGCTGGGGGCGACGACGAAGACGGTCGCGAGACCGCGCTTGTCGGCGTGCGCCCGCCACAGGGCGGACTCCTGGACCGGCAGGTCCGGCAGGATGCAGCCGGCGCCGCCGGCCGCGGCGAGTTCCTCGGTGAAGCGCTCGACGCCGTAGCGGTCGATGGGGTTCCAGTAGGTCATCACGAGGACCGGCTTGCCGGTGGCCTCGTGCGCCTCCTTGACCGTGCGCATCACGTCGGCGATCTTCACGCCGCCGCGCAGGGCGATGTCGTCGGCGGTCTGGATCACCGGCCCGTCGAGGACGGGGTCACTGTGCGGCAGTCCGACCTCGACGATGTCGGCGCCGCCGTCGAAGACGGCCTTGATGGCGGCGATGCCGCCGTCGACGGTCGGGAAGCCGGCCGGGAGGTACGCGATGAGCGCGGCCCGGTTCTCGGCCTTGGCGGCGGCGAGCGTGTCGCCGAGCAGCTGGATGTTCCCGGTCACTTGGCGTCCCCCGCGATCTCGGCGGTGGCGGTCGCGTCGGCGGCCACCTCGGCGTCGGTGTCGTACAGCCCGAAGTAGCGGGCCGCGGTGTCCATGTCCTTGTCGCCGCGTCCGGAGAGGTTGACGACGAGGAGCCCGTCCTTGCCCAGCTCCTTGCCGATCTCCAGGGCCCCGGCGAGGGCGTGCGCCGACTCGATGGCCGGGATGATGCCCTCCGTACGCGACAGCAGGCGCAGCGCCTGCATGGCGGCGTCGTCGGTGACGGCCCGGTACTCGCCGCGCCCGCTGTCCTTGAGGTAGGCGTGCTCGGGGCCGATGCCCGGGTAGTCGAGGCCGGCGGAGATCGAGTACGGCTCGGTGATCTGGCCCTCCTCGTCCTGAAGCACGTAGGAGCGCGAGCCGTGCAGGATGCCGGGCTCGCCGGCGGTGAGGGTGGCGGCGTGCTCGCCGGTGGCGAGGCCGTGACCGGCCGGTTCGCAGCCGATCAGCCGGACGGAGGCGTCCGGGATGAAGGCGTGGAAGAGGCCGATGGCGTTGGAGCCGCCGCCGACGCAGGCGACGGCCGCGTCGGGCAGCCGGCCGGCCTGCTCCAGGAGCTGGCGGCGGGCCTCGACGCCGATGACCCGGTGGAAGTCGCGCACCATGGCCGGGAAGGGGTGCGGGCCCGCGACCGTACCGAAGAGGTAGTGGGTGCGGTCGACGTTGGCGACCCAGTCTCGGAACGCCTCGTTGATGGCGTCCTTGAGGGTGCGGCTGCCGGACTTCACGGCGACGACCTCGGCGCCGAGCATGCGCATCCGGGCGACGTTGAGGGCCTGGCGCTGGGTGTCGATCTCGCCCATGTAGATGGTGCAGTCGAGACCGAAGAGGGCGCAGGCGGTGGCGGTGGCGACGCCGTGCTGGCCGGCGCCGGTCTCGGCGATGACCCGGGTCTTGCCCATGCGCTTGGTGAGCAGGGCCTGGCCGAGCACGTTGTTGATCTTGTGCGAGCCGGTGTGGTTGAGGTCCTCGCGCTTGAGGAAGATCCGGGCGCCGCCGGCGTGCCCGGCGAAGCGCGGGACCTCGGTGAGGGCGCTGGGACGGCCGGTGTAGTGCACCATCAGCTCGCCGAGCTCACGGGCGAACTCGGGGTCGTTCTTGGCCTTGTCGTACTCGACGGCGACCTCGTCGACGGCGGCGACGAGGGCCTCGGGGATGAACTTGCCGCCGTAGGCGCCGAAGTAGCCCTCGGGGGTGGGGACCGACCCCTCCGGGTCGGGGATGAAGAAGTCGCTGGTCAGGTCGGTGGACGACATGCTGGACATGCGGATGCGCTCCTCGCGGGGCGGGGCCCCGGTGACGTCTGGACGATGGTCACGTTATGCGCATGCTCTGACACGTTCCGCACCCTGGCGGCACCGGCTCGCGCCGTTCCGCGTACGCGGGACGGGCGGCGGGCGCGCGGCGGGCCCTCGACGGGCGCTCGACGGGCGCTCGGCGGGCTTCGCACCGGCCCTCGGGACGGCCTGCGAGGCGACCTCGGGACGGCCCCGAAGAGCGGTCCCGAAGGGCGTTCTCGAAGAGCGGTCGCGAAGGACGGACTCGAAGGGCTTTCCCGAAGGACGGGGCACGCCTGCGAGGCTCCCCGGCGGGGCGTTCCGGCCCCCGGCCGCGAGGTGCGGCAAGGCGGCACGGGCGGGGCGGCACCGTTTTCGGGTACGGCGTCCCGTCCGTGCGGGCCGGAAACCTCGCGCGAGGGCCCGGTGGATGACCGGGAAGTGTCAGGAGTTGCGCGCGGTGGACGCGCGCCATCGCATGCCGTTGACCTGGCCCGGCTCGTCGCCTATCACGTACCGCACCCGGCGGCCGTGAACCCGGCGCGCGGGGGCGCGGCAGCCGCGCGGGCGGCAGCCCCGGGCCAGCGGGGCGTGCCGCCGGTCGCCCTCGTCCGCGCGCGCACCGGCGGCGCCCCGGGCATCACGGCCCGGGACGCACGCCTGTGCGTCGCTTCGGAGAAGGCGTCGGGACATGTGGGGTCAGCTCCGCCCGTGCCGCAGGGCCGGGTGGGCGCCGGCGGCGACCAGGTCGGCCACGGCCACCTTGGGGTCGCGGCCGGTGACCAGGGACTCGCCGACCAGGACCGCGTCGGCGCCGGCGTTGGCGTACGCGATCAGGTCGTGCGGGCCTCGGACGCCGGACTCGGCGACCTTGACGATGCGGTCCGGGATCTCGGGGGCGACGCGCTCGAAGGTGGAGCGGTCGACCTTGAGGGTCTTCAGGTTGCGCGCGTTGACGCCGATGATCCGGGCGCCGGCGGCGACGGCCCGCTCGGCCTCTTCCTCGTCGTGGGCCTCGACCAGCGGGGTCAGCCCGATGGACTCGGCGCGCTCGATGAGGGAGACCAGGGCCTCCTGCTCCAGGGCGGCGACGATCAGCAGCGCGAGGTCCGCGCCGTACGCCCGGGCCTCCCAGAGCTGGTAGGCGCTGACGATGAAGTCCTTGCGCAGGATCGGGATGTCGACCCGGGCCCGGACGGCCTCCAGGTCGGCGAGCGAGCCGCCGAAGCGGCGCTGCTCGGTGAGGACGGAGATGACGGCGGCGCCACCCGCCTCGTAGTCGGCGGCGAGGCCGGCCGGGTCGGCGATCGCGGCGAGCGCGCCCTTCGACGGGCTGGAGCGCTTCACCTCGCAGATGACCTTGACTCCGTCGCCGCTCAGCGCGGCGACGCCGTCCTTGGCCTGCGGCGCTCTCGCGGCGCGCTCCTTGAGCTCGTCGAGGGAGACCCGCGCCTGCCGCTCCGCGAGGTCGGCGCGTACGCCTTCGATGATCTCGTCGAGCACACTCACGCGAGGAGCCCCCTTCCGGGACGGTGACGGTCTGGATACAGCCAAGGTCGATGGTATCCGCAGGTGCGCCCCGGATCCGCATCGAAGGGGCGTCGTCCCACGTGCTGGGACTCCCGCCGGGTGCCGGCCGTGCAGGTCAGGGGGCCAGCGCGGCACCGAACGGCAGGTTCCGGACCAGCGTGAACGCGGTCAGGACGGCGCCGATCCCCCACCACCAGACCGGGGAGAGCGTCACTCGCAACGGGATGCCCCGGATGGCGCGGACCAGCCACAAAACCATGACGGCGGCGAAGACGCCGTAGCCGACGACGGCGAGGGCGTTGGAGCCGAAGGCGGCGGCGAGGTCGCCGTGGGCGAAGGCATGGGCGCTGCGCAGCCCGCCGCAGCCGGGGCAGTACAGGCCGGTGAAGCGCAGCAGGGGGCAGACCGGGTAGTGGCCGGGCTCGTTGGGGTCGACGGTGCCGACGTACGCGAAGGCGGCGACGACGGCGGCGAGGGTGCCGACCGGGGTGAGCAGCCGCCGGGTGAGCGGCGGCGGGGGCTGCGGGGCGTACAGCGGCAGGGACGGGAACGGGGCCGCTGACGGGCCCGCTGCCGGAGACGGGTGCGGCGGGGCATATGCCGGGACCGGGGCGTACGGGTCGGCATATGCCGGTGCGTACGGGTCGGGGGGCGTCCCCCCGGAGCTCTGGGGCTGGGGCTCGGTCACGGCCGCCGCCGTCGGGTTCGGGTCCACCGGGTGATTGTCGCCCCTGACGCACGAGGGCGCAGCACGGTTGTTCCGTACTGCGCCCTCGAGGTGAGCGGCAAGGCTGCCGGGAGCGTCAGGCGCGGGCCCGGATGCTCGCGGTGGCGGTGTCGCGGGCGGCCTGGACGGCAGCGGTGGGCTTCGGCGTCCCCATGCCGACCATCTTCAGCACGCCGCCGACGATGGCACCGAGGAGCATCAGGCCGATACCGACCCAGAAGCCGACCACGTTGGCGCCGACCATGAAGACTCCGCCGACGCAGAAACCGATGAAGGCGATGATGACACCGGCCCAGGCGGCCGGGGTGTGTCCGTGGGCGCTGCCCGACATGAGTTGCTCCTCTTTGGTGGTGCTCGGTGCTGACGCCTCATTCTTCCGCACATGACCGCGCGGTGGTGACTCGGGGGGCTCCGGGCGATCACGCGTCGCGGCGGAACGGGGTCCGGCGGTCGTCGCGGGGTCGTATCCGGCACCCCGGCACGGGCCGCCGGACGGGACCGGCAGGTCAGCGGCGGGTCAGCGGCAGGTCAGCGGCAGAGCGCCATCAGGTCGTCGTCGAAGTCCGGGAACTCCCGGGCCGCCGCCGCGATCAGCGCCTCGGCCGGCGCTTCCCGCTCCGGGGCGAACCTCCGCGCGACGGCGGCGCGCGCCGCGTCGGGCCGCGGGGTCCAGTCGGGTTCGTGCTCGGTGGCCGCCTCCAAGGGGCCGAAGCCGCCCGCGAGCACCCAGAGGAAGTCGCCGAGGCAGCGGGCCACGACGCCGGTCTCGCCCTCGGATCCGAGAAAGACAACGGGCTGGTCGGTGAGGGGCGCGCCGGGGCGGATCAGCCAGAACGCGGCGTATCCGCCCGTGCCGTCCTGGCCGAGGACGCGGAAGGCATCGCCGTCCAGTTCACGGTTGCCGGTCCAGGCCCGGAACCAGTCGGTGGTGTCCTCGGCGCTCAGGAAGGCCGGGAAGGGTTCGAAGTCGATGCCCTTGCCGTCGTCGTACGCGAAGGGGACGGCGAGAGCGGCGGCGAGAGCGGCCGGGAAGGTCCGGTCGTCGGGAGGTGTCGTCACGCCGGAAGCGTAGTGATCACGTCCGACAGCCGACGTCTGCGCCCGCACCCGCGCGAGGGCCGCCGACGACCGGTGCCCGATGCCCGGTCCCGGTCAGCCGCCGTGCGTCGGGTCCTCGCCTCGGTCCAGGGCCTTCCAGAGGTCCTCGGGGCGGTCGGGGTCGGTGGTGGCGGCCGTGGCGCGGCGGGCCGGGCGGGGGGCGCCGGAGCGCTCGTAGCGGCCGCCCATGGCAGGCCAGGACTTGCCGAAGCGCAGCGCGAAGAGTCCGGCGATCAGGATGAGCAGGGCGCCGCCGGCGGTGACATACGGCCAGGCGGTGTGGCTGAGGCCGTCGACGGCGGCGGCCGTGTTGCCGCTGATACGGGCGGCCTCCGCGTCGAGCGCGGAGCTGTCGCCGGCGCCGAGGACGGCGGCGGCCGCAGCGCCCGCGCCGCTCAGCGCGAGCAGCCCGGACACCAGCGCGCGGCCGGTGCGGCGGACGGCGAAGACGGCGACGAGCGCGGCGAGGCCGACGACCGCGAGGGCGGTCGGCACACCGGTGACCGTGCCGCCGTCGGCCTCGACCGGGACGGTGCCGCCGCCGACGGCCGCCGTGCCCTCGGCCCAGATCTGACCGGCGGAGAGCAGGACGACGGTGGATCCGAGCGCGCCGAGCAGCAGGGCGGCGGCCAGGCTGCGGCGGGCACCGGACGAGGCGGCGCCGGGGCGGGCGGCGCGGGGCTGGGGTACGGGTACGGCACTCACGTACCCCACTATCCCCTACGGTCTCAGGATCCGTTCATCCGGTTATCCGCTTGTGTCCGTTTCGATGGACGACCGATGGACGGAGCCATGGATGGCCGGTGGCCGGATCGATGAACGGATCAAGGGACCATCCGCCGACGATCATTTCCCCGTCATCCGATTGGCCGTGTGGACGGCGCGCAGCACCGCCGCCGCCTTGTTGCGGCACTCCGTGTCCTCGGCGGCCGGGTCGGAGTCGGCGACGACCCCCGCGCCCGCCTGCACGTACGCGGTCCCGTCCCGCAGCAGCGCCGTACGGATGGCGATGGCGGTGTCGGAGTCGCCGGCGAAGTCGAGATAGCCGACGCACCCGCCGTACAGCCCGCGCCGGGACGGCTCCAGCTCCTCGATGATCTGCATCGCGCGCGGCTTGGGCGCGCCGGAGAGGGTGCCCGCCGGGAAGCACGCGGTGAGCACGTCGAAGGCGGTCTTCCCCTCGGCGACCCGGCCGGTGACGGTGGAGACGATGTGCATGACGTGCGAGTAGCGCTCGACCGACATGAAGTCGACCACCTCGACGGAGCCGGGGGCGCAGACCCGGCCGAGGTCGTTGCGGCCGAGGTCGACGAGCATCAGGTGCTCGGCGCGCTCCTTGGGGTCGGCGAGCAGTTCCTCGGCGAGGTCGTGGTCCTCCTGCGGGGTCGCCCCGCGGTGCCGGGTGCCGGCGATGGGGTGGACCATCGCCCGGCCGTCCTCGACCTTGACCAGGGCCTCGGGCGAGGAGCCGACGACGTCGAAGCCGTTCTCGAAGCGGAACAGGTACATGTACGGGGACGGGTTGGTGGCCCGCAGCACCCGGTAGACGTCGAGCGCGGAGGCCTCGCACGGGGTCTCGAACCGCTGCGAGGGCACCACCTGGAACGCCTCGCCCGCCCGGATGCGCTCCTTGATGTCCTCGACGGCCTCCTGGTACGCGGGGCCGCCCCAGCGGGCCGAGAAGGCGGGCAGCTCGGAGTCCGGCAGCGCGACGGGCGCCCCGACGAGGGGGCGGGCCAGGTCGGCCTCCATCGCGTCGAGCCGGGCCACGGCGTCCGCGTACGCCTCGTCGACACCGGTCGCCAGGTCGTTGTGGTTGATCGCGTTGGCGATCAGCAGCACCGTGCCGTCCCAGTGGTCGAGGACGGCGAGATCGCTGGTGAGCAGCAGGGTCAGCTCGGGCAGTTCGAGGTCGTCGGTGCCGTGCTCGCCGATGCGCTCCAGGCGGCGGACGATGTCGTAGCCGAGGTAGCCGACCATGCCGCCGGTGAACGGGGGCATGCCCGCGGTGAGGTCGCGCGGGGTGTGCAGGGTCTCAACGGTGGCGCGCAGGGCGTCGAGCGGGTCGCCGCCGGTGGGGACGCCGACCGGCGGGGTGCCGAGCCAGTGCGCCGCGCCGTCCTTCACGGTCAGGGTGGCGTCGCTGCGGACGCCGATGAAGGAGTAGCGCGACCAGCTGCGGCCGTTCTCCGCGGATTCGAGGAGGAAGGTGCCGGGGCGCTCGCCGGCGAGCTTGCGGTACAGCCCGACCGGGGTGTCGCCGTCCGCGAGGAGCCGGCGGCTGACGGGGATGACGCGGCGGTCCGCGGCCAGCCCTCGGAAGGTCTCGAGATCCATGGCGCCCGACCCTACTCGGCCGCGTCGGAGCGCTCGGCGGGATCAGCAGGATCGGAAGGATCAGCCGGATCGGCGGGCCCGGTGGGACCGGCGGGATCGGCGGGATCGGAAGGATCGGCCTGCTTCGCGGACCCGTCCACGGGGGCCGCGAGCAGGACGTCGGTGTCGAAGCAGGTCCGGGTGCCGGTGTGGCAGGCGGCGCCGACCTGGTCGACCTTGACGAGGAGGGTGTCGGCGTCGCAGTCGAGGGCGACGGACTTCACGTGCTGGACGTGCCCGGAGGTGTCGCCCTTGACCCAGTACTCCTCGCGGCTGCGCGACCAGTAGGTGCAGCGGCCGGTGGTGAGGGTGAGGTGCAGCGCCTCGTCGTCCATCCAGCCGAGCATGAGCACCTCGCCGGTGTCGTACTGCTGGGCGATGGCGGGGACCAGCCCGTCGGCGCTGCGCTTGAGGCGGGCGGCGATGGCCGGGTCGAGGTCGCTGGGGGTCCGGGGCGTGCTGCTCATGGCGCCATTGTGCCGCCGCGCGGACCGGAGCCGCTGGGGCGTCCACTGGGCGGACCGGTGGCGACGGTCGTAGGGTGGCGGACATGTCGACCCATGCCAAGCGTGAACGGCTTCTGCTCGCCGACCTGTTGGAGGCCGCGGGCCCGGACGCCCCGACCCTCTGCGAGGGCTGGCTGACCCGCGACCTCGCGGCGCACGTGGTGGTGCGGGAGCGCCGCCCCGACGCGGCGGCGGGCGCGGTCGTGCCGGTCCCGGCACTGAAATCGCGGCTCGACCGGGTGCAGGCCGAGTTCACCGGGAAGCCGTACGACGAACTGATCCAGCTCATCCGAACGGGTCCCCCGCGGATGTCCCCGTTCACCATCAAGCAGGTGGACGAGGGCGCGAACGTCGTCGAGTTCTTCGTCCACGCCGAGGACGTACGGCGGGCCCAGCCGGACTGGTCGCCGCGCGAGCTGGACCCGGTCTTCTCGGACACCCTGTGGTCCCGCCTGGAGAAGTCGGCGCGGCTGCTCGGCCGGAAGGCGCCGGTGGGGCTCGTGCTGCGGCGCCCGAACGGCCAGACGGTGGTGGCGCACCGGGGCACCCCGGTGGTGACGGTCGCCGGGGAGCCGGGCGAGCTGATGATGTTTCTGTTCGGACGGCAGGACGTGGCGAAGGTGGACCTCGACGGGGAGCCGGAGGCCGTGGAGCGGGTGAGCGGATCCAAGCAGCTGGGGATCTAACAGCCCCGGGCGGGGCCCGTCGCCGCCCCGCCCTACTTCGGCAGCTCGGCCCGGCGCAGGGCCGGGATCAGCAGGGTGAGCGCGCCCGAGACGACGCAGACCGAGGCGCTGACCACGAAGACCGGGCCGGGGCCCCACAGGCCGATGGCCGCGCCGGTGAGCGGAAGGCCGAGCGGGGCGATGCCGAGGCTGCCCAGGCTGGAGACGGCGCTGACCCGGCCCAGGAAGGCGGGGTCCGCCTCGGTCTGGACGAGGGAGCCGCACAGGACTCCGTTGAGTCCGGCGAGCAGGCCGATGGAGAAGGCGACGAGCGCGGCGGCGTACAGCTGGGGCACGAAGGCCAGGGTGCCGATCGCGACCGCGCCGAGGATCATGCTCCAGCCCATGACGGCTCCTGCGCGCGGGACCCGGCCGCGCACGGTGAGGAGCAGCGAGGCGGCGCCCGCGCCCGCACCGAAGCCGAAGAGGACCCAGCCGATGCCGGCGGCGCCCCAGCCTCGCTGGTCGGACAGGATCGCGAGGCCGATGTTGAGCGGGCCGACGAAGCCGAGGTCGGCGAGAAGGATGACGATCATCAGCGGGCCGAGGACACGGTGGCCGCGCAGATAGCGCAGGCCGCCGGTGAGGTCGCGCAGGGCGCCGCCGCCCCGTGGGGCGTCCTCCTCCCGCGCCTCCTCGCCCGGCGCCGTGCCTGGCCCCTCCCCGCCCGGCAGCGGGCGGAGCTTGAGCGCGCACAGCAGGGGCAGGGACAGTGCGAAGAGCACACCGGCGACGGCGAAGGCGGTCTTCGAGCCGCCGGTGGCGACCGCGAGGCCGCCGAGCGGGGAGCCGAGGACGGAGCCCATCCGGTACGAGATCCCGCGCATGCCCTGGACCCGGGCGAGCTGGTCGCGCTCCGCGATCCGGGGCGGCAGGGCGCCCACGGCGGGCAGGAACAGGGCGTCGACGGTGCCGAAGACCAGCCCGACGGCCGCGAGCACCCACAGCCCGGGCGAGGCGAGAAAGAGGACGGCGGCGAGGCCGAGGGTGGACAGGCAGCGGACCGCGTCCGAGACGATCACGACGCGGAGCGGACCCAGCCGGTCCGCGACCACTCCCCCGACGAGCATGAGCAGGGCGCGGGGGACGGCGGAGACGGTCACGACGAGTCCCGCCTGAGCGGGGCTGCCGCTGCTGACGGCGGCCCAGGACAGGGCGAGGTAGTAGACGCTGTCACCGAGGGTGGAGGCGGTGTACGCGCCCAGCCAGCGCAGGACCTGGGGGTCGCGGTGGGCGGGGCGGGCCGCGGCGGCACCGGCTTCGGCGGGAGTGGCAGCGGTAGCGGTGGCCTCGGAAGTGGTCGCGGGCGTGGTCGCGGTCACGGTCTCAGCCCCGGTATGGGAAGCCGTAGAGGTGGACGGCGACCTTCTCGCGGCCCTCGATGTCGCCGGCCGCCTCGGCGGCGCGGGCCTTCTGGTCGTACTTGTGGAGGACCGCCTCCAGCTCCTCGCCGAGCGCGGCGAGTTCGGCGGCGGTCAGCCGGGGCAGCCACTCGGAGCTGACGGAGGCGGAGCGCCACTCCTCGGACCAGGTGAGGCGCTCGTCGAGGAAGCGGCGGTGGAGCGCGGCGCGCTGCTCGTTGACGACGCGGCCGAACGCGTCGCTCGCGGCGACCAGTTCGGGCGAGTCCCGGACATCCTCGTCGCGGACCGACACCCCGTACGAGCTGGGCTGCCACCAGCGCTCACGGCCGTCCGCCGACTGCGGCTCGGCCTCCTCGATGAGGCCGTGGTCGGCGAGTTTGCGCAGGTGGTAGCTGACGAGCGAGACGGCCTCGTCGACCTGCTCGGCGAGCTGCGAGGCGGTCGCGGTGCGGGCGACGAAGAGGGCGCGGTAGAGGCGCATCCGCAGCGGGTGCGAGACGGCCTTGAGGGTGCCGAGATCGGTGATCCGGCGGTTCTCCTGCGAGGTCATGCACCTGACCGTAGATACAAAAGAAAACTTGCGCAAGAGAAATTGCGCAACTGATCCTGCGCATCTTGGCAGACCGTCACATAACGAAGGGCCCCCGCAGGGGCCCTTCGTGACGCTCATTCAGGCATATGCCTCGCCGAAGCCGGCTCAGCGGACCGGGTGGCCCGCCTCCCGCAGCGTCTCCTTCACCTCGCCGATCCGCAGATCGCCGAAGTGGAAGACGGAGGCCGCGAGGACCGCGTCCGCGCCCGCCTCGATGGCCGGCGGGAAGTGCGCCAGCTCGCCGGCGCCGCCCGAGGCGATGACCGGGACGGTCACGTGCTTGCGTACGGCCCGGATCATCTCGGTGTCGTAGCCGTCCTTGGTGCCGTCCGCGTCCATCGAGTTGAGCAGGATCTCTCCCGCGCCCAGCTCGGCGGCCCGGTGCGCCCATTCGACGGCGTCGATGCCGGTGCCCTGGCGGCCACCGTGCGTCGTCACCTCGAAGGAGCCGGAGGCCGTACGGCGGGCGTCCACCGACAGGACGAGGACCTGGCGGCCGAAACGCTCGGCGATCTCGCGTATCAGGTCGGGACGGGCGATGGCGGCCGTGTTCACGCCCACCTTGTCGGCCCCGGCGCGCAGCAGCTTGTCCACGTCGTCGGCGGAGCGGACGCCGCCGCCCACCGTCAGCGGGATGAAGACCTGCTCGGCGGTGCGGCGCACCACGTCGTAGGTGGTCTCCCGGTTGCCGGACGAGGCGGTGATGTCGAGGAAGGTCAGCTCGTCGGCGCCCTCGGCGTCGTACAGCTTGGCCATCTCGACGGGGTCGCCTGCGTCGCGCAGATTCTGGAAGTTGACGCCCTTGACGACGCGGCCGTTGTCCACGTCCAGGCAGGGGATCACGCGTACGGCGAGGCTCATGCCGCACCTCCCTCGGCGGTCTCGGCGGCGGTCTCGGCGGCGGACGCGGGGGACGACGCGGCGGCCGGCTCGTCGGCGGACACGGCACCGGACACCACGACGGGCGCGGCGGGCTCGGAGCGGTACGCCTCGACCTCGATCTCCACGACCAGGCGCGGGTCGACGAAGCCGGAGACGATGACCATCGTCGCGGCGGGCCGGATGGCGTCGAACAGCTCCTTGTGGGCCCGGCCGACCTCGTCCACATCGCGCGCGTGGGTGACGTACATCCGGGTCCGCACCACGTGCTCGGGGCCGAGATCCAGCTGCTTCAGGGCGTCGAAGGCCACGGCGAAGGAGTTGACGGCCTGCTCGTACGGGCCGCCCTCGACGACGGCGCCGTCCACGACGGACGTGCAGCCGGCCACCAGGACGGTGCCGTTCGGCAGTTCCACGGCGCGGGAGTAGCCGAACTGCTCCTCCCAGGGGGCGCCGGTCACCACCTTGCGCGGCTTGGCGCGGTCCTCGCTCATCCGGCGGCCACCGCCTCCAGGGCCGCTTCCAGGGTGAACGCCTTCGCGTACAGCGCCTTGCCGACGATCGCGCCCTCGACGCCCTCGGGGACGAGCCCGGCCAGGGCGCGCAGGTCGTCCAGCGAGGAGACGCCGCCGGAGGCGACGACGGGCTTGTCGGTGGCGGCGCAGACGTTGCGCAGCAGTTCCAGGTTGGGGCCCTGGAGCGTGCCGTCCTTGGCGATGTCGGTGACGACGTAGCGGGCGCAGCCCTCGGAGTCGAGGCGGGCCAGCGTCTCGTACAGGTCGCCGCCGTCGCGGGTCCAGCCCCGGCCGCGCAGGGTGGTGCCCCGGACGTCCAGGCCGACGGCGATCTTGTCGCCGTGCTCGCCGATGACCTTGGCGACCCACTCGGGGGTCTCCAGGGCGGCGGTGCCGAGGTTGACGCGGGTGCAGCCGGTGGCGAGGGCGGCGGCGAGCGTGGCGTCGTCGCGGATGCCGCCCGACAGCTCGACCTTGATGTCCATCGCCTCGGTGACCTCGCGGACCAGGGCGCGGTTGTCGCCGGTGCCGAAGGCGGCGTCCAGGTCGACCAGGTGCAGCCACTCGGCGCCGGCGCGCTGCCAGGCGAGGGCCGCCTGGAGCGGGGAGCCGTAGGAGGTCTCGCTGCCGGACTCGCCGTGCACGAGGCGGACCGCCTGGCCGTCGCGGACGTCGACGGCGGGAAGGAGTTCGAGCGTCCTGCTCGGCGGGACAGTCACAGGGTTCCGATCCAGTTGGTGAGGAGCTGGGCGCCGGCGTCGCCGGACTTCTCGGGGTGGAACTGGGTCGCCCACAGGGCGCCGTTCTCGACCGCGGCGACGAACGGCTCGCCGTGGGTGGCCCAGGTGACCTTGGGGGCGCGCATGTTCGGGTTGACGGTCTCCAGGGTCCACTCGCGCACCGCGTAGGAGTGCACGAAGTAGTACCGGGTGTCGGCGTCCAGACCGGCGAAGAGTTCGCTGTCGGCGGGCGCGTCGACCGTGTTCCAGCCCATGTGGGGGACGACGGGCGCGTCGAGCGGGCCGACCGTGCCGGGCCACTCGTCGAGGCCCTCGGTCTCGACGCCGTGCTCGATGCCCCGCTCGAAGAGGATCTGCATGCCGACGCAGATGCCCATGACGGGCCGGCCGCCGGACAGCCGGCGTCCGACGACCCAGTCGCCGCGGGCCGCCTTGAGGCCCTCCATGCAGGCGGAGAAGGCACCGACGCCGGGGACCAGGAGTCCGTCGGCGTTCATGGCCTTGTCGTAGTCGCGGGTGATCTCGACGTCGGCGCCGACCCGGGCGAGGGCGCGCTCGGCGGAGCGGACGTTGCCGAAGCCGTAGTCGAAGACGACGACCTTCTTGGACGGCGCGCTCATGACCACAGGTCCAGTCGCAGGAGGCCGGCCGCGAGGCTCAGGGCGGAGCTCAGCGCGAGGACGGTGATGACGCTCTTCGACTGTTTCTGCTTGACGAAGGAGTACACGCCGCCGAGCAGGAAGAGCCCGACGACGATGAGGATGGTGGACAGGCCGTTCACGGTTAGAGCGCGCCCTTCGTCGAGGGGAGGATTCCGGCGGCGCGGGTGTCGCGCTCGGAGGCGTAGCGCAGGGCCCGCGCCAGCGCCTTGAACTGGCACTCGACGATGTGGTGCGCGTTACGCCCGTACGGCACGTGGACGTGCAGCGCGACCTGCGCCTGGGCCACGAAGGACTCCAGGATGTGCCGGGTCATGGTGGTGTCGTACGCGCCGATCATCGGCGCCATGTTCTCGGGCTCGGTGTGCACCAGGTAGGGGCGGCCGGAGAGGTCGACGGTGACCTGGGCGAGCGACTCGTCCAGCGGGACGGTGCAGTTGCCGAAGCGGTAGATGCCGACCTTGTCGCCGAGGGCCTGCCGGAAGGCGGCGCCGAGCGCGAGGGCGGTGTCCTCGATGGTGTGGTGCGAGTCGATGTGCAGATCGCCGTCGGTCTTCACGGTCAGGTCGAACAGACCGTGCCGGCCGAGCTGGTCGAGCATGTGGTCGAAGAATCCGACCCCGGTCGACACGTCGACCCTTCCGGTGCCGTCGAGGTCTATCTCGACGACGACGGACGTCTCCTTGGTGGTGCGTTCCACGCGGCCTACGCGGCTCATGCGCTCTGCTCCTTCTTCAACTCACGAACCGCGTCGAGGAACGCGTCGTTCTCGTGGGGGGTGCCGGCGGTGACCCGCAGCCGGCCCGGTACGCCGTTGTCCCTGACCAGGACACCCCGGTCGAGGATCTTCCGCCATGCCTCATGGGCTCCCCCGGGCCCGTCGAAGCGGCCGAACTGGACGAAGTTGGCGTCGGATTCCGTCACCTCGTAGCCCATCGCCCGCAGCTCCTCGACGAGGCGGTCGCGCTCGGCCTTGAGCTGTTCGACGTACCCGAGGAGGGTGTCGGTGTACTCCAGGGCGGCGAGCGCGGTGGCCTGGGTGACGGCGGACAGGTGGTACGGCAGACGGACCAGCTGGACGGCGTCGACCACGGCCGGGTGGGCGGCCAGATAGCCGAGGCGAAGCCCGGCGGCGCCGAACGCCTTGGACATGGTCCGCGAGACGACCAGGTTCGGCCGGCCGTCGAGCAGCGGCAGCAGCGAGGGGCGGTGGCCGAACTCCACGTACGCCTCGTCCAGCACCACCATGCAGGGCTTCGCGGCCTGGGCGGCCTCGTACAGCGCGAGGACGGTCTCCGTCTCGACCGCCGTGCCCGTGGGGTTGTTGGGCGAGGTGATGAAGACGATGTCCGGCGCGTGGGTGGCGAGGGCGCGACGGGCCGCGTCGACGTCGATGGTGAAGTCGTCGTTGCGCGGGCCGGAGATCCAGCCCGTGCCGGTGCCCCGGGCGATCAGCGCGTGCATCGAGTACGAGGGCTCGAAACCGATCGCGGTGCGGCCGGGGCCGCCGAAGGTCTGGAGCAGCTGCTGGAGGACCTCGTTGGAGCCGTTGGCGGCCCAGACGTTGCGGACGCCGACCTCGTGTCCGCCCGTACGGGTGAGGTAGCGCGCCAGCTCGGTGCGCAGTTCGACCGCGTCGCGGTCGGGGTAGCGGTTGAGGCCTCGGGCGGCCTCGGCGACCCGCTCCGCGATCCGGGCCACCAGGGGCTCGGGCAGCGGGTAGGGGTTCTCGTTGGTGTTCAGCTGGACGGGTACGTCGAGCTGGGGCGCGCCGTACGGGGTCTTGCCGCGCAGCTCGTCGCGGATGGGGAGATCGTCAATGCCGAGGCTACCGAGGCTGCCGAGCGTGTCGAGCGCGTCGTCCGGCCGTGCGGGGTCGTGCGAAGTCACTTGTTCTCCGGAACCTTCCAGCCGAACCTTGCCTTGATCGCCGCGCCGTGGGCCGGCAGGTCCTCGGCCTCGGCGAGGGTCACCACGTGGTGGGCGACGTCGGCGAGCGCGTCGCGCGTGTAGTCCACGATGTGCACACCGCGCAGGAAGGACTGCACGGACAGGCCGGAGGAGTGGCAGGCGCAGCCGCCGGTGGGCAGGACGTGGTTGGAGCCGGCGCAGTAGTCGCCGAGGGAGACCGGCGCCCAGGGGCCGACGAAGATCGCGCCCGCGTTGCGGACCCGGTCGGCGACGGCGGCGGCGTTCGCGGTCTGGATCTCCAGGTGCTCGGCGCCGTAGGCGTCGACGACCTTGAGGCCCTCCTCCAGGCCGTCGACCAGGACGATCGCGGACTGCCGGCCGGCGAGGGCCGGGACGATCCGGTCGTCGACGTGCTTGGAGGCGGCGACCTGGGTCTTCAGCTCGGCCTCGGTGGCCTCGGCCAGTTCCGCCGAGTCGGTGACGAGGACGGCGGCGGCCATCGGGTCGTGCTCGGCCTGGCTGATCAGGTCGGCGGCGAGGTGCGCCGGGTCGGCCGTGTCGTCCGCGAGGATCGCGATCTCGGTGGGGCCGGCCTCGGCGTCGATGCCGATACGGCCCTTGAGCAGGCGCTTGGCGGCGGCGACGTAGATGTTGCCGGGGCCGGTGACCAGGTCGACGGGGGCGCAGCCGGGCTCGCCCGCCGTGCTCCGGGCGCCCTCGGTGCCGTACGCGAACATCGCGATGGCCTGGGCGCCGCCGGCCGCGTACACCTCGTCGACGCCGAGCAGGGCGCAGGCGGCGAGGATCGTGGGGTGCGGCAGGCCGTCGAACTCCTTCTGCGGCGGGGAGGACACGGCGATGCCCTCGACGCCGGCCTCCTGCGCCGGGACGACGTTCATCACGACGGAGGACGGGTAGACGGAGCGGCCGCCGGGCACGTAGAGGCCGACGCGGGTCACCGGGATCCACTTCTCGGTGACCGTGCCGCCGGGGACGACCTGGGTGGTGTGGGTGGTGCGGCGCTGGTCGCGGTGGACCATGCGGGCCCGCCGGATGGACTCCTCCAGGGCCGCGCGGACGGCCGGATCCAGCTCCTCCAGGGCGCGGGCCAGCGCCTCGGCGGGAACCCGCAGGCTCGCCGGCCGGACACCGTCGAATTTCTCCCCGTAGTCGATCACCGCGGCCGCGCCATGATGCCGTACGCCCTCGCAGATGGGCCGCACCTTCTCCAGGGCGGCTTCCACGTCGAACTCGGCACGGGGCAGCAGGTCGCGCAGTGCGGAACCCTCGGGGAGGGTCTCGCCACGCAGATCGATTCGAGAGATCACGGGTCAATTCTCTCAGACGCCCCAGGAAGCCGGTCGTTCGTATCACTGGCTGATACGAACCACTCTGGCGACTGGTCGCCACTCCTGACCGTTAGCGTTCAGTCCGTCACACAGCGGGAAGAACGGCTGTACGAATCCGGGATACGGAATCGTGGGAAGCGAGGGGGCGGCAGTGACCGAGCCGCGCGAGGACGACCAAATGCCCGAGGGCCTGAGCGGCCCCGAGCGGGAGATGTGGCGGGCATTCCGGATCGGTGACACCTGTGACCTGCGGGAAGGGGTCGCCGAACGGGACGATCCGTTCGCGGTGCGCGAGGTGTGGGACGAGGAACGGAGCGTACGGGCCCAGATCGTGGCGCTTCTGCTGCTGCACGGCCCGCCGGCGCGGGCCGGGCGGGTCGCGGCGCTCAAGCTGCGCGGGGTGCGGATCACCGGGGCGCTGAATCTGGCGGGCGGCGAGATAGGCCCGTACGTGGAAATGAACGGGTGCCGGTTCGACGGGGAGGTGGTCCTGCCGGAGGCCCGGTTCGGGACGCTGCGGATGGTGGAGTGCGCCATTCCGCGCCTGGAGGCGGCGCGCCTGCACACCGCCGGCGATCTGCACCTGCCGCGCTGCCGGGTCGAGCGGGGCATCCGGCTCACCGACGCACACATCGGGACGGACCTGCTGATCAACCAGATCCGGGTGTGGCCGGACCGGCGCGGCCGGGCCATCACCGCGGACGGCCTGGTGGTCGCGCAGGACTTCCAGGCCGAGCTGATCGAGACCTACGGGGAGGTGAGCCTGCGCGGGGCGCGCATCGGAGTGTCGCTCAGTCTGCGGGGCAGCGTGCTGCGCGGCTCCCAGCAGCGCCGCGCCCTGAACGCGCCGCAGCTGACCGTCGAACGCACCCTGTACCTGGACTCCGCCTGGGTCTACGACAGCTCGGTGCCCTCCACCACGACGACTCCGCCGTACGGGGTGACCCCGGCCCAGGGCGGCCGGCGCAAGGCCGTGGAGTGCCACGGCGGGGTCCGGCTCGACGACGGACGCTTCGGCGACTCGGTGGACCTGCGGCACGCCCGCTTCATCCTGGACGGGGCCCAGCGCGAGGAACTGTCGCTGCGCCGGATCGTCACCCCCGAGCTGCGCTTCAACGGGGAGCGCCCCGAGGAGGGCCGGGTGGTGCTCAACGGGGCCAAGGTCGTGACCCTGATCGACCTGGCGGGCAGCTGGCCGGGCCCCGGCGGGCTCGCCATGAGCGGATTCGTCTACGAGACCCTCGTCCCCTACGGGCACTTCCCGCTGGCCCGGCGCCTGGAATGGGTCGCGGCCGCCACCCCGGAGTACGCGCCCGAGCCGTACGAACGCCTCGCGACCGTGCTGCGCAACAGCGGCGAGGACGCCGACGCGCGCGAGGTGCTGCTCGCCAAACAGCGGCGGCGGCGCGAGACGCTGCCGGTCGCCGGGAAGCTGTGGGGGTACGTCCAGGACCTCGCGGTGGCGTACGGCTACCGGCCGGGACGGGCCGCGCTGTGGATGGCGGTGCTGTGGGCGGCCAGCGCGTACGCCTTCTCGCTGTACGAACCGGTGGCGCTCAAGCCCGACGAGGCACCGCACTGGGACGCCACGCTGTACGCGCTCGACCTGCTGCTGCCGGTCATCGACCTGGGCGAGGTCGGCTACTGGCGGATGGAAGGGCTGTGGCAATGGCTGTCGACCGGGCTGATCCTGGTCGGCTGGGTGCTGGCGACGACGGTGGCGGCGGGGGCGTCGCGGTTGCTGCGGCGGGGGTAGGGGGCGGGGCGCTGCGCTGTGGGGGTGGGGATGGTGGTGCGGGAGGGGCGGAAGTGAAGAATGGGGGGTCGCATCAGCACCGGTTCGCCCCTTTCTTTACGCTGTCTTGACCCCCGTCAATACAACCTTCCGGCCGCCACCAAAGCTTCACAGGCCGCCACTGGCGCCGCCCTCACCTGCGGTTTTCAATGATGCGCACGATGTCACTGCTCCGCGCCCTGATCGGCACCGCACGCCTGGTCCGGCACGCGCCCCGGCTCGCCGCCGGATGCCCGCCGGACGACGACGTGCTGCTCGACGTACCGGACACCCGGCTGGCTCCGGCCCTGGTCGCGGCCGCCCTCGGCGACCCGGGGCCGGCCGCCGGGCTGCTCGCCGCCACCCGGGACGCCGCCGCGTGGGAGGACCGGGACCGCCATGTGACCCGGCTCGCCGCCTTCGCGTACCACCGGGACGGCTGGCTGCACCGCCTGCTCGCGGACACCCCCGACGATCCCGACGCCCTGCTCGTCCACGCGCAGCTCGCGGTCCGGCGCGCCTGGGACTCCCCCGCGCGGGCCGAACGGCTGCGCGAGACGGGTCCGCTGATCCAGGCGGCGGCCGAGGCATGCCCGCGCGACCCGGTGCCCTGGCGGCTCGCCCTGGACCACGCCCACGGCACCCGCGCCGGGCACTCGGCGTTCGAGGCGCTGTGGGAACAGGCCGTCCGCCGGGCCCCGCACCACTACGGCAGCCATGTGGCGGCCCTGAAGTACCTGTCGGCCCAGGACGGCGCGCGGGGCGGCGGCCGCCCCCACCGCCCGCACCGCGAGTGCTTCGACTTCGCCGAGCAGGCCGCCGAGGACGCGCTGCCCGGGTCCCTGGCGCAGGCGCTGCCGGTACGGGCCGCCTTCGCGCAGCTGATCGCCGGGGCCGGGCAGGAGCACGGGGTGCCCGGCGAGCGGATCGACGCGGCGGCCGATCGGGCGCTCGCGCTGTCGGCGGAGTACCCGGCGGGTGATCTGTGGCCCGCCGAGGTGCGCAATCTGCTGGTGTACGTCCTGGTGGCGCGGGGCCGCCCGCACGACGCGCTGGCCGAGTTCCGGCGGATCGGCCCGCACGCGACCTCGTTCCCGTGGCGGCTGGTCGCCGACGACCCGCTGCGCGGCTTCCTGGACGCCCGGACCGCCGCCGTACGCGAGGTGGCGCGCCGTACCCCGCTGCGTGCCGGGGGCGAGGTCGGGGGCGGGGTCGGGGGCGAGGTCGGGGGCGGGGTCGGGGGCGGGGTCGGGGGCGGGGTCGGGGGTGCGTTCGGTGCCGGGGCCGAGGTCGGATCCGGTGCCGGTGCCGAGGTCGAACCCGGGGTCGGATCCGGGCTCGCGCCGGAGGTCGGATCCGTGGTCCTGCCAGGGGCCCGGGCGGGTGATCCGAGCCGCTCGGGGGCGGTCCCGGAAGCGGTCCGGGGCGCGGGCGCGGGGGCCGATCGTACGGGTCCGAACGGGCGGCCCGGCCGGGGCGGGCCCGGCGGCCATTACGCTTGACCGCTGTGACCACCGCTCGTCTGCCACTCTTCCCGCTCAACGCGGTGCTGTTCCCGGGCCTCGTGCTGCCCCTGAACGTCTTCGAGGAGCGTTATCGCGCCCTGATGCGCGAACTGCTCCGGACGGACGAGTCCGAGCCGCGCCGCTTCGCCGTCGTCGCCATCCGCGACGGCCTGGAGACCGCGCAGACGGCACCCGGTCTGCCGGACCAGACGAAACTCCCGGAGAAGGGACCGGCGGCCGGCTTCGGCCCCGACCCGCTCCGGTCCTTCCACGAGGTCGGCTGCGTGGCCGACGCGGTGTCGATCCGGGAGCGCCCGGACGGCGGCTTCGACGTGATGGCCACCGGCACCACCCGGGTGCGGCTGCTCTCCGTCGACGCGACCGGGCCGTTCCTGACCGCCGAGGTCGAGGACGTCCCCGAGGAGCAGGGCGAGGAGGCCGGTCCGCTCGCCGAGGGCGTGCTGCGGGCCTTCCGCGCGTACCAGAAGCGGCTCGCGGGCGCCCGGGAGCGGTCGCTGACCACGAGCGAGCTGCCCGACGACCCGTCGGTGGTCTCCTATCTGGTGGCCGCCGCGACGGTCCTGGACACCCCGGCGAAGCAACGGCTGCTCCAGGCGCCGGACACCGCGTCCCGGCTGCGCGAGGAGCTGGCCCTGCTGCGGGCCGAGACGGCGGTGCTGCGCCATCTGCCGTCGCTCCCGGCGGTGGAGCTGACCCGTACGCCGACCAGCCCCAACTGAGCCCGGCCAGTCCGAGAGAAGAGAACTCCAGGTGGCGAAGAAGCAGAAGAAGAACGGCGGCGGGACCCCGGCGACGGTCGCGCTGACCTCGGCCGGCACGGCGTACACCCTGCACTCCTACGACCACGACCCGGCGGCCCCCTCGTACGGCGGGGAGGCGGCCGAGGCGCTCGGCGTGTCGCCCGCGCGGGTGTTCAAGACGCTGGTCGCGGACGTGGACGGGGAGCTGACGGTCGCGGTCGTCCCGGTGGCCGGCCAGCTCGATCTGAAGGCCCTGGCGGCGGCGGTCGGCGGCAAGCGCGCCGCGATGGCCGACCCGGCGGCGGCCGAGCGGACCACCGGCTACGTACGGGGCGGGATCTCCCCGCTGGGGCAGCGCAAGCGGCTGCGGACCGTGCTCGACGACTCGGCCTCGGACCACGAGACCATCTGCGTCTCGGCGGGCCGGCGCGGCCTGGAGGTCGAACTGACCCCACAGGATCTGGCGGTTCTCACCGGCGCCGTCCTGGCCCCGATCGGCCGCGCCTGACGCCAGTGCCACCGGCCCCCTGACCGCCGCGTCCCCGCCCGGGAACCACTCCGGCCCCTGTCCCCGCGCCGTACGCGCGCGGGGACAGGGGCCGGATCGCTTCTCGCGCCGCGCCGGGCGTCAGTGCGAGGGGGCCTGCGGCACCGGCGGGACCGGCGGCCAGAGCTGCGGCTCGGGCTGCGGGTCGCGGGGCCCGAACAGGGCCGTGCACAGCAGGTGCGTGATCATGGCGCCGATCGGCCAGGCCAGCATCGCGGCCGCGGCCATGTTCAGTTCGAGCGGCGCGTCGAAGGGGACCTTGGGGCCGACCTCCTTGGCCCGGGCGACCACATCGCCGCCCGGTCCCAGCCAGATGCCCACGCCCCAGGCGAGCAGCGAACCGAGCACCCCGCCCAGCGCCAGGCCGAACACCAGCGGGACCCCGCCGCGCCGGTGGACCAGGAAGGCCAGGATCCCGGCCACGGCCCCGAAGCCGAGGGCGAGCAGGATGAACGTGCCGTCCCCGCCGACGGCCGCCTCCGCCTCGCTGTTGCGCAGATAGACCGCCTTGCCGTCGGAGATCAGCCCGACCCTCGGCGCCAGCCACAGCCACATCAGCCCGAGCAGTACCCCGGCCACACCCGAGACGAGGGCGACCACGGCGGCCTGCCGGATCTCGGCCGGCGTGACGGGACCGCCATCGGGCGGCTCCGGCGGGTTCCCGAAACCGAAGGGGTCGGGCGGCGGCTCGTGCGGGGGCGTCAGGGGTGCGGTCACCACGCCATCGTGCCAGGTGTGTCTGTGTGCCGCCGCGCCGGGACGTCAGCGCACCGCGGCCCGCCGGTAGGCCCAGGTCGCCACCGCGAGCGACACCACGCCCACCGCCCCGCACACCGCGAGGTCGAGGCCGACGGCCACCCAGTCCGGGTGCGGGTCGAAGGTGCGGGCCAGGGCCTCCACGCCGTACGTGGAGGGCAGCAGGTCCCGGGCCCAGACGATCGGGCCGGGCATCCGGTCGGCCGGCAGGACCCCGAGGAGCAGCGCCGCCGACATGCCGAGCTGGCCGAGCAGGGTGGCCAGCTCCGGCCGGGGGGCGAGCAGGCCGAGGGCCGCGCCGAGTCCGGCGAGCGCCGCCCCGGACAGCGGGACGACGGCCGCCAGGATCCACAGATGGCCGAGCGGCAGCCCGAACAGGACGGACCCGGCGACGGCCGTGAGCACCGTGCCGGGCACGGTGAAGGAGGCGTACGCGCCGGCCGCGCCGAGGACCACGGCGGCGGGCGGCACCGGGAGGGTCGCGTAGTGGTCGAGCCCGCCGCCGGCCCGGAGCTGGCCGAAGTACTGGGCGAGCAGGTTGAGGGCGACGAACGCGACGACGAGGACGGCGGAGCCGGCCACCACGGCCCGGGCCTCCGAGCCGCCGTCCACGACCCCGCGCATCAGGATCATGATGCCGACGGACTGGAAGGTGGCCACGAAGAGCAGCGGGATCCGGGAGACCCGGGCGCGCGAGAGCTGGGCTCGGTAGACGGCGGCCAGGGCGGGCAGCAGCCGGGCGCGGGGGGCGAGCGGCGCGGCGCCGGGTTCCTCGCCCCGGGCCGGGCGGGCCACGGCGGCGGCGCCGGCGGCCGGCGGGGCCTCGGCGGGCAGGGTGCTCAACTCGTCCAGCTCCTGACAGTCCATGCGTACGTCGTTCCACCCGTCGCGGGACGGGGCGCGGCACCGGTCGCGGTGTGGGGTGCGGCGCAGGCTACCCCGTACGACGGCCCGTACGTCACCTCGACCGGCCTCTCGGCCGACGCGGTCCCCCCGTGCGCTCCCCTGTCCGCCGTGCCTGTCCTGCCCATCGTGCCCGTCGTGCCCGTCATGCCTTGACCAGTCCCCGGGCCTGCCCGCCGAGCGCCAGGTACACGTCCTCCAGGCTCGGCGTCGCCAGGGTGAAGTCGTCGAGGGAGGCGAACGCCGCCCCGCCGGTCACCGCGGCGACCGCCGCCCGGGCCTCGTCCGGGGCGAGCCGCAGCACCCAGCGGCGGCCCGACTCCTGGGCGAGTTCGCGCAGCGCGGCCACCTCGGGGACGTCGAGCGGGGCGCGCTCGCGCCACACCAGCTCGACCCGGACCTCCCCCGCGACGCGCTCCTTGAGCCCGCTCGGGGTGTCGCAGGCGATGACCCGGCCTCGGTCGATGACGGCGACCCGGTCGAGGACGGTCTCGGCCTCGATGACGTTGTGGGTGACGAGCAGGACGGTGCTGCCGCGCTCGGCGCGGCGGCGGTCGACGGCGGCCCACACGGCGCGGCGGGCGACGGGGTCCATGCCGGTGGTGGGCTCGTCGAGGACGAGGACGGGCCGCTCGCCGACGAGGGCGGCGGCGAAGCAGGCGAGCCGGCGCTGGCCGCCGGACAGCTTCTTCAGCGGCCGGCCGGCGATCGGGGCGAGGCCCAGTTCGTCGAGGACGGCGTCGCGCTCGGCGCGGGCCTCGTGGACCCCGAGCCCGCGCAGCCGGCCGGTGGTCTCGGCGGCGAGGGCGACGGTCAGCTCGTCGAGGGCGGTGGACTCCTGGCCGAGGTACGCGAGCAGCCGGGCCGCGCGCTCGGGGTGGCGCACCAGGTCGTGGCCGAGGAGGCGTACGGAGCCGGAGTCGGGGCGCATCAGACCGGTGAGCTGGCGGACCAGGGTGGACTTGCCGGCCCCGTTGGGACCGAGCAGTCCGAAGATCTCACCGCCGCGCACATCGAGGCTGATCCCGTCGGTGGCCCGCACCTCCGGGGTCGCCGGAACGCCGCGCCTGCCGCGTGTGGCGGGGTACGTCTTGACCAGATCCCGCACCTCGCACACCGTACTCACGAGAGATGAGCCTACGTGGTCGCGTCCGCCTCCTCGGGCGCGGGGGCGGGTCGGGCGGCGGCGTGCAGATCGATCTCGCGCCAGAATCCGGCCCGGATCGCGTACCGGTCGTGCTCGTCGATCTGATCGTCCTTGTGGGCGAGAAGTCCGAAACGCGCGGCATAGCGGAGAAGTTCGCCGTCGATGCGGTGCGGGATGCGCGGGTACATGGCGGCGAGCCGGGGTACGTGGCCGGGCTCGGGCAGCCGGTCCAGCCAGCGGCGGGCGAAGACCTGGCCCACCTCGTAGGGGTCGCCGCCGACGGTGGTGATGTCCTCCTCGCGGTCGGCCCAGCGCTGCTCGGCGCTGGTGAGCTGGGCGAGGGTGGGCAGCAGGGCCGTCTCGGCGGGTTCGCCGAGCGACGGCGGGCGGTCGATCCAGCCCCGGTCGGAGGACCAGCGCAGGGTGGCGCTCGCCGGCTGCGGGGCGGACGCGAGGGCGGTGCCGGGGCCGCGCAGCCCGGCGAGGTCCTTGGGGGTGGGCACGGTCGTCCGGCCGCCCGGGGGCGCGGGGACGGCGGAGCCGTTCAGCGAGGCGCCGGTGTCCCGGCCCCCGTCCCGGTCCCGGCCTTCCTCCTCGTCCGCGTCACGGCTGTGGACGACGACTCCGGCGTACTCCGGTTCCGGCTCCGAATCCGACTCGCGGACCGGTTCCCGGCCCAGATCCCGGCCCGGATCCCCCCCGTCAAGGTCCCGGCCCTGGCCGCGGTCATGACCGTAGTCGTGCCCCTGGCCGTGTCCATGTTCCTGTCCACGGTCCCGGTCCAGATCCCGTCCGGAACTCCGGTCGAGACCCGCTCCCGGGCTTCCCGCCCCGCCCGCTCCCGGCCCGGTGGCCCCGTCCGCCGGCACGGCGACCCGATCGGTGACCCGGTCGGCGGCCCGATCCGCGGCCCGGTCCGCGGCCCGCTCGGCGGCGGAGAGTCCGGACTCGGGCAGCGGCGCGGAGAGGATCGCGGCGATCTCGGGACGCGGCACGGGCGGCTGGGCGCACGAGCCGCCCAGTTCCTTGGCGCGGATGGCCCGGGTGATCCAGGCCCGGTCGAGCACCCGGCGCTCGTCGGCCTCGGCGACCAGGTCCTCGGACTGGTTGTAGTCGCCGTCGGCGGCCTGGACGGCCCAGAGGTGGACGGCGACGCCGTGTTCCTTGGCGGACATCAGACCGGGCAGCAGATCGCCGTCGCCGGTGACGAGGACGATGTCGGAGCAGGCGCGGTTACGGGACAGTTCGGTGAGCTCGGTGTGCATCGCGGCGTCGACGCCCTTCTGCGCCCAGCGGCCGTCGCTTCGGGTCAGCGCGCCCAGCCGGACGGTGACCCGGGGCAGGACGCGCAGTCTGCGGTGCTCGGGCTGGGGTGCGCGGCCGGGCGCGCCGTCGAACCAGTAGATCCGCAGCAGGGGCAACCGGGTGTCGGCTTCGGCGCATTCGCGCAGCTGCCGGATGAGCGCCGTGTGGTCCACGGCGATCCGCGCGCGGGCCGGCTCTCCGGCGAGGAGACTGGCGGCTGCGCCCAGCAGGTAGCCGGCGTCCACCAGGACGACGCATCGGTCCACGTGTTCCACCCTCTTTCGCCCACACTCTTCGGGGATCTCGGGATCGGAAGTGCTCCAGGATTCTTCGAGTCTGCCCGACCGGGGTGTGGTTGAGGTCCGGAACTGGATCATCGGCGTGGCGAATCTCACTTCAGGGCGGCGCCTACCGTCCGTAATGATCCAAAATGCGACCCTTTGCCCCGTGTGTGAGTCTGACAGCGGCCCGGCCCCCAGAGCTCAGACCCCCCACGAGGAGGCACCACCCCATGGCCAAGAACCGCAAGCAGGACCGCAGTCAGCAACAGCAGCAGCGCGCCACCCCGGCCGAACGCGGCACCCAGCAGGCGCAGCGGTCCTCACTCGAGGCCCAGTCGGAACAGCGCACGAGCCAGGTCACCCCGGGCGACATCGCCCGCAAGGGCCGCCAGAAGCGCTTCGGTCACAACTGACCGGCCCGGCACACAGCACCGAGGGGCGCGCCCGTGACGACGGGCGCGCCCCTCGCGCGTAGGCCCCGCGTAGGGCCGGTGGATCAGGCGGTGGCTATCCCGCCAGGCAGGACGGGCCGAGCAGCACCTTCAGGTCGCCGAAGAGCGCCGGGTCGGCCGTGACCCGGTGCCGGTCGAGCCGCAGCACGGTGGTGTTGCGCGGGCCCTGGAGCTTGATGCGGACCTCGGTGTTGCCCTTGTGGCTCTGGAGGATCTCGCCGAGCCGGCTGATCATCGGCGGGGTCACCCGGACCGTGGGGATGGTGAGGATCACCGGCGCGTTGGTGCCCGCGTTGGACAGGTCGGGGACCATCAGCTCCATGGCGACAAGGCGCGGGATGTCCTCGCGCTTGTCGAGCCGGCCCTTGACGAAGACGACGGCGTCCTCGATCAGCTGGGTGGAGACCAGCTGGTAGGTGGCCGGGAAGAACATGCACTCGATGGAACCGGCCAGGTCCTCGACCGTGGCGATGGCCCAGGCGTTGCCCTGCTTGGTCATCTTCCGCTGGAGGCCGGAGATGATGCCGCCGATGGTGACGACCGCGCCGTCCGCGTGCTCGCCGCCGGTGAGCTGGGAGATGCCCGCGTCGGACTTGTCGGACAGGACGTGTTCGAGACCGAAGAGCGGGTGGTCGGAGACGTACAGACCGAGCATCTCGCGCTCCTGCGCGAGCAGATATGCCTTCTCCCACTCGACGTCGGAGAACTCGACGTCGAGACCGAAGCCCGGCTCGTCGCTGTCCTCCTCGCCCATCCCGCCGAAGAGGTCGAACTGGCCCTCGGCCTCCTTGCGCTTGACCGCGACCACGGTGTCGATCATCGGCTCGTGCTGGGCGACCAGGCCCTTGCGGGTGTGGCCCATGGTGTCGAAGGCGCCGGCCTTGATCAGCGACTCGATGGTGCGCTTGTTGCAGACGACCGCCTCGACCTTGTCGAGGAAGTCGGGGAAGGAGCTGTACTTCCCCTTGCTCTTGCGCGTACGGATGATCGACTCGACGACGTTGGAGCCGACGTTACGGACGGCGGTGAGGCCGAACAGGATGACGTCGTCACCCTGGGCGGCGAAGTTCGACTCCGACTCGTTGACGTTCGGCGGGAGCACCTTGATGCCCATGCGGCGGCACTCGTTCAGATAGACGGCCGACTTGTCCTTGTCGTCCTTGACCGAGGTCAGCAGACCCGCCATGTACTCGGCCGGGTAGTTGGCCTTGAGGTACGCGGTCCAGTACGAGACCAGTCCGTACGCGGCGGAGTGCGCCTTGTTGAAGGCGTAGCCGGCGAACGGGACCAGGACGTCCCACAGCGCCTGGATGGCCTCGTCGCTGTAGCCGTTCTTCTGGGCGCCGGCCTGGAAGATGGTGAAGTTCTTCGCCAGCTCGTCGGGCTTCTTCTTGCCCATGACGCGGCGGAGGATGTCGGCCTCGCCGAGCGAGTAGCCGGCGATGATCTGCGCGGCCTTCTGCACCTGCTCCTGGTACACGATCAGGCCGAAGGTGACCGCCAGGACCTCCTGGAGCGGCTCTTCCAGCTCCTTGTGGATCGGCGTGATCTCTTGCTGGGCGTTCTTGCGGAGCGCGTAGTTCGTGTGCGAGTTCATGCCCATCGGGCCCGGGCGGTAGAGCGCGGACACGGCGGAGATGTCTTCGAAGTTGTCGGGCTTCATCAGCCGCAGCAGGGACCGCATGGGGCCGCCGTCGAACTGGAAGACTCCGAGGGTGTCGCCGCGCTGGAGCAGTTCGAAGGTCTTCGGGTCGTCCAGCGGCAGGGCGAGCAGGTCCAGGTCGATGCCCTTGTTCGCCTTCACCATTTTGACGGCGTCGTCCATGATGGTGAGGTTGCGCAGGCCCAGGAAGTCCATCTTCAGCAGGCCGAGCGACTCGCACTGCGGGTAGTCCCACTGGGTGATGGTGACGCCGTCGGTGTGCCGCACCCAGATCGGGGCGTGGTCGACGATCGGCTCGCTGGACATGATCACGCCGGCGGCGTGCACACCCATCTGGCGGACCAGGCCCTCGACGCCCTTGGCGGTGTCGATGACCTTCTTGACGTCCGGCTCGTTCTCGTACATCGCCCGGATCTCGCCCGCCTCGCCGTAGCGCGGGTGGGTGGGGTTGGTGATGCCGTCGAGGTCGATGCCCTTGCCGAGGACGTCGGCGGGCATGGCCTTGGTGAGCCGGTCGCCCATCGCGTACGGGTAGCCGAGGACGCGGGCGGAGTCCTTGATCGCGTTCTTGGCCTTGATCTTGCCGTACGTGCCGATCATGGCGACCTTGTCGGCGCCGTACTTCTCGGTCACGTACCGGATCACCTCGACGCGCCTGCGCTCGTCGAAGTCGATGTCGACATCGGGCATCGAGATGCGCTCGGGGTTGAGGAAGCGCTCGAAGATCAGACCGTGCGGGATCGGGTCGAGGTCGGTGATGCCCATGGCGTACGCGACGATCGAGCCGGCCGCGGAGCCTCGGCCCGGGCCCACCGCGATGCCCTGCTTCTTCGCCCACATGATGAAGTCGGCGACGACGAGGAAGTAGCCCGGGAAGCCCATCGAGATGATGGTGTCCATCTCGTACTCGACCTGCTTCATGCGGTCGTCCGGGATGCCTCCGGGGAAGCGGCGGGCCATGCCGCGCATGGTCTCCTCGCGGAACCAGGTGACCTCGGTGTAGCCCTCGGGGATGTCGAACTTCGGCATGAGGTCGCGCTTCTCGAACATGCCGGTGGTGTCGACCTGCTCGGCGACCAGGAGGGTGTTGCGGCAGCCCTCCTGCCAGGCGTCCGAGGAGTCGACGGCGTACATCTCGTCCGTCGTCTTCAGGTAGTAGCCGGTGCCGTCGAAGCGGAAGCGGTCCGGGTCGGAGAGGTTCTTGCCGGTCTGGATGCACAGCAGGGCGTCGTGGGCGGTGGCCTCGTGCGCGTAGGTGTAGTGCGAGTCGTTGGTGACCAGCGGCGGGATGCCGAGCTTCTTGCCGATCTCCAGCAGACCGTCGCGGACCCGGCGCTCGATCTCGATGCCGTGGTCCATCAGTTCCAGGAAGTAGCGGTCCTTGCCGAAGATGTCCTGGTACTCGGAGGCGGCCTTCAGGGCCTCGTCGAACTGGCCGAGGCGCAGCCGGGTCTGGAGTTCGCCGGAGGGGCAGCCGGTGGAGGCGATCAGGCCCTCCGACCACTGGGCGATGGTCTCCTTGTCCATCCGGGGCCACTTCTGGAGCCAGCCCTCGGCGTACGCGTCGGAGGACAGCTTGAAGAGGTTGTGCAGACCCGTCGCGTTCGCGGCCCAGATGGTCTTGTGGGTGTAACCACCGGAACCGGAGACGTCGTCCCGCTTCTGGTGCGGCTGGCCCCACTGGATCTTCCGCTTGTTGCGGCGGGACTCCGGGGCGACATATGCCTCGATGCCGATGATCGGGGTCACCCCGGCCTTCTTGGCCGAGTGGAAGAAGTCGTAGGCGCCGTGCAGGTTGCCGTGGTCGGACATCGCGATATGGGTCATGCCCATCTCGTTGCACGCGTTGAACATGTCCTTCAGCCGCGCGGCACCGTCCAGCAGGGAGTACTGGGTGTGGACGTGGAGGTGCGTGAAGGGCGGCTTGGACACGGGGTTGCCTCCGGCTGCTTTTCTGGGGGATAGGCATGGAAGTCTACGTCTCCGAGAGACGTGACGACGGCCGCCGGGCGGGTGCCGTCGCATGGTGTAGGCGTCGCACGACTGTCCGCTTTGTCATATGCCCTGCGGGCGGTGTGCCGCGTCGGATCCGCCCCCTTGGTCCGCCCCCGGAATCCACACCCGGGCCGCCCCTGACTCCTCCCTGGTCCTCACCCTGGTTCGTCCCCGGGACCCGGCCCCCGGACCCGCTCCCCCGGCCCGGCGGGAGCCGTACAAGGGTCACAGGGCCCGGGCCGAAGGTCCTCCGTGTCCGGGCGGGCACGGCTCACAGCCCTCTTTTAGAGACCTCTTATGGCGTGTCGTGGCACACTTCCCGGCGATGGACATGGCAGGCATCCCGCTGAGAGCTCTCCGGGCGGCGTTCTTCACGGCAGTGGCCGTGGCGCTGTCCGTGGCCTCGCATGTCCTGCTGTCGGGGGTGCCCCTGCCGCTCGGGACGGTCGTCCCGGTCGCGGTGGCCGTCTTCGCCGCCGCGTTCGCGCTGGCCGGCCGCGAGCGCGGCTTCGGGCCGATCGCGGGGCTGCTCGTCCCGCTGGAGCTGGCCGCGGACACCCTGTTCACCAGCGGGCAGGTGGCCTGTTACGGCCCCGCGGGCGGGCCGGTCTCCGGATCGCTGCGGTCGGTCGGTTTCGCCATGGACACGCTGTGCGGCGGAGCCGTCGGTACGCCGCTGCCCGGGGTGACCGCCTCCGGGACCGGCGCCGCGGCGGCCCTGCTGTCCTCGCCCGACCCCTCGGTGCCCTGGCTGCTGCTCGCCGCCCATGTGGCGGTCGGGCTGACGGCGGCCGGCTGGCTGCGCGGCGGCGAGCGGGCGCTCGGCCGGCTGCTGCGCGCGGCCGTGGCCCTGGCGTTCCGGCCGCTGCTGCTGGTCACCGCTCTGCACCGCGCCGCCGGGTCGGCCCCTCGGCGCGCCGGGCGCCCCGCGGACCGGCCGCGCCGGTCGCGGATCCTGCCGCTCGTGCACTGCGTGGCGCGGCGCGGGCCGCCGAGCGCGGCGAGCCCGAGGCGTACGGCTCCGGCCGGCGCGCCCGTGCTCGCCCTCGTCTTCGCTTAGAGGCCGTCCGACGGATCAGGGTCGGACCGGGCCTCGGAACAGGCAACCGCCCCTTTTCCCGTGTCACGGAGTGATTCCTCATGAGCAACCGCAACAACCAGGCCAACAAGGCAGCCGCCCGCGAGCGGCTGCGCGCCGAGCGCGAGAAGCAGGCCAAGAAGGACAAGGCCCGCCGTCAGGTGATCGTCGCCGCGTCGGCCGTCGCCGTGCTCGCCGTCGCGGGCGGCATAGGTTACGCCGTCGTCCAGGCCAACAAGCCGTCCGAGTGGGTGGCGGCGGCGGACGCGAAGAACGTGACGGCCCCGAAGCACACCGAGGGCGAGAACGGCACCACGGTCGTCATCGGCAAGCCCGAGGCGAAGAAGACCCTGGAGATCTACGAGGACTCGCGCTGCCCGGTGTGCGCGACCTTCGAGCAGAACGTGGGCGCCAAGGTCGACAAGGACGTCGAGGCCGGCACGTACAAGCTGCGCTACGTCGGCGCCACCTTCATCGACAACTCCGACCAGGGCACGGGGTCGAAGAACGCGCTGTCGGCCCTCGGCGCGGCGCTCGACGTGAGCCCCGAGGCATTCCTCGCGTACAAGAACGCGCTCTACTCGCAGCAGTTCCACCCGGAGGAGACCGACGACAAGTTCTCCAAGGACTCCTACCTCCTGGAGGTGGCGGACACCGTTCCGGCGCTGAAGGGCAACGCGAAGTTCCGCGAGAACGTGGAGGGCGGCACCTTCGACGCATGGGCGATGAAGATGTCGAAGACCTTCGACAAGAGCGGGGTCCGGGGCACGCCGACCCTGAAGATGGACGGCAAGCCGGTGACCGCCGAGGGCAGCGAGAACGCGCCCATGACGGTCGCGCAGTTCGACGCGGCCATCGCCAAGGCGCTGAAGGCCTGACCCTTCCCGCTTCTTCCCCTTTCTTTCCGTCCTCCGGCCCCGGCCCCGCTCTCGCGCGGGGCCGGGGCCGGAGGCGTGCCGGGCGGGGCCTGCGCCGGGGCGGATTCCGGGTGGCGGCAGGACGGGGATTCCGGTTGCCCCGGGGATGTCCGGCGGGTCCTGTACGGGGCCGTCACCCGGGTCCGTTCCGGTCCGCGGCCTCGCCCGGGTTCCGGTCCGGAGAACGCCCGTCGAAGAGTCGGCGAACTTCGTCTCGCCCTCTGCCCCCGGGCCTTACCTGTCGGTAATCTGACGCGCCGTGACCAGTCGTAACCACATATCCGCCCCCACCCGCCGCACCGTGGTGAAGGCCGCCGCCGTGACCGCCGTCGCCACACCGGCGCTGGTCGGGGCCGCCTCGCCCGTACTCGCGGCCTCCGGGGCCCCCGCGTTCCGTCACGGCGTCGCCTCCGGCGACCCGCTGCCCGACGGCATCCTGCTCTGGACGCGCGTCACCCCCACCCCCGACGCCCTGCCCGGCTCCGGTCTCGGCCCCGACCTCCAGGTCGGCTGGGAGCTGGCCGAGGACCAGGCCTTCTCCCGGGTCGTGGCCCGCGGCACCACCGTCGCGACCGCCACTGCCGACCACACCGTGAAGGCCGATGTCCGCGGTCTGCGGGCGGCCACCGTCTACTGGTACCGCTTCACCGCCGGGACGACCGTCTCCCCGGTGGGCCGCACCCGCACCGCGCCCGCCGCCGACGCGGCCGCCGGGATCCGCTTCGGCGTGGTCTCGTGCGCCAACTGGGAGGCCGGTTACTTCTCCCCGTACCGCCACCTCGCGGCCCGGCCCGACCTCGACGCGATCCTGCATCTCGGCGACTACATCTACGAGTACGCGACCGGTTCCTACCCGGCCGCGAAGTACACGGTGCGCCGGCACCAGCCGGAGCACGAGATCATCTCGCTGGCCGACTACCGGATCCGGCACGCCACGTACAAGACGGACGCCGACCTCCAGGCGCTGCACGCGGCGCACCCGATCGTGGCGATCTGGGACGACCACGAGTTCGCCAACGACGCCTGGTCGGGCGGCGCGGAGAACCACACGCCGGGCGTCGAGGGCGACTGGGCGGACCGGGTCGCGGCGGCCAAGCGCGCGTACTTCGAGTGGATGCCGGTCCGTACCTCCACCGAGGGCACGGTCTACCGCCGGCTGCGCTTCGGCAAGCTGGCCGATCTGCATCTGCTGGACCTGCGCTCGTTCCGCTCGCAGCAGGCGAAGATCGCCGACGGCGCGGTGGACGACCCGAACCGCACCATCACCGGGCGGGCGCAGCTGGACTGGCTGAAGTCCGGGCTCGCGTCCTCGACGGCGACCTGGCAGCTGGTGGGCACCTCGGTGATGATCTCGCCGGTGGCCTTCGGCTCGCTGCCGGCCGAACTCCTCGCGCCGATCGCGGAGCTGCTGGGGCTGCCCAAGGGCGGCATCGCCATCAACGTCGACCAGTGGGACGGCTACACCGACGACCGCAAGGAGCTGCTGGCGCACCTGACGGACCGGGGCATCCGCAACACCGTCTTCCTGACCGGCGACATCCACATGGCGTGGGCCAACGACGTGCCGGTGAAGGCGGCGACGTACCCGCTGTCGGCGTCGGCGGCCACGGAGTTCGTGGTGACGTCGGTGACCTCCGACAACCTGGACGACATCCTGCACGTGCCGGCGGGCACCGTCTCGGTCGTCGCGGCGGCCGCCCTCAAGGCCGCCAACCGGCACGTGGAGTGGGTGGACCTGGACCACCACGGTTACGGCGTGCTCGACGTGACGTCCGAGCGCTCGCAGATGGACTACTACACGGTCTCGGACCGGGCCGATCGCAACGCGACGGCGGCCTGGGCGCGTTCGTACCGCACGCTCAGCGGAACGCAGCATGTCGAGCGGGTGTACCAGCCGGTACGTTGACAGATGCTTTTCGGCCATGATCCCTTCTGTTAACGGGAGATCACATGGCTACGGCGGGTGGCGAGTTCGGGGCATCGAATCCGGACACACCACCCGCCTTCGCCGCCTCTTCTGTGACGGTCTTGTTTCAAACTCCGAAGCCCTCACGAGTTTTTCTCACCCATGCCCCGCTTTGCCCGCCAGGTGATTGGGCTTGATCACTCCTGAACCTGACCTGACATGAACGCGTAATCTCCCGGCAGTCGGTGGCGAGGAACTACCTCCCACAACCCCCCAAGGAGTCACCGTGCCCGCTCTTGCCCGTATATCGCCGCGTACGTCCCGTCGCCTGCTCGGCACCGCCGTGATGGCCGGAACCCTGGCCCTGGCCCCGCTGTCGGCCCCGGTCGCCGCCCCGGTCTCCGCCGGCAAGACCCTCGCCTCGGCCGAGAAGTGCGCCGACGGTGGCGCCGCGCTCTCCGGCGCCCGCAAGGCCAAGGGCAGCACCACCAAGGCCGAGCCCAACGAGCTGACCGCCGCCCAGGTCAAGGCCATGGACGCCGACCTGGTGAAGAAGGTCGACGCGGCCCGCGCCGCCGGTCGTTCGACCGCCGCCGCCGGTGCCACCGCGGTCAGCATCCCGGTCTACTTCCACGTCATCCACAGCGGTACGACGGGCAAGCTGAGCGCCACCGCCATCAACAACCAGATGGCCGTGCTGAACGCCGCCTACGCGGGCCAGGGCACCGGCAACACCAACTCGGGCTTCCAGTTCACGCTGGCCGGCACCGACTACACGGACAACGCCACCTGGTACAACGTCAGCGACGGCACCTCCGCCGAGACGAACATGAAGAACGCCCTGCGCAAGGGTGGCGCCAACGCCCTGAACATCTACACCGCCAACCTCAGCGGCGGTCTGCTCGGCTGGGCCACCTTCCCGTCCTCGTACAAGTCGAGCCCGAAGATGGACGGCGTCGTCATCCTCGACGCGTCGCTGCCGGGCGGCTCGGCCACCAACTACAACCAGGGCGACACCGCCACCCACGAGGTCGGCCACTGGATGGGCCTCTACCACACCTTCCAGGGCGGCTGCTCCGGCAGCGGCGACTCCGTCGCCGACACCCCGGCCGAGGCCAGCCCCGCGTACGAGTGCCCGACCGGCCGTGACACCTGCACCTCGGCCGGCGTGGACCCGATCCACAACTTCATGGACTACACGTACGACTCCTGCATGTACCAGTTCACCCCGGGCCAGGTGGCCCGCATGAGCAGCTCCTGGACCGCCTACCGCGGCTGACGCTCCACCGCCTTCACGCGAAGGGCCGGCGGCTCCGGGTGACTCCCCGGGGCCGCCGGCCCTCGCGTGCTTCTCGCGTGCTTCTCGCGTACTTCTCGTACGCTTCTCGCGTCTTCGGACGGTCTCGCCGATTTCCTAGAGGCTGTCGAGGAAGGCCAGGGCCACCGCCCAGGTGCGCTCCGCCGCCTCCGCGTCGTAGTCCGGCAGCTCCGGGTCGGTGTACAGGTGCCCGGCGCCCCGGTAGCGGTAGACCTCCACGTCCGCGCCCACCTGGCGCATCCGCAGATACCAGGACGACAGCCAGTCGTCCGTCTCGAACGGGTCGGGCTCGGCCACGTGCAGCTGGACCGGGAGCTCGTCCACGGCCGCCGACTCGGCGATGTCCGAGGTGCCGTGGAACAGCAGCAGTCCGCGCGCCTTCTCGTCGCCCAGCGCCAGCGTCTGCGCCACCGAGGCCCCGAAGGACAGGCCCATGTAGACCAGGCCCTGCTCCGAGTACGGCGCCGCCGCGAGCACCGCCCGCTTCAGCAGCTCCTCCTTGCCGAGGGCGTCGCGCAGCGCCATGCCCTCCTCCACCGTGGCGGCCGTCCGGCCGTCGAAGAGGTCCGGCGTCCAGACCCGGTGCCCGGCGGCCCGCAGCCGCTCGGCCGCGGCGGTCACGGAAGGCGTCAGACCGTAGGTGGAGTGGAAGAGCATGATGTCCATACGTCCCATCCTGCCATCCGGTCCCGGCCGCGCCCGCCGCCGCGGTGCGGCATATGCGTACCGTGCGCGAGGCCGGACCGGCATATGCCGTACGTCCCGGCCGACGCCGTACGCTCCCCCGCCCGCACTCCCGCCCCGCACGCCCGACGCGCCCACCCGCCGGCCCGGCCACCCGCCGGCCCGGCCGCCCGTCCGCCGCCTCCGTCAGCGCATGCTGCGCACGTCCAGCTGGCGCAGCACCCGGTCCACCACCTCCGGATCGGCCCCCGGTTCGCTGCGCGCCGCCAGGACCTCGTGCCGGGCGGCCGACATCATCTCCCGCTGGACCCGCTGGAGGGTGGCCATCCGCTGCACCCGCTGGGTGAAGGCGGCCCGCCGCTCGTCGTCCACCATGTCCGCGCTGATCCGGGCGCCGATGTCGAAGGCGGCGCGCTGCAACCGCTCGGCCAGGTCCTCGGGCAGCTCCTCCACCTCCTCGACCTCCTTCAGCCGCAGGCGCGCGGCCTTGGCCGCCCGGATCGCCAGGTCCCGCTCGTAGACCCGCTCGGCCTCGGCGTCCGCCTTCACCCCGAGCTTGCGCACCAGCCAGGGCAGGGTGAGCCCCTGGAGCACCAGGGTCGTGAGGATCACGCAGAACGCGATGAAGATCAGCACGTCACGGCCGGGGAAGGGCGAACCGTCGCTCGTCTCCAGCGGGATGGCGAGCGCCAGCGCGACCGAGGCCACCCCACGCATCCCGGCCCACCACATGACGACGCTCTCCCGCCAGCTCATCGGGATCTCCTCGGCGAAGTCCCGCCGGGTGTGCAGCCGTTTCGCCAGCCAGGACGCCGGCAGCAGCCAGAGCAGCCGCACCCCGACGACCACACCGACGACGGCCGCGCCCCAGCCGACCATCTGCCAGCCGCGCCCCTCCGCGACACCGAAGACGTGCACCAGCTCCAGGCCGATCAGACCGAACGCGATACCGGTGACGAGGGTGTCGACGACCTCCCAGAAGGTCTGCCCGGCGAGCCGCCCCATCACGTCGTCGGCGTCGCTCGCGTGCTCCGCCAGGAACAGCGCGGTGACCAGCACGCCGAGCACGCCCGAGCCGTGCAGCTCCTCCGCGATGACGTAGGAGACGAAGGGCACGAGGAGGGTGAGACCGGTCTGCAGGGTCGGATCGCCCAGGATGACGATCAGTTTGTTGGTGATCCAGCCGAGGGCGACACCGACCACGACCGCGACGACCGCCGACAGGACCAGTTCGCCCAGCGCGTGCGACCAGGAGAAGTGCCCGCTGACGACGGCCGTGATCGCCACGTGGTAGAGCACGATCGCGGTGACGTCGTTGAACAGGCCCTCGCCCTCCAGGATCGACACCAGGCGCCGGGGCAGACCGAGCGACCCGGCCACGGCGGTGGCCGCGACCGGGTCGGGGGGCGCGACCAGGGCGCCGAGGGCGAGCGCGGCGGCCAGCGGGATGCCCGGCACCAGCGCGTCCGCGACGGCGCCGACGGCGGCCGTGGTGACGAACACCAGGGCCACCGCGAGCAGGAAGATCGGCCGCCGGTTGGCCGCGAACTGCCGCCAGGAGGTGCGCTGGACCGACGCGTAGAGCAGGGGTGGCAGCACCAGCGGCAGGATGAACTCGGGTGGGATGTCGACGTTGGGAACGAACGGGAGGAAGGCCAGCGCGACCCCGATGAGGGTCATCAGAACGGGCGCGGGCAGCCCGAGCCGGCTTCCGAGCGGAACGGTGAGCACGGCGCCGAGCAGGAGCAGGAACAGCAGGGCCAATTGATCCACGACCCCTACCCTGTCACGTACGTCCCGTTTGGCATCGATTGCCCCCGGTCCTTCCTCCGTGAGCCGGTGTGTCCTACCCGGCGGGAGCGGGCGAAGGGGCCGTCTCCCGCCCGGGAATCCGGCCGGTGCGGCGGGCCCATGCCTCGAAGGCCAGGGTCGCGAACGGCGGTACGGAGGCCAGCAGGGCGAAGAGGGTCGTCCGGCCCAGCCGCCACTTCAGCCGGATCGCCAGCAGGGCGGTCAGGAGGACGTAGACCACGAACGCGGCACCGTGCAGGGCCCCGAAGATCCGTACGCCCAGTTCGGTGGTCCCGGGCCCGTACTTGACGTACATCCCGACCAGCAGCCCGGCCCAGGTGCAGGCTTCGACGACCGCGATCCAGCGGAACGCGCGCAGCAGACGCCCGGTCAGGACGTCGACCGCCGGGGCCGGATGGGATCCCGGGTCCGACAGGTCCACCGGATCCACCGGATCCACCGGGTCCACCGGGTCCGCCGGGAGCGAGGGGCCCGCGGGGTCGGCGGGCCCCGTGGGACGCGGGGGACGCGCCGGCCACAGCGCGCGGTCGCCGAGCAGCCGCACCAGAGCCGGGACCAGGAGCGGCCGGACCAGGAAGGTGTCCAGCAGGATGCCGAGGGCCATGGCGAACCCGAACTGGAAGAGTTCGCGGATCGGCTGGGTCGTCAGGACGGCGAAGGTCGCCGCGAGGATGAGCCCCGCCGAGGAGACCACCCCGCCGGTACGGGTCAGGGCGACGCTGATGGCCTCGGCCGGCGGCCGGCGGCGCAGCTCCTGCTTGAACCGGCTCATGATGAAGATGTTGTAGTCGACGCCGAGCGCGACGAGGAAGACGAAGATGTAGGCGGTGACGCGGTTGCCGATGCCGTCGTCGCCGAGGACGGTCAGGGTGAGGAACGTGGTCGCGCCCAGGGTGGCCAGGAACGACAGGACGAGGGTCGCGACCAGGTAGAGCGGCGCGAGGAGCGAGCGCAGCAGCAGGCCGAGGACCGAGGTGACGATGCCGAGGACCAGCAGGACGACGAGCTTCGTGTCGCGGTCGAGGGCGGAACGGATGTCGGCGCTCCGGGCCGTCTCCCCTCCGATGTACACCGTGGCGTCGTCCGCTCCGGCTCCGGTGGCCGCGGTCCGCGCGGTCTCCCCCAGCGGAGCGATCGCGTCGAGGGCCTCGGTGCTGTAGGGGTCGCGGTCCAGGACGACCTCGTAGAAGGCGGTTTTGCCGTCCGCCGCGAAGCGGGGACGTTCCCCGACCCGGGCGACGCCGTCGGCGGAGGCGAGCGCGCCGGTGACGGCGGCGGACACGGGGCCGGTCCGCAGATCGCCTCGGGAGCGGACGACGACGGTGGCGGGCGCGCTCTCGCCGGGCCCGAACTCCTCCTGGACGAGGCGCTGTCCGCGTTCCGACTCGGTGGCGGCCCGGAAGCCGCCGAGGGTGTCGAAGCTCTCCTGGTAGCCGAGCAGTCCGGCGCTCATCACGACGAGCAGGGCGACCACGGCCGAGGCGACCTTGACCGGGGCCCGGGCGACGAGCACGGCGACGCGGTGCCAGACGCCCGCGCCCTGACCGCGGCGGGCGGCCCGGTCCACGCCGCCCGGCCAGAAGACGCCCTTGCCGAGGAGGAGGACCAGGGCGGGGATGAAGGTGAACGCGACCAGCGCCATGACGGCGACGCCGAGGGCGAGATACGGACCGAAGCCGTGCAGCGCCGGGGAGACGGCCGCGAGCAGGGCGAACATGGCGAGCACGACGGTGGAGGCGCTGGCCAGGACCGATTCGGCGGTCCGGCGCACCGCGAGGAGCATGGCGCGCGGGCGGTCCGGTTCGCCGAGCAGGGCCTCGCGGTAGCGGGCGGTGAGGATCAGCGCGTAGTCCGTGCCCACCCCGAACAGCAGCACGGTCATGATCGACGCGGTCTGGGAGCTGACCGTGATGACCCCGGCGTCCGCGAGGAGCGCGCCGGTCGTCTCCGCGACCCGCATCGCCACGCCGACGGCGACCAGGGGCACGAGCGCCATCAGGGGCGAGCGGTAGATGGCCAGGAGGATGACGAGGACGAGCAGGACGGTGGCCAGGAGCAGGACCTTGTCGCCGCCGCTGAAGACCTTCACGGTGTCGGTGGCGATCCCGGCGGGGCCGGTCACGGCGACCTCGGCCTGCCCGGCGCGGTCGGCGGCGAGGGCCCGTATCCGGTCGACCGTGTCCTGGAAGGACTCGTCCGAGGGGTTCCCGGCCAGGGGTACGACGATCAGCTGGGCGCCCCGGTCCCGCGAGACCAGCTCCGCCGCCGCGCCGGGCGCGCTCACGGTGGAGATCACGTCCGTGACGCCTTCAGGCCGGCCGGGGCCCGACAGGGCCGAGGCGATACGGGCGACGGCCTGCCCGGCGCTCGCCGCCGGGTCCGCGCCGGCGCCGCGCACCACGACGACCGCCGGTGTCGCGTCCTGGCCCGGGAGCTCGGAACGGACCAGGTCAAGGGCCCGCATGGAGTCCGAGGCGGCGGGCGGGAGGTTGGCGGAGGCGTTGTCCTCGACGGAGTCCAGCGCGGGGGCGACCCCGGCGAGCAGGCCCGCGAGCAGGATCCAGAACGCCACCACCGCGGCGGCGCGTCTCCTCGAACCCAGCAGACATCGGAGCAGGCGGGAGTCTTTCGATTGCATCGGGGGCCTCTGATCGGACGCACGGAGGAAACTTAGAGACAGGGTGTCTCTAAGTTTCGTCAAGCTAACACGCGCCCGGAGCGCCCCGGGCGCAGGGGTAGATTTGGCGTGAGACCGAGATGGGGACGGGGGCGGAACGGCGCCCCCGAGGCGGAGCGGAGAGCATGCCCAAGATCGAAGCCGGCAGTGTCCGCGAGCACCGGGCCCAGCGGCTCGCCCGGCTGATCGACGCGACCGAGGCGATCCTGGACGAGGGCGGTGCGCAGACCCTCACCGCCGGCGCGGTCGCCAAGCGGGCGGGCATCGCCCGCAACAGCATCTACCGGTACGTCGACTCCGTCGAAGACCTGATCGAACTGGTCGTGACCCGGGAGTTCCCCGCCTGGATCGAGGCCGTGGAGCAGGCGATCGCGGCCGAGAGCACCCCCGAGGAGCAGGCGGCCGCCTATGTCCGGGCCAACCTCGAACAGGCCGCCCGGGGCACCCACGGCTGGCGCGCCTCGCTCTCGCGCAGCACGCTCTCGCCGTCGGCGCGGGAGCGGGTGCGGAATCTGCACACCTCGCTGCACGAGGCGCTCGCCCGGGTCGTCGCCGACCTGGGGCATCCGCAGCCGGAGCTGACGGTGGCCGTGCTCCAGGCCGTGGTCGACGCGTGCATCCGCAGGATCGACCAGGGCGACGAGCTGGCGACGGTCGCCGACTTCGCGTCGGGGGCCACCCGGCGGCTGCTCGCGGACGACCACGCCTGACGGCCCGCAGCACCCCGGGCAGGGCGCGACAGGCAGCACCCCCGCACGCGAAAGGGCGGTGGGCCCGGCGATCAGGTGATCGCCGGGCCCACCGCCCGTTCAGAAATCCTCTTCGCGCCGCTCAGAGCGCGCGGCGCATCGCCCGGTGCGGAATGCCCGCGTCGGGGAACTCCGGACCGTACGCGACATAGCCGAGCCGCTCGTAGAAACCGAGGGCCCTGGTCTGCGCGTGCAGATCGACGGCGGTGAGGCCACGCGCCCGGGCCGTCTCCTCGATCGCCCGTACCAGCGCGGCACCGACCCCGAGACCGCGCGCGGCGCGGGACACGGCGAGCCGGCCGAGGGAGCCCACGGAGGCGTCGGCGCCGGTCTTGCCGGTGGCGTCCGCCCCGTACAGCAGCCGTCCGGTGCCGAGCGGCAGGCCGTCGGCGCGGACCGCGAGCAGCTGCGTGGCGGTCTCGTCGTACGCGTCGAACTCCTCGTCCGCCGGTACGCCCTGCTCCTCGACGAAGACCTCGCGACGCACCGCGAAGCAGGCGTCCCGGTCGGCGGGCCCGGTGATCTCGCGCACCGCGTACGCGAGAGGAGACCGTACGGAATCCGCCGAGCCCGCCGAGCCCGAGGCTCCCGCCGGCTCCGCGGCGAGGGTCACCGGCTCTCCGACGCGATCCGGTCGAGGGCGGTCTGGAGGTCGGCCGGGTAGGTGCTCTCGAACTCGACCCAGCGGCCGTCGCCGGGGTGCTCGAAGCCGAGCCGGACGGCGTGCAGCCACTGCCGGGTCAGCCCGAGGCGCTTGGCCATGGTCGGGTCGGCCCCGTAGGTGATGTCACCGACGCAGGGGTGGCGGTGGGCGGACATGTGCACCCGGATCTGGTGGGTGCGGCCCGTCTCCAGCTTGATGTCGAGCAGCGAGGCCGCCCGGTACGCCTCGATGAGGTCGTAGTGGGTCACGGATGCCTTGCCGTCGGCGGTCACGGCCCACTTGTAGTCGTGGTTCGGGTGCCGGCCGATGGGCGCGTCGATGGTGCCGCTCAGCGGGTCCGGGTGGCCCTGGACGAGGGCGTGGTAGCGCTTGTCGACCACGCGCTCCTTGAACTGGCGCTTCAGCGAGGTGTACGCGTACTCCGACTTCGCCACCACCATCAGACCGGAGGTGCCGACGTCGAGCCGGTGCACGATGCCCTGGCGCTCGGCGGCGCCGGAGGTGGAGATGCGGTAGCCGGCGGCGGCGAGGCCGCCGATCACGGTGGTGCCGGTCCAGCCGGGGCTGGGGTGGGCGGCGACCCCGATCGGCTTCATGATGACGACGATGTCGTCGTCGTCGTGGATGATCTCCATGCCCGGGACGGGCTCGGCCACGATCTGCACCGGGGCGGGCGCGCCGGGCATCTCGACCTCCAGCCACGCACCCCCGCTGACCCGCTCGGACTTGCCGACGACGGATCCGTCGACGAGGACCTTGCCGGCGGCGGCCAGCTCGGCCGCCTTCGTACGGGAGAACCCGAACATACGGGCGATGGCGGCGTCGACGCGCTCGCCCTCCAGGCCGTCGGGTACGGGCAGGGTGCGGATCTCGGGACTCGTGCTCACCCTGTCGAGTATGCCTTGTGCCGGAAGGCGCTCGGACCTCACCGGCCCCGGGCCCCTCGCCTCACCGGCGTCCGGCCCGTGCCCCGCCGGTGCCGTACGACGCTCCGCAGCGCCGTACGGCCCGTCCGGCCCGGTCCTTCTCGGCCCTGCTCGGGCCTGCTCGGTCCTGCTCGGGCCTTCTCGGTCCTGCTCAGTCCTTGTGGATGGTCCCGTCGGGGTCCAGGCCCCGGAACGACAGCAGCACGATCAGGATGCCGCCGCAGACGATCGCCGAGTCGGCGAGGTTGAAGACGGCGAAGTGCGCGGGTGCGATGAAGTCGACGACCGCGCCCCGGAAGATGCCGGGCGAGCGGAAGATCCGGTCGGTCAGGTTGCCGAGCGCGCCGCCGAGCAGCAGACCGAGGGCGATGGCCCAGGGCAGGCTGTAGAGCTTGCGCGACAGCCGGATGATCACCGTGATCACGACGGCCGCGATCAGGGTGAAGATGACCGTGTACGCCTCGCCCATGCCGAAGGCGGCACCCTTGTTGCGGATGGCGTTGAGGCGCAGCAGATCGCCGATCACGTCGATCGGCTCGTGCCCCTCAAGGCGCGCGACCACGAGCATCTTGCTGCCGAGGTCGAGGAGGTAGGCGAGCACGGCCACCACCAGCAGCGCCGCGAGCTTCCGCTTCCCGCGGGGGCGCTCCTCGGTCTCGGGACCGGCCGACTCGTCGGCTCCTGCTGATTCGGGCGTATCGATGACGCCCTCCGCCTCTGCCATGTGCACGAGGGTACGACACGCCCCCACGCGCGCGTCAGAGCCTGTCGGGTGTCCTTGGGTCGGAGAGCGGACGCGGCGTGGCGCGTGCGATTCCAAGGCGCCGGGATGCCCTTGTAGCGGAGCTACCAGGGTATTTCGGCAACGCCGGAAGCGTGCGTGTCAGGGCGTGGCCGCCCGATCAGAGGTCATCCGGCAGGCTCTCAGCCGCGGCGTTCCTGTTTCTGCTTGTCCTCGACGCACAGCGTGGCCCGCGGAAACGCCTGCATCCTGGCCTTGCCGATGGGCTTGCCGCAGATCTCGCAGAGTCCGTAGGTCCCCGTGTCGAGCCGTTCCAGGGCGTGCTCGGTCTGCTCCAGCATCTCGCGCGCGTTGGCGGCCAGGGAGAGTTCGTGCTCACGGGTGATGTTCTTGCTGCCCGTGTCGGCCTGGTCGTCGCCGGCGCCCTCGCCGGAGTCGCGCATCAGACCGGTCAGCTCCTCCCTGGAGTGGATCAGCTCGCTGCGCAGCCGCAGCACCTCGGCCTGGAGCTCGTTGCGGGCCTCCGCGACCTCCTCGGGGGTCCACGGGTCCTCACCCGGGCGTACGGCGAGCTCACCGGCCCGGGCGGGGGGCACCGCGGCGTCGGCCCCGATCTTCGTCGCGACCCCCGCGGTCTTCTTCGCTGGCACCTTCCTGGCTCCTGTCTTCTCACGCGCGGCCCGGGGGGCCGGGGCCTTCTTCGCCGCGGCGGCCTTCTTCACGGGGGTGGCGGCCGCCTTCTTCACGGGCGCCGCCGCCTCGGCGGCTTTCCCGACCGCCTTTTTCGAGGCGGCAGCCTTCTTCACGGCCTTCTTCGCCACCTTCCCGGCGGCCTTCCGAGCCGTCTCGCCGGCCGTCTCGTCGGCCGTCTCGTCGGCCGTCTCGCCGGCCGTCTCCCCGGACGCCGCCGCCTTCCCGGCCGGCGGCGCGGTCTTCTCCGCGGCGGTCTTCTTCGCCACCATGTCGCGGCCCCTTCACACTTCGTGATCACGCGCGCGCATCGTGCTGGGACGATAAATCGGCCCGGGACACTCGGCAACGGGGCACGCCGCCCCCTCCCGCGCTCCGGCGGCGCCCCCGCGCCGACCGGCCCCGGCCGCACCCGGCGCACGGGCGGGCCGTCCCGGCACCGCTCCCCCGTACGGCCGCCGCCGAAGTCCGTCCGGGGCGGTGTCGCCATTCGGGTCACGCCGGACCGGACACGGCCGGGGACGCGCCCGGGGCCCCGCCCGTGCCCGCCACCCGCCGGAAATCGAGTCGGCCGACCCGCGCCCGGCCCCGTACACTGGGCGGAGCGAAAGGCTTGGATGGGGACGAGTAGCGTCGTACGCAGCCATGAGCGACCCGGGGACGGTGCGAGCCCGGGGGCGTGCCCGATGTGAAGCATCACCCCGGAGCTGCCGGAAGAAAGCCGTGGCGGACCCACGGCGAGTAGACCCGGTGTCGCGACCCCAATGAGGGGGCTTCGGACGCGGTCGTGTCCGTGGCCAAGGAGGGTGGTACCGCGGGAGCCGAGGCTCTCGTCCCTCCGGACGGAAACGTGGCACATCACATCCGCCGGAGGAAGATCGATGTCTTCGCAGTACCGCCAGGTACCCGCCCAGGTAGACCTGCCCGCGCTCGAGCACGGCGTGCTCGACTTCTGGCGCGACAACAAGGTCTTCGCCAAGAGTCTGGAGCAGTCCGAGGGACGCCCCGAGTGGGTGTTCTACGAGGGCCCCCCGACCGCGAACGGCATGCCGGGCGCCCACCACATCGAGGCCCGCGTCTTCAAGGACGTCTTCCCCCGCTTCCGCACGATGCGCGGCTACCACGTCGCCCGCAAGGCCGGCTGGGACTGCCACGGCCTGCCCGTCGAGCTGGCGGTCGAGAAGGAGCTGGGCTTCGCCGGCAAGAAGGACATCGAGGCGTACGGCATCGCCGAGTTCAACGCCAAGTGCCGCGAGTCCGTGACCCGGCACACCGACGCGTTCGCCGAGCTGACCAGCCGTATGGGCTACTGGGTCGACATGGACGACGCGTACCGCACCATGGACCCCTCGTACATCGAGTCGGTCTGGTGGTCGCTGAAGACCATCTTCGACAAGGGCCTGCTGGTCCAGGACCACCGCGTCGCCCCCTGGTGCCCGCGCTGCGGCACCGGCCTGTCCGACCACGAGCTGGCGCAGGGCTACGAGACGGTCGTCGACCCGTCCGTCTACGTCCGCTTCCCGCTGACCTCCGGCCCGCTCGCCGGCAAGGCCGCGCTCCTGGTGTGGACGACCACCCCGTGGACCCTGGTGTCCAACACGGCCGTCGCCGCCCACCCCGAGGTGACGTACGTGGTCGCCACCGACGGCGACGAGCGCGTCGTCGTCGCCGAGCCGCTGCTCGACAAGGCGCTCGGCGAGGGCTGGGTGACCACCGGCGAGTCCTTCACCGGCGCCGAGATGGAGCGCTGGACCTACCAGCGTCCCTTCGAGTTCGTCGAGTTCACCGAGCCGGCGCACTACGTCGTCAACGCCGAGTACGTGACGACCGAGGACGGTACGGGTCTGGTCCACCAGTCCCCCGCCTTCGGCGAGGACGACCTCAAGGTCTGCCGCGCCTACGGCCTGCCGGTCGTCAACCCGGTCCGCCCCGACGGCACCTTCGAGGAGGACATCCCGCTGGTCGGCGGCGTCTTCTTCAAGAAGGCCGACGAGGCGCTGACCGCCGACCTGGACACGCGCGGGGTGCTCTTCAAGCACATCGCGTACGAGCACAGCTACCCGCACTGCTGGCGCTGCCACACGGCCCTGCTCTACTACGCGCAGCCGTCCTGGTACATCCGTACGACCGCCGTGAAGGACCGCCTTCTCGAAGAGAACGAGAAGACCAACTGGTTCCCGGACTCGGTCAAGCACGGCCGCTTCGGCGACTGGCTGAACAACAACATCGACTGGGCGCTGTCCCGCAACCGCTACTGGGGCACCCCGCTGCCCATCTGGCGCTGCGCCGACGACCACCTCACGTGCGTGGGCTCGCGCGCGGAGCTGACCGAGCTGACCGGCACCGACCAGTCGGAGCTCGACCCGCACCGCCCGTACATCGACGCCGTCACCTTCACGTGCCCGGCCGAGGGCTGTTCCCTCGAAGCGGTGCGCGTGCCCGAGGTCATCGACGCCTGGTACGACTCGGGTTCCATGCCGTTCGCGCAGCACGGCTACCCGTACCAGAACAAGGAGCTGTTCGAGCGCCGCTACCCGGCGCAGTTCATCTCCGAGGCGATCGACCAGACCCGCGGCTGGTTCTACACGCTGATGGCGGTCGGCACGCTCGTCTTCGACAAGTCCTCGTACGAGAACGTGGTCTGCCTCGGCCACATCCTCGCCGAGGACGGCCGCAAGATGTCCAAGCACCTGGGCAACATCCTCCAGCCGATCCCGCTGATGGACCAGCACGGCGCCGACGCGGTGCGCTGGTTCATGGCGGCCGGCGGCTCGCCGTGGGCGGCCCGCCGGGTGGGCCACGGCACCATCCAGGAGGTCGTCCGCAAGACCCTCCTGACGTACTGGAACACGGTCGCCTTCCAGGCGCTGTACGCCCGTACGTCCGGCTGGGCCCCCTCCGCGGCCGACCCGGCCCCGGCCGACCGCCCGGTCCTCGACCGCTGGCTGCTCGGCGAGCTGAACACGCTGGTGGCCGAGGCCACCGAGGCGATGGAGGCGTACGACACCCAGCGGACCGGCAAGCTGCTCTCGGCGTTCGTCGACGACCTGTCGAACTGGTACGTCCGCCGCTCCCGCCGCCGCTTCTGGCAGGGCGACAAGGCCGCGCTGCGCACCCTGCACGAGGTCGTGGAGACGGTCACGCGGCTGATGGCCCCGCTGACCCCGTTCATCACCGAGCGCGTGTGGCAGGACCTGGTGGTCCCGGTGACCTCGGACGCCCCGGAGTCCGTCCACCTGGCCTCGTGGCCCGAGGCGGACGCCGCCCTGGTCGACCCGGTGCTGTCGGAGCGGATGCTGCTGGTCCGCCGGCTGGTCGAGCTCGGCCGCGCCACCCGCGCCGAGTCGGGCGTGAAGACCCGTCAGCCGCTGTCCCGCGCCCTGGTCGCGGCGACCGGCTTCGCGGACCTGACCCCGGAGCTCCAGGCCCAGATCACGGAGGAGCTGAACGTCTCCTCTCTGGCCTCCCTCTCCGAGGTCGGCGGCTCGCTCGTCGACACCACCGCCAAGGCCAACTTCCGCGCGCTGGGCAAGCGTTTCGGCAAGGGCGTCCAGGACGTGGCCAAGGCGGTCGCGGCGGCGGACGCGGCGGCCCTCGCCCTGGCCCTGCGCTCCGGCGAGGCCCCGCTGGAGGTGGGCGGCGAGACGATCCTCCTCACCGCCGAGGAGGTCATCATCACCGAGACCCCGCGCGAGGGCTGGTCGGTCGCCTCCGACTCGGGCGCCACGGTCGCCCTGGACCTGGAGATCACCCCGGAACTCCGCAAGGCGGGCCTGGCCCGTGACGCGATCCGCCTGATCCAGGAGGCCCGCAAGAACAGCGGCCTCGACGTCGCGGACCGCATCGCCCTGCGCTGGACCTCCACCTCCCCGGAGACCACGGAGGCCCTGACGGCCCACGCCGGCCTCATCGCCGACGAGGTCCTGGCGACGGACTACGCCGAGGGCGAGGCCGACACCACGTACGGCACCGCGTTCGAGGACGAGGGCCTGTCCCTCACGTTCCGCCTCCGCAAGGCGTAACCACACCAGCGAAAGGCCCGCCCCCACCACAAGACAAAGGTGGGGCCGGGCCTTTCGCATATCCCGGGCCCCCAAAAAATCGGAAATCCCCCCACACACAACCGGCAAGGCCCCCACCACAGCCACCCCCACCCACCTCCCTCCCACCCAACTGGCGGCACCCACCCCCATCCCCCACTCAAGCGGAAGGGGTGCGGGGTGGTGCGCGGAGAGACAGCGACGGGAGCGGGGGCCGGGAAGGGGGTCGTGTTCGAAACGTAAAGCGTGATTTGTGGCGCGGAAAAAGAACGCTTTACGCACAAGTGAGGGCTCCGCGCCGTAAATCATGCAGTGCAGAACACGACCCCCGGACCGGCCCACGCGCCCCCACCACAAACCCCAGCGCACCACCCCGCAACCCCGACCGCGCCCCCGCACGCCCCGCCACCACCACGCAACCCCCACCCGCAAAGCCGCAGCGCCCCCGCACCACCCCACCCCCACAGCACAGCGCAGCGCCCCACCCCCGAACCCCCAGAAACGCCGAAGGACCGACCCCCCAAGGGGCCGGTCCTTCAACGACTGCCGCCGACGGCTACGCGCTCACGCGCGGCTCCGCCGCCCTCAGTTGTCGTCCTCGTCGATCAGGAACCCGCGCATCGGCGCCGGCGCCTGCTGCATCGGCTGCGGCGCCTGCGGCCGCACCGGTGCCATCGGCTGGGTCATCGCCGGGGACATCTGCTGCTGTCCGCCGTACGAAGGGCCGCCGGCCATCGCGTTGTTGCCGCCGTAGGACGGCGCTCCCGCGCCCGCCGGAGCCATGGAGGGCGACGGCGGCAGCGAGGGGGCCGCCGGGCTGCGCGGCGGGGCCAGCGAGTCGTCGGCCTGGGTCTCCAGCTGACGCAGCTGGGACTCGAGGTACGACTTCAGGCGGGTCCGGTACTCACGCTCGAAGCCCCGCAGGTCCTCGACCTTGCGCTCGAGGGTGGCGCGGGCGGACTCCAGGGAGCCCATCGCGACGCGGTGCTTCTCCTGCGCGTCCCGCTCCAGCGCGTCGGCCTTGGCGCGGGCGTCCCGCTCCAGGCCCTCGGCGCGCGAACGGGCCTCGCCGACGATCTTGTTGGCCTCGGAACGGGCCTCCGCGATCGCCTGGTCGGCGGTCTGCTGAGCCAGCGACAGGACACGCGCGGCGCTGTCGCCGCCCGGACCCTGGGCCTGCGGCGGCATCGGCGGCTGCTGCTGCGGGTGACCCATGGGGCCGCCCTGCATCTGACCGCCCTGCATCTGGCCGGGGCCCATCGGGCCACCCTGCATCTGGCCGCCCTGCATCTGACCCGGGCCGGGGCCCATGGGGCCGCCCTGCATCTGGCCGGGGCCGGGGCCCATCGGGCCACCCTGCATCTGGCCGCCCTGCATCTGACCGGGACCGGGGCCCATCGGGCCGCCCTGCATCTGGCCGGGGCCGGGGGGAAGCTGGGGAGCACCGGACGGCAGCTGCGGCGGGCCCATCTGCGGCTGCTGCTGTACCGGCGGGCCCGATATGGCGGCGGGCACGGGAGCCCCGGGTCCGCCGGGTCCGGGACGCTCCGGCTGCTCGGGAGGCTTGCGCATGCTCTGCTGCTGCTGACTCTGCGCGGCGGCACGCGTGGCGGCGGCCAGCTTGGCGCGCAGGTCCTCGTTCTCGCGGAGCAGTTTGGTCAGTTCGGCTTCGACCTCGTCGAGGAAGGCATCCACCTCGTCCTCGTCATAGCCTTCTCGAAGGCGGACGGTCGTGAACTGCTTGTTCCGCACGTCCTCAGGAGTCAGCGGCATCTCTTCTTCACCTCTACGTAGTCGTCGGCAGTCGGCAAGACCGTATCGTCCACATTCACCCCATTCTCACCGCGCGAAACCCTCAACGACGCGAATCAGGATGAAAACGATGATCATTAGAACGAAGAAGGACAGGTCGAGTGCCACGCCCCCGAGACGCAACGGCGGGATGAGCCGCCGAAGAAGCTTGAGCGGTGGATCGGTGACGGTGTAGGTGGCTTCCAGAATGACCACCATCGCCTTGCCGGGTCGCCAGGAACGGGCGAACTGGAAGACGTAGTCCATGACCAGTCGGAGGATCAGGAGGACCAGGAAGCACATCAGCGCGATGTAGACCACCTGTAGCGCAACGCCCATCCCGCGGTTCCCTCTCCCCTGACTTTCGTGCTCTCACTTGTCCGGCCGCGGTGTCGCGGCCGGCCGTTCTCGGTCTCGTGCTCTCAGCTCTGGTTGAAGAATCCGCCCTCTGCGATACGGGCCTTGTCCTCCGCCGTGACATCGACGTTAGCAGGCGACAACAGGAACACCTTCTGCGTCACGCGCTCAATGCTGCCATGGAGACCGAAGACGAGTCCGGCGGCGAAGTCGACAAGTCGCTTCGCATCCGTATCGTCCATCTCCGTGAGGTTCATGATCACCGGAGTGCCCTCACGGAAGTGTTCCCCGATGGTACGGGCCTCGTTGTAGGTCCGCGGGTGCAGAGTGGTGATGCGGTAAGGCTCCCGCTCGGACACGACCTTGGGCATGATCACCGGCGCGTTCTTCTCCAGGCTCGGACGTTCGGGTGTGATGGATGCCACGGGGGCAATTCGGGCCGGGCGCACGCTCTCTGCCGTTACCGGTACAGAACGGGACACCGGCTCACGGGGGGCGGGCGGCGTCACCACGCGCGCCGGCTCCTCCCGTTCCACCTGCCGCGGCGGCTGGTGGTGGCGCCGGTCGCGCTCGGGCTCCGGCTCCAACTCGGGTTCGAAGTCGTCGTCGGGGTCGAACCCCCGGCCGTCGTAACCATCGTCCTCCACGAGGCCGAGGTAGACCGCCATCTTGCGCATCGCGCCGGCCATATCTCCGCATCCTCCGCTCTGTGGTGGATCGCCTAACCGAATGTCGCAGTGTCACCAAGTGCCCGCGATCCACGAGTCCACCCGCCCCTCGGCGGATTGACCATATTTTCTGCTGTGGTCCGACTCTTCGCGACGTTACCCGAGCTTCGGACGGACTCCGAGCACCGCAGTACCGACGCGCACATGTGTCGCACCGGCCGCCACGGCCTCTTCGAGGTCCCCGCTCATCCCCGCTGACACCATGTTCGCAGCCGGGCGGGTCGCGCGCAGCGCAGTCGACAAATCCATGAGCCGCTCGAAGGCGGCCCGTTGCCGGCCCGCGTACGGGCCGGCCAGCGGTGCGACGGTCATCAGTCCACCGAGCCGCAGTCCGGGCGCGGCGTCCACCGCGGCGGCCAACTCCTCGATCCCGTCGGGGCTCACCCCGCCCCGGTCGCCCCGCCCGCCGGCCTCGGCGTCGAGGGCGACCTGGATCAGACAGCCCAGTTCGCGCTCCGCCTTCACGGCGGCCGCGGACAGAGCGGAAACCAGCTTCAAACGGTCGACGGACTGCACCACATCGGCATAACCCACCACGGAGCGGACCTTATTGGTCTGCAACTGACCCACGAAATGCCAGTCGAGGTCGAGATCCGCGCACGCGGCGGCCTTCGGCGCCGCGTCCTGGTCCCGGTTCTCGGCCACCTGCCGCACACCGAGTTCGTACAGGAATCGCACATCGCTCGCGGGGTAGGTCTTGGTGACCACGACGAGGGTCACCTCCTCCCGCGCGCGCCCGGCGGCGGCGCACGCGGCGGCGATGCGCTCCTCGACCCGGGCGAGGTTCGCGGCGAGTTCCGCCTTGCGGTCCGTCATCAGCTCATTCCTGCGGGAGGTTCGGGGTGCGGTCCCCCGGGAGAAGGGGTCCGGAGAAGGAATAGAAGGGTCTGCGGGGATGCGGTACGCCGGGGAGTGCCTCCCCCGCGGACGGTGCCCGCGGGGGCGCCGGATCCCGTTCAGCGAGGAGACTTCGGGTCCAGCCAGACATATCCCGCGAGTCGCCCCGTGGTGCGGTCGCGGCGGTACGAGTAGTGGTCACGGGATTCCAGGGTGCACACCCCGGCGTCCGCGACGTCCCGTACGCCGAGCCGCTCCAACTGGGCGCGGACTCCGGCGGCCACGTCGACGGCCGGGGTGCCCCAGGAGGTCTCCGCGTACGCGGCCGGTTCCACGGCGGCGACCTCGGCACGCATCGCCTCGGGCACCTCGTAGCAACGGCCGCAGACCGCGGGCCCGGTGCGGGCGACGATCCGGGCGGGATCGGCACCCCGCTTCCGCATCGCCTCGACGGCGGCGGGGACCACCCCGGCGACCATGCCGGGACGTCCGGCGTGGGCCGCGGCGACCACCCCGGCGACCGGGTCGGCGAGGAGGACGGGAACGCAGTCGGCGGTGAGGACGGCGAGTGCGAGGCCCGGACGGGACGTCACGAGGGCGTCCACGCACGGGATCTCACGCTCCGTCGGCCAAGGTCCTTCGACCTCGGCGACGTCGGCGCCGTGCACCTGGTTCATCCAGACGACCCGCGCCGGGTCCAGGCCCAGCTCCCCGGCGGCCCGCGCGCGGTTGGCCCGGACCGTGTCCGGGTCGTCGCCGACCGCGCCGCCGAGGTTGAGCTCCTCGTACGGAACGGCGCTCACCCCGCCCCACCGGTCGGTGAAGGCGAAGTGGGCGCCGCTCGTGTCGTAACGCTGCCCTATCACTTCAAGAAGTCCGGGACATCCAGCTCTTCGGCCGAGGTGTCCGGGTACGGACGGGCCGGCGGGACCACCGGCGGGGCGACGGGCGGCAGCGAGCTCTCGCTCGCCTGGCGCACCGGCTCGGACTGGACCGGGACGGGCTCCTCGCGCGGGGTCACCGTGCCGAGGCCGCCCAGCGGGCGGGCCGGCTCGGCGGCGCGGGGGGCCGGGGCGGGCTCCTCGCGCTTGCTGGAGGCCGAGCCGATGATGTTGTCCCGGCGGGCCGGCGGCTGGCCGCCGTCGAAGCCGGCCGCGATGACGGTGACCCGGACCTCGTCGCCGAGGGCGTCGTCGATGACGGCGCCGAAGATGATGTTCGCCTCCGGGTGGGCGGCCTCGCTCACCAGCTGGGCGGCCTCGTTGATCTCGAAGAGACCGAGGTCGCTGCCGCCGGAGATGGAGAGCAGCACACCGCGGGCGCCGTCGATGGACGCCTCCAGGAGCGGCGAGGAGATCGCCATCTCCGCGGCGGCCACCGCGCGGTCGTCGCCGCGGGCGGAGCCGATGCCCATCAGGGCCGAACCGGCCTCGGACATGACCGACTTGACGTCGGCGAAGTCGAGGTTGATCAGACCCGGGGTGGTGATGAGGTCGGTGATGCCCTGGACGCCGCTGAGGAGCACCTGGTCGGCCGACTTGAAGGCGTCGAGCACGGACACCTGGCGGTCCGAGATGGACAGCAGCCGGTCGTTCGGGATGACGATGAGGGTGTCGACCTCTTCGCGGAGCTCGGCGATGCCGTCCTCCGCCTGGTTGGCGCGACGGCGGCCCTCGAAGGTGAACGGGCGGGTGACCACACCGATCGTCAGGGCGCCGAGCGAGCGCGCGATGTTGGCGACGACGGGGGCGCCGCCGGTGCCGGTGCCGCCGCCCTCGCCGGCGGTGACGAAGACCATGTCGGCCCCCTTGAGGACCTCCTCGATCTCCTCACGGTGGTCCTCTGCCGCCTTGCGGCCGACCGCCGGGTTGGCCCCGGCCCCGAGACCGCGGGTGAGTTCACGGCCGACGTCGAGCTTCACGTCGGCGTCGCTCATCAACAGCGCCTGAGCGTCGGTGTTGATGGCGATGAACTCGACGCCCTTGAGGCCGACCTCGATCATTCGGTTGATGGCATTGACACCACCGCCGCCGACACCGATGACCTTGATGACTGCGAGGTAGTTCTGCGGTGCTGCCACGTCGAAGGCCTCTCGCCTCGAGTTACGTGTCGCCGCTTCGCGGTGGTAAGCGCGCCGCGACGACGGATGCCGATTGGGGCGGTCCGGAACGCCGACCCAAACCCTAACGTTGAAGTTTAGGGTTACCAGTGTCTCTGTTCGCTGGACTCTTCCGAACAGGACACTAAGTCGACAAGTGGCGCCCGTTCAACGAACACGCCGAACCTCCCGTTTTTCTTTTCACCCTATGTGATCACCCGTAGCGCTGGCCAACCAGGGTGCTGGCCAGCGGTGATGGGCGTCAACTCCTCGAAGAGGCGGGTGCGGTGGGGGCACTTACGTCGAAGTGTCCCGCTTTGGGCGTCGCCTTCATGAGCGCGGTGAGCACCCGGGCCTTGACCTGCCCGTGCTCGCCGCTGCCCCAGAAGACGCTGCGACCCCTGCCGAGCTCCAGAGTGATGGAGTCGAAGGAGGTAATCCGGACGACACGGACGTCTTGGGCGATTTTCTCCGGGAGTTCGCCCGTCACGCCTACCGCCGTCCTCAGCAGCCGGTCGGCGTCGAAACGCCGCAGACTGGGCGACTCGGCCACGTCGAGGACGAGCCGGGGGACACCGCGGGGCGGGGTCGCGACGGTGGCGAACCGCACTCCCCCGGAGTCCACTTCGATGAACTTTCGGCCCTTTTCCAGCAGCAGAACCGGATGACGTTCGGTCACATTCAGACCGATTCCGTGCGGCCATGACCGGACGACCTCCACCTCGTCGATCCGCGGCAGCCGTTGACGCAGCCGCGCCTCGATGGCCGACGTGTCGACCGACACGAGCGGCGCGCCGAGCGGAACGGCCGCGACACGCTCGACCTCGCCGGGGGTGAGCACCTCCGTGCCGGTCGTGGTCACCTTCTCCGCGCGCAGCCAGGTGGAGCCGTACAGCGCCCAGACGCCGCCGGCCACCAGGACCAGGGCGCCGAAGCCGATCAGGAGCGCGCGCGGGCCGGGGCGCCGAAAACCCCGGACGCCCGGCCCGGAGGGCCGCCCTGACGGCCTTTCGGAGGCGCCGGGGCGCCGTTTCCCGCCGGTCGCGGTTCCAGCCGCCACAGCTTCTCCCTCGCTCGTCGCGCCCTTGGCGCCGCCGGGGTACCGATGCGGCCGTCGAAAGAATCTCCGACAGCCGCACGCCCCTTCGATCCGTTCGCCGTCAGCGGCGGGCGGCGATCGCCTCGTACACCATGCCGACCAGCAGCTCGTCGGCGTCCCGGCGGCCGAACTCGGCGGCGGAGCGGGACATCTCGTACAGCCGGTGCGGATCGGCCAGTACGGGCAGGACGTTGCCCTGCACCCACTGCGGCGTCAGTTCCGCGTCGTCGACGAGGAGTCCACCGCCCGCCTTGACCACCGGCTGGGCGTTGAGCCGCTGTTCGCCGTTGCCGATCGGCAGCGGGACATAGGCGGCCGGCAGTCCGACGGCGGAGAGCTCGGCGACGGTCATCGCGCCCGCGCGGCAGAGCATCATGTCGGCCGCGGCGTACGCGAGGTCCATCCGGTCCACGTACGGTACCGGCACGTACGGCGGCATTCCGGGCATGTTGTCGACACGCGGCACCTCGTTCTTCGGGCCGACCGCGTGCAGGATCTGGATGCCCGAGCGCTGGAGCACCGGAGCGACCTGCTGGACCACCTCGTTGAGGCGGCGGGCGCCCTGCGAGCCGCCGGAGACCAGCAGCGTCGGCAGGTTCGGGTCGAGACCGAACGCGGCGCGCGCCTCCGGGCGGACCCGGGCCCGGTCGAGGGTCGCGATGGTGTAGCGCAGCGGGATGCCGATGTAACGGGCGTCGCGCAGCTTGGAGTCCGGGGTGGCCACGGCGACACCGGCGGCGAACCGGGAGCCGATCTTGTTGGCCAGTCCGGGCCGGGCGTTGGCCTCGTGGACCACGATCGGCACCCCGAGCCGCTTGGCGGCCAGATAGCCCGGCAGGGCCACGTAGCCGCCGAAGCCGACCACGCAGTCCGCCTGGGTACGCTCCAGGACCTGCTCGGCGGCCTTGATGGTGCCGCGCAGCCGCCCGGGGACGGTGAGCAGTTCGGGCGTCGGCTTGCGCGGCAGCGGCACGGCCGGGATGAGCGCCAGCTCGTAGCCCCGCTCGGGCACCAGCCGGGTCTCCAGGCCGCGCTCCGTGCCCAGCGCCGTGATCCCCACCGAGGGGTCACGCCTGCGCAGGGCATCCGCGAGGGCGAGCGCGGGCTCGATGTGGCCGGCGGTACCTCCGCCGGCGAGGACGACATGCACCGAAATTCACCGCTCTCCGGACGGACGCTTCTTGACGCGCCGTCGCATCGACTTCCATCTCCCCCCGGCCCGCTCGCCCCAGTGGGGGCGGATGGCCAGGGCCGCTTTCGCGGCGGGTTCCTGACGCGCGAAAGCGATCAGCAGCCCGACGGCGAACATGGTCGGCAGCAGGGCAGAGCCCCCGTAGGAGAACAGCGGGAGGGGGACTCCGGCGATCGGCAGCAGACCGAGCACCGCACCGACATTGATCACGGCCTGCGCCGTGATCCAGGTGGTCACGCCTCCCGCGGCATACCTGACGAAGGGGTCTTCCGTACCTCCGGCCACGCGGATACCCGCATAGCCTAGAGCCGCGAACAGGGCGAGTACCGACAGCGTCCCCGCCAGACCCAGTTCCTCCCCGGTGACGGCGAAGATGAAGTCGGTGTGCGCTTCGGGGAGTTGACCCCATTTTTCCACACTCGCACCAAGCCCGGATCCGAACCATCCGCCGGAGGCCAGCGCGTAGATCCCGTGCGCGGCCTGCCAGCAGGGGTCGCCCGCGCCGCCCGGGTCGCTGGCGCCGAGGCACTGGAAGCGTTCCATCCGGTGGGGGCTGGTCTTGATCAGCAGGGCGCCGATGGCACTGGCCACGGCGAGCACCCCGACGAACAGCCGGGTGGGCGCGCCGGCCGTCCACAACAGGCCGAACAGGATGGCCGTGAGGATGATGGCGGTGCCCATGTCGCCGCCCAGCATGATCAGGCCGAGCAGCAGGAAGGTGCCCGGGACCAGCGGGACCAGCATGTGTTTCCACTGGACGAGCAGCTTCATGTCCTGTTTGCGGGCCAGCAGATCGGCCCCCCACAGGATCAGCGCCAGCTTGCCGAACTCGCTGGGCTGGAGCATGAACGGGCCGCCGAGCGAGATCCAGTTCTGGTTGCCGCCGACCGCGACGCCTATCCCCGGCACCTGGACCAGCACCATCAGGAAGATGGCGCCGACCAGGATCGGGTACGCGAGCGCCCGGTGCAGCTTCACCGGCATCCGGGAGGCCGCCAGGAGCAGTCCCGCGCCGAGCAGCGCCGCGAAGAACTGTTTGCGGAAGAAGTACGAGGGCACCAGGTCGTAGCGGAGCGCCGTGATCATCGAGGCGGAATAGACCATCACCAGGCCGAGCGTGGTGATGAGCAGTCCCGCACCGATGATCACGTAATACGCCGTGAGCGGCCGGTCCCAGGCCCGCATGACCCGCTCACGGAGCCCGCGCACCCCGCCCCGGCCGCCGCGCGTACGGCGGGCCGGCCGCGGCGGCACGGGAGCGGGGCCGCCGCGTTTCGCGGCGGCCTTGCGCGGCCCGGCGGTTCTGCTCGGCATGCTCGCTGCCCCCTCCAGTCGTGCCCGGCCCGCGGCCGGGACCTTGTCACTGGTCAGGTCAGGCGCGCCCGGTCGCGGCGAGCGAGCGGACGGCGTCCGCGAACGCCTCGCCGCGCTTGTTGTAATTGGCGAACATGTCCATCGAGGCACAGGCCGGGGCCAGCAGGACCGTGTCCCCCGGCCGGGCGAGCGCCGCCGCCTCCTGGACGGCCGCGGACATCGCCCCAGTGTCGGTCCGGTCGAGGTCGACGACCGGGACCTCGGGGGCGTGTCGCGCCAGGGCTTCGCGGATCAGTCCGCGCTCCTTGCCCATCAGGACGACCGCGCGCAGCCGCTTCGCCGACGCCTGGACGAGCTCGTCGAAGGACGCGCCCTTGGCGAGGCCGCCGGCGATCCAGACGATCGGGTCGTAGGACGCCAACGAGGCTTCCGCGGCGTGGGTGTTGGTGGCCTTGGAGTCGTCGACGTAGGCCACGCCCTCGATCTCCTCGACCAGTTCGATGCGGTGCGGGTCGGGCCGGAAGGCCCGCAGTCCGTCCCGTACGGCCTGCGGCGCCACGCCGAAGGCGCGGGCGAGGGCGGCCGCGGCGAGCGCGTTGGCGATGTTGTGCGGGGCCGGCGGCTGGACGTCGGCGACCTCGGCGAGTTCCTGGGCGTTCTTCTGCCGGTCCGCGACGAAGGCGCGGTCGACGAGGATGCCCTCGACGACGCCGAGCTCCGAGGGGCCGGGCGTGCCGAGGGTGAAACCGATGGCCCGGCAGCCCTCCTCGACGTCCGCCTCGCGCACCAGGTCCTCGGTGGCCCGGTCGGCCACGTTGTAGACGCAGGCGACCGTGTTGCCCTCGTAGATCCGGCCCTTGTCGGCGGCGTACGCCTCCATCGAGCCGTGCCAGTCGAGGTGGTCGGGCGCCAGGTTGAGCACGGCGCCCGAGTGGGCGCGCAGCGAGGGCGCCCAGTGCAGCTGGTAGCTGGAGAGCTCCACCGCGAGCACGTCGTACTTCTCCTCGCCGAGGACGGCGTCGAGGAGGGAGACGCCGATGTTCCCGACGGCGGCGGTCTTGAGACCGGCCGCTTCGAGGATCGAGGCGAGCATCCGTACGGTCGTGGTCTTGCCGTTGGTGCCGGTGACCGCGAGCCACGGGGCCGCGTCCGGGCCCCGCAGCCGCCAGGCCAGTTCGACGTCGCCCCAGATCTCCACGCCCGCCTCGGCGGCGGCCCGGAACAGGGGCTTGTCGGGCTGCCAGCCGGGGGCGGTGACGACGAGCTCGGTGCCGGTCGGCAGGGTCGCGCCGTCGCCGAGGCGGACGGTGATCCCGGCCGCCTCCAGCTCGGCCGCCTGGGCCCGGGAGCGCTCGTCGTCGCCGTCGTTGACGACCGTGACGACCGCGCCCCTGGCCCGCAGGGCACGGGCGGCGGGAACGCCGCTCACGCCGAGCCCCGCGACGGTGACCCGCTTGCCCTGCCAGTCCGGCTGTTCGCTCACTTTTCGGATGCCCATCCCGCGTAGAAGATGCCCAGGCCGACGATGACGCACATGCCCTGGATGATCCAGAACCGTACGACGACCAGGACTTCCGACCAGCCCTTGAGTTCGAAGTGGTGCTGGAGTGGCGCCATCCGGAAGACCCGCTTGCGGGTCATCTTGAAGGAGCCGACCTGGATGACCACGGACATGGTGATCATCACGAAGAGGCCGCCGAGGACGGCGATCAGCAGCTCGGTGCGCGAGCAGATCGCGAGACCCGCGAGCGCGCCGCCGAGGGCCAGCGAACCGGTGTCGCCCATGAAGATCTTGGCGGGCGAGGTGTTCCACCACAGGAAGCCGAAGCAGGCGCCCATCAGGGCGGAGGCGACGACCGCGAGGTCGAGCGGATCACGGACCTCGAAGCAGGCGTTCGGGTTGGTCAGGGTCATGGCGTTGGCGCACGACTCCTGGAACTGCCACAGACCGATGAAGGTGTAGGCACCGAAGACCATCACCGACGCGCCGGTGGCCAGGCCGTCCAGACCGTCCGTCAGGTTCACGCCGTTGGACATGGCCAGGATCATGAAGAGCGCCCAGACCACGAACAGGACCGGGCCGATCGACCAGCCGAAGTCCGTGATGAAGGACAGCTTCATGGACGCCGGGGTGTTGCCGCGCAGATCGGCGAACTGGAGCGACAGCACGGCGAACGCGATGCCGACGATCAGCTGTCCGGCCATCTTCGCCTTGGCCCGCAGACCCAGCGAACGCTGCTTGACGATCTTGATGTAGTCGTCGAGGAAGCCGACCAGACCCATACCGGCCATCAGGAACAGCACCAGGACACCCGAGTAGGTCGGGTCCTCGCCGGTGATGACCTTGGCCAGGGCGTACGCGATGAGGGTGGCCAGGATGAAGGAGATGCCGCCCATGGTGGGCGTGCCCTTCTTCCCGGCGTGGCCGCGCGGGCCGTCGTCGCGGATGAACTGGCCGTATCCCTTGCGGGCGAGCAGCTTGATGAGCAGCGGGGTGCCGATCAGGGTCAGGAAGAGCCCGATGGCCCCCGCGAAGAGGATCTGCCTCATCGGCCGGCGACCTCGCCCTCGCCGGTGTTCTCGAGCAGTGCCAGGGCGACCCGCTCCAGACCCACCGACCTGGATGCCTTCACCAGGACGATGTCCCCCGGCCGCAGCTCACTGCGCAGCAGGTCGATCGCCGCCTGCGCGTCGGACACGTGCACCGACTCCTCACCCCACGAACCCTCGTTATAGGCGCCCAGTTGCAGCCAGGACGCTTCCCTGCCCCCGACCGCGACGAGCTTGCTGACGTTGAGCCGGACGGCGAGCCGTCCGACCGCGTCGTGCTCGGCGAGCGCCTCGTCACCGAGCTCGGCCATCGGGCCGAGCACCGCCCACGTACGGGATCCCTCGGCCTGTCCAGACCTGCCCATGGCCGCGAGCGCGCGCAGGGCGGCTCGCATGGACTCGGGGTTCGCGTTGTAGGCGTCGTTGACGATCGTCACGCCGTCCGGACGCTCGGTGACCTCCATGCGCCAGCGCGACAGGGTGCCTGCCTCGGAAAGCGCGGTGGCGATCTCCGCGGCGGACATACCGAGCTCATGGGCTACGGCTGCCGCGGCGAGCGCGTTCGACACGTGGTGCTCACCGTACAGGCGCAGCGTCACGTCGCTGCACCCGGTGGGTGTGTGAAGCCGGAAAGCGGGCTGTCCGGTGGCGGTGAGACGGACGTTCTCGGCACGTACGGCCGCTTCGTCCGCTTCGCCGAACAGGACGACCTTCGCCCGGGTACGGGAGGCCATGGCGCGCACGAGCGGGTCGTCGGCGTTGAGGACGGCGACGCCGCCGTCCTCGGCCGCCGGCAGGGACTCGACCAGCTCGCCCTTGGCCAGGGCGATCTGCTCACGGCCGCCGAACTCGCCGATGTGGGCGCTGCCCACGTTCAGTACGAGACCGATCCGCGGCGGGGTCAGCCCCGTCAGATAACGGATGTGACCGATGCCCCGCGCGCCCATCTCCAGGACGAGGTGACGGGTCTCGGCGGTGGCCGTGAGCGCGGTCAGCGGCAGACCGATCTCGTTGTTGAGGGAGCCCGGCGTCCACACGGTGGGCGCGTGGTGCTGGAGGACCTGGGCGATCAGGTCCTTGGTGGAGGTCTTGCCGGCCGAGCCGGTGAGGGCGACGACATCGGTGCCGAGGCGTTCGACGACGAACCGGGCGAGGGCCCCGAGCGCGGTCTGGACGTCCTCGACGACGAGCGCGGGCACGCCGACGGGGCGGGTGGCGAGTACGGCCACCGCACCCGCCTCGACGGCGCGCTCGGCGTAGTCGTGGCCGTCGACCCGCTCGCCCGCGAAGGCGGCGAAGAGACTGCCGGGCTTCACCTCCCGGGAGTCGATGACGACCGGGCCGGTGACCTGGCGGGCCGGATCCGGTATGTCGTGCGGCTGCCCGCCGACGACTTCCGCGATCTCGGCGAGGGAGAGGGCGATCACTGCTTCATCCCTGACTGTTCTGGTGACGGTGAGCGTCGTCCTGGGTGCCGGGGGCACGTGGGGCGTCGGGCCGGCTCGGCCGGCGTTCGATCGCCTCGCGCAGGACCTGACGGTCGTCGAAGGGGCGGACGGCCCCGGCGACTTCCTGGCCCTGCTCGTGGCCCTTGCCCGCGACCAGGACGGTGTCGCCGGGCTCGGCCCGGGCGACTGCCGCGGCGATGGCGGCGGCGCGGTCGGCGTCGACGAGGACCTCGCCGCGTTCGGCGGCGGGGACGGCGGCGGCGCCGGTGAGCATCGCGGTGAGGATGGCGAGGGGGTCCTCGGAGCGCGGGTTGTCCGAGGTGAGGACGGCGGTGTCGGCGAGCCGGGCCGCCGCCGCGCCCATCGGGGCGCGTTTGGTGGTGTCGCGGTCGCCGCCGCAGCCGATGACGATGTGCAGCCGGCCGGGGGTGACCTCGCGCAGCGAGCGCAGCACGGACTCGACGGCGTCGGTCTTGTGCGCGTAGTCGACGACGGCGAGGAACGGCTGGCCGGCGTCGACCTTCTCCAGCCGGCCGGGCACGCCGGGGACGGCGGCGACGCCGTCGGCGGCCGTCTTCGGGTCGATGCCGGCGGTGGCGAGGGTGGCGATCGCGGCGAGGGTGTTGGCCACGTTGAACGGGCCGGGCAGCGGGGCGGTGGCCTCGATCCGTACCCCTTCCGGGCCGACGGCCGTGAAGGTGGAGTCGGCCATGCCGCTGACGACGTCCTCGGCGCGCCAGTCGGCTTCCGGGCTGCCCTCGGCGGAGAAGGTGACGACCGGGACGGTCGCCTCGGCGGCGAGCCGGCGGCCGTAGGCGTCGTCGAGGTTGACCACGCCGACCCGGCTGCGCTCCGGGGTGAACAGCCGCGCCTTGGCCTGGAAGTAGTCCTCCATGTCGGAGTGGAACTCCATGTGCTCCGGGCTCAGGTTGTTGAAGACGGCGACGTCGAAGACGCAGCCGTCGACCCGGCCGAGCACGAGGGCGTGGCTGGAGACCTCCATGGCGACGGCCTCGGTGCCGCGTTCGCGCATCACCGCGAACAGGGCCTGGAGGTCGGTGGCCTCGGGGGTGGTGCGCTCGGACTTGATGCGCTCGTCGCCGATGCGCATCTCGACGGTGCCGACCAGGCCGGTGGCCTTGCCCGCGCCGCGCAGTCCGCCCTCGACGAGGTAGGCGGTGGTGGTCTTGCCGGAGGTTCCGGTGATGCCGATCTGGAGGAGGTCCGCACCGGGCCGGCCGTAGATCTCGGCGGCGAGGTCGCCCATCGCGCCGCGCGGGTCCCCGGTGACGAGGACGGGCAGACCGGTCGCGGCGGCGCGCTCGGCGCCCGCCGGGTCGGTCAGGACGGCCGCGGCGCCGAGGCCGGCGGCCTGGGCGACGAAGTCGGCGCCGTGCGCGCGGGCCCCCGGGAGGGCCGCGTACAGGTCGCCGGGGCGGACGGCCCGCGAGTCGTGCGTGATGCCCGACACCTCGATGCCGCCTTGGGCGGCGGGAGGCTCGGTGCCCAGTCGCGCGGCGAGGTCGCCCAGGGGTGTGGGGCGCTGCCGCTCCGGGCGGGGCGGGGTGGTTCGGTGCTGATCGGCGTGTGACACGGCGGTGAGCGTACCGGGCTGACCCGCCGGGGGGCTAAATCGGTCGGCGGCGCCGCCGGGATGCCCTTCCTGGTTCCCGAAAGGTGGGGTGATCGTTGTCACTGGTGCTCCCGGAGTGTCACGGCGTGAACAGGACCGGGAGCCGGGCGGGCCGGCTGCCGGTCGGCGGAACGTGGAGGGTCTTGAGCGAGAACTCCATGACCTTCTTGAAGATGGGGCCGCAGATCTGGCCGCCGAAGTAGCTGCCCTTGGTGGGGTTCTGGATGGCGCAGTAGACGGTGACGCGGGGCTTGTCGGCGGGGGCGAACCCGGCGAAGGAGGCGGTGTAGCCCTTGTAGCGGCCGAGTTCGGGGTCCACCCGGTTGGCGGTTCCGGTCTTGCCGGCGACCCGGTAGCCGGGGATGGCGGCCTTGGTGCCGGTGCCCTCCTGGTCGTCGACGACCGACTCCAGCATCCGGGAGAGGGTGGTGGCGGTCTTCTCGCTGACGACCCGGTTGCGCTCCGGTGCGGGCGCCGGTGTGAAGCGGCCGTCGGGGCCCTTGGTGCCGCGGACCAGGGTGGGTTCGATGCGCGTCCCGCCGTTGGCGATGGTCGAGTAGACGGAGGCGGCCTGGACGGCGTTGAGGGACAGGCCCTGGCCGAAGGGGATCGTGTACTGCTGCGAGGTCGACCAGTCCTGCGGCTTGGCGAGGATGCCGGGGGTCTCGCCCGGGTAGCCGAGCCCGGTGGGCCGGCCGACGCCGAACTTGCGCAGGTAGTCGTAGAGGACCTTGTTGGACTGGGGCTGCGTCTTGCCGAGCTGGCCGGTGGCGAGGATGGTGCCGATGTTGCTGGACTTTGCCAGGACGCCGTTGAGGGTCAGGTACCAGGTGGGGTGGTCGATGTCGTCGTGGAACAGCCGGTCGCCCCGGTGCAGCCGGTTGGGCACGGTGACATGGGTGTCGGGGGTGGCCGCCCCCTCTTCCAGGACGGCGGCGATGGACATCACCTTGCTGGTGGAGCCGGGCTCGTAGGCGTCCTGGAGGGCGGCGTTGCCCATGGCGGTGGAGTTGGCCGCGGACAGGTCGTTGGGGTCGAAGCCGGGCGAGTTGGCCAGGGCCAGGATCTCGCCGGTCTGGGTGTCCTGGACGACGACGTAGCCGCGGTCGGCCCGGGACTCGCGCACCTGGTCGGTGATGGCCTGCTGGGCGGCCCACTGGATGTCCCGGTCGATGGTCAGCTCGATGTCGGAGCCGGGCACGGCGGGGGTGCCCTGGGAGCCGACGGTGGGCACCCGGCGGCCGCCTGACTGGGCGAAGCGGATCTTGCCGTCCTTGCCGGACAGCTCCTTGTCGAGCATGGTCTCCACGCCGCCGGCACCGTGGCCCTCGGCGTTGACGTATCCCAGTATCCCGGCGGCGAGTTCACGGTTCGGGTACACGCGCTTGGTGACCGGCTCGCTGAGGACCCCGCCGAGCAGGTTGACGCCGTTGCCGCCGTTCGCGGGCGCCGCCTTCTGCTCGTAGACCTTCTTCAGGTCCTTGATCTGGTTCCAGACCTGCGGGGTCTGCTTGCGGGCGAGGACGGTGTAGCGGGACTTGGGGGTACGGAGTTTGGCCGCGAGTTCGGCGGGCTCCTTGCCGAGCACCGGCGCGAGGAGCGCGGCGGCCTGCTCGGGGGCGTCCTTGACCTTGGCGTCCTCGGGCGTGAAGAGCTTGGGGTCGGCGGTGATGTCGTACGCGTCGACGCTGGCGGCCAGCGCGATCCCGGCCCGGTCGGTGATCTCGCCCCGGTCGGCGGGGAGCGTGTACTCCAGATAGCGGTGCTTCTCGGCCTTGGCGGCGTACGCGCTCGCGTCCACGGCCTGGACCTGGAGCAGCCGGACGACGAAGACCAGCATGACGAGGGTCAGGCCGAAGGAGACCAGCCGGAGGCGGGGTTTGGGGCTGCCGAGCCGGATGGTGCGCGCCTTGGCGGCGGGACGGGCGGCGGGGCGGCGGGGCGGGGCCGGGCGCCGTCCGGAGCCGCCCGGGGACTTACCGGACGGCCGGCCCGAGGAGCCCGCTGCTCCCTGGCCGGATCTGCCGGAGGCCGCGGGGCGGCGCTGGGGGGCGGGGCGCGCGGGGCCGGGAACGCGGCGGCGCGGGGGCTCCTTGGACGGCACGGGTCACCTGCCGGAGGTCGTCGGGGCGGCGGAGGCGGGCGGGGTCGCGTCGGCGGCCGGGGGCTCCAAGACGGGCGCGGCCGGGCGGGGCGAGGGTTCCGGGGAGAGGTCCCGGGAGGGCGCTGTTTCGGGCGGGGCCGTGGGCGCGGGGGCCTCGGTGGGGACGCCGACGACCTTGCCGTCCTGGTCGAGGAAGGCGGGGCTGTCGCCGGGCACCATGCCGAGTTCGCGGGCCCGGCGCTCCAGGGCGTCGGGGGCGGCGCTGTCGTCCACGTCCCGCTGGAGGGCCTGTTCCTCGTCGGTGAGTTCGGTGGTCTTCCGCTTCAGCTCGCTGAGGTGGAACGAGCCCTGGTTGAGCGCCGAGTTGAGCAGCAGCAGGCTGATCAGGCCGCCGCCGAGCAGGGCCACGACGAGCAGCACGAAGGGGGTGCGGGCCGCCGTACTGGGCCCGGACGGCATGAGTTTGCCGAGCCGGGCGGCCCGCCCTTTGAGGGGGCCGCGCCCGCTCATCGCCGCGCTCCCCCGGCGCGTTTCCCCGCCGCGGGGCGTACGGCCGCGCGCGGGGTGCTCACGCCTCGTCCTCTCTGATCCGCTGCGCCCCCCGCAGCCGGGCGGGGGCGGCGCGCCGGTTCTCGGCGATCTCTTCCTCCGTGGGGAGTTCGGCGCCGCGGGTGAGGAGCTTCAGACGGGGCTGGTAGCGCTCCGGTACGACCGGCAGGCCGGGCGGCGCGGTGTTGGCGGCGCCCGCCGCGAACACCTGCTTGACCAGCCGGTCCTCCAGCGAGTGGTACGACAGGACGGCGATCCGGCCGTCCACGGCGAGGGCCTTCACGGCCGCCGGGATCGCCCGTTCCAGGACCGACAGCTCGCCGTTGACCTCGATGCGCAGGGCCTGGAAGGTGCGCTTGGCCGGGTTGCCGCCGGTGCGCTTGGCGGCCTGCGGCAGCGCGTCGCGGATCAGCTCGACCAGCCGGGCGCTGTTGGTGAACGGCTCCCGCTCGCGCTCGCGGACGACCGCCGACACGATCCGCTTGGCCTGCTTCTCCTCGCCGTACGCCCGCAGGATGCGGACGAGTTCGCCGGCCGGGTAGGTGTTGAGGACCTCGGCCGCGCTCATGCCGGTCGTCTGGTCCATGCGCATGTCGAGCGGGGCGTCCTGGGCGTAGGCGAAGCCTCGGTCGGCCTCGTCCAGCTGCATGGAGGAGACGCCCAGGTCGAACAGGACGCCGTCGACGCGCGGGATGTCCAGCCGGTCGAGGACCTCGGGCAGCTCGTCGTACACCGCGTGGACGAGGGTGGCGCGCTCCCCGTAGGGGGCGAGCCGCTCGCCGGAGAGCCGCAGGGCCTCCTTGTCGCGGTCGAGGGCGACGAGCCGCGCCTCGGGGAAGCGGCTCAGCAGCGCCTCGCTGTGCCCGCCGAGGCCGAGGGTGCAGTCGACGACGACCGCGCCGGGGCGCTCCAGGGCGGGAGCCAGCATGTCCAGGCACCGCTGGAGCATCACCGGGACGTGTCGGTCGTTGCTCAAAGCGCCCTCTCAGATCCGGCGGAGATCGGGTACCACCGGCGAGCGGACAGGGGGCCGAGCCGTAGGTACCGCCGCACGTACGGGGAGAAACGGCGGGAATCGCGCGATGTCTCCTGTGAACTTCGCGCCACTTTAGTCCACCGGACCCCCCGGTCAATCAACCGGCTGGCGCGTCGCCCGGTCCGGGAGGCGCGGCCGCCGATTCCGTACGGTTCACCCGTCCGGACCCGTCCTGTCCTCCCTGTGGGTTGGCTCACAACAAGGTTCATTGACGCTCTTTGTCCGCTCTCACAGCAGGCTCGGAGGGGTCTCGGCCACTAACGTCGACGTCATGTCGACCTCTGCCTCCGCGCACTCCTCCGCCGCCGCCATAGACGCCACGAGCACCGAGGGCACGGTCATCGACCGGCTCGTCCGGGCGAACGGGCACTACGCCGCCGACTTCACCGACCCCGGAATGGACGCCCGGCCCGTGCGCCGCGTCGCCGTGGTCGCCTGCATGGACGCCCGGCTCGACCTGCACGCCGCGCTCGGTCTGGAGCTCGGCGACTGTCACACCATCCGCAACGCGGGCGGTGTGGTCACCGACGACGTGATCCGCTCCCTCACCATCAGCCAGCGGGCGCTCGGCACCCGCAGCGTGATGCTGGTGCACCACACCAACTGCGGTCTGGAGTCCCTCACCGAGGACTTCCGGCACGAGCTGGAGGACGAGGTCGGGCTGCGCCCGGCGTGGGCGGTGGAGGCGTTCCGGGACGTCGACCAGGACGTCCGGCAGTCGATGCGGCGGGTGCGGACCTCGCCGTTCCTGCTCCACTCCGACGATGTGCGCGGCTTCGTCTTCGACGTGACGACGGGCCGGCTGCGCGAGATCGACCCGGCGGAGCCCAGTGAGACCGCCGAGGCCGGTAAGACCGCGTCCGAGAAGTAGGCGCGGGGCAGGCTCGGGCGTAGGGGGCGGGCGCGGGCGGGGCCCGCGCGTCAACCCGCGCGCCACGACGGCGTAAGGCCCCAAACCCCGGCATTCCACTCGCTGTTGTCCCAGTCGTGTCACGGGCGAGTGACACGAACCGGTCCCGGTGACAACAATGCACGGTGACACCCCCCGGCCTCGCGCCGGGGGCAGGTGTCGGTGCTGCGAAAGGGCCGAGGAGGGCCGGGTGACGACCTTTGACGATCGAGCGAGCCTCACGGATCTGACCACCACAGCGGAGCGGATCCGCCGGTCGGTGGAGAGCGTGATCGAGGGCAAGCCCGAAGTCGTGCGCCTCGCGCTGACCGTGATGCTCGCCGAGGGGCATCTCCTCATCGAGGACGTGCCGGGCGTCGGCAAGACCATGCTGGCCAAGACGCTGGCGCGGTCGGTCGACTGCTCGGTCCGGCGGATCCAGTTCACGCCCGACCTGCTGCCCTCGGATGTGACCGGGGTGTCCATCTACGACCAGCAGCGGCACGAGTTCGAGTTCAAGCCGGGCGCGATCTTCGCCCAGATCGTCATCGGCGACGAGATCAACCGGGCCTCGCCGAAGACCCAGTCGGCGCTCCTGGAGTCCATGGAGGAGCGCCAGGTCACGGTCGACGGCCAGTCGTACGAGCTGCCCGGCCCCTTCATGGTGGTCGCCACCCAGAACCCGGTGGAGATGGAGGGCACCTACCCGCTGCCGGAGGCGCAGCGCGACCGGTTCATGGCCCGGGTGTCCATGGGCTACCCGAGCCCCGAGGCCGAGCTGAAGATGCTCGACACGCACGGTGCCCTCTCGCCGCTCGACGACCTCCAGCCGGTCGCCCACGCCCACGACGTGCTCAAGCTGGTCGAGGCGGTGCGCGCGGTGCACGTCGCCGACTCCGTACGGCGCTACGCGGTGAACCTGGTCACCGCCACCCGTACCCACCCCGATCTGCGGCTCGGTGCCTCCCCGCGCGCCACCCTGCATCTGCTGCGGGCCGCGAAGGCGTCCGCCGCGCTCGCCGGACGGGAGTACGTGCTGCCCGACGACGTCCAGGCGCTGGCCGCCCCGGTGCTCGCCCACCGGCTGCTGCCCACCGCGCAGGCCCAGCTGAACCGGCGTACGGCCGAGCAGGTCGTGGACGACATCCTCCAGGGCACCCCGGTCCCGGCGACGGCGCCCGCCTACCCCGGGCCGCCGGCGCAGTCCGGACCGCACGGGCAGGCCGGGTCGCACGGGCCGCACGCGCAGTCCGGGCCGCCCGGGCAGTCCGCCGGGCCCGCCGGGCCGGGCTACGGCCCCCGGCAGTCCGACACCCGGCGGCCGTGATGCGCACCGCCGCCGCCCCTTCGGAGCCCGCGGCGGACGGCGAGGGGGGCGGCGGAGGCGGGCTGCGGGCCGCGTTCGCCGGGCTCACCACCCGGGGCCGGTCCTTCCTCGCCGCCGGGGTCGCCGCCGCAGGCTGCGCGTACGTCCTCGGCCAGGCCGATCTGCTGCGGGTCGGGCTGCTGCTCGCGGCCCTGCCGCTGATCTGCGTCGTCGCCGCGCACCGCACCCGCTACCGGGTCGCGGGCAGCCGCCGGCTCGCCCCGCAGCGGGTCGAGACCGGCTCCGAGGCCCGGGTCCATCTGCGGGTCGACAACGTCTCGCGGGTGCCCACCGGGCTGCTCATGCTCCAGGACCACGTGCCGTACATGCTGGGGCCCCGGCCCCGCTTCGTCCTCGACCGGGTCGAGGCATCGGGCCGCCGCGAGGTGTCCTACCGGGTCCGCTCCGACCTGCGCGGACGCTTTCCGCTCGGCCCGCTCCAGCTGCGGCTCGGCGACCCGTTCGGGATGTGCGAACTGACCCGTTCGTTCAGCGCGTACGACACCCTCACCGTCGTCCCGCGCACCGAGCCGCTGCCCGCGGTGGGCCTCGGCGGCGAGTCCAACGGCTACGGCGAGGGCCGGCAGCGGTCCCTCGCGCTGGCCGGCGACGACGACATCATTCCGCGCGCCTACCGGCACGGCGACGACCTGCGCCGGGTCCACTGGCGCTCCACCGCCCGCTACGGCGAGCTGATGGTGCGCCGCGAGGAGCAGCCGCAGCGGGCCCGCTGCACGGTGCTGCTCGACACCCGGGACCTCGCCTACGAGGGCGGCGGCCCCGACTCCGCCTTCGAGTGGGCCGTGTCCGGCGCCGCGTCCGTGCTCACGCACCTGCTGGAGCGCGGTTTCTCGGTACGGCTGCTCACCGACACCGGCAGCAGCGTGCCCGGCGAGGGCGCCGAGGGCTTCGCCGGGTCCGGCCACGACCAGGCCGAGACCGCCGGACTGCTGATGGACACCCTCGCGGTGATCGACCACTCCGACGGCGCCGGGCTCTCGCGCGCCTTCGACGTGCTGCGCGGCGGGCACGAGGGGCTGCTCGTGGCGTTCTTCGGCGACCTCGACGAGGACCAGACGGCACTGACGGCCCGGATGCGGCAGCGGCACGGCGCCGCCGTCGCCTTCGTCCTGGACTCCGGCACCTGGCTGACCGGCGGCGCGGTCGCCGGAGCCGTGGAGGACCGGGTCCGGCAGCTGCGGGAGGCCGGCTGGCTGGCGTTCCCGGTGGCCCCCGGCGACCGGCTCGCCGATCTGTGGCAGCTCGCCGGCGGGACGCCGACCCAGGCCCCCTCGGCCGACACGTACGGAGGCTGGTCATGAGCGGGTGCGGGCGCGGGCGGCTGACGCCGGCGGCGTACGGGGCGACGGCCCGGGCCTCCAAGGCCGGCAACACGCACGGAGGCCGGTCATGAGCGGACGCGGGCGGCCGACGCCGACGGCCTACGGAGCGACGGCCCGGCCCTCCAAGGCCGACAACACGCACGGAGGCCGGTCATGAGCGGACGCGGACGGCTGACACTGGCGGCCTACGGAGCGACAGCCCGGCCCTCCAAGGCCGGCAACACGTACGGAGGCCGGTCATGAGCGGGCGCGGACGGCTGACACTGGCGGCGTACGGGGCGACGATGGCCGCGTCGGCCGCGCTGCTGCCGCTGGTGAAGCCGGCGACCTGGATCTTCACGGCGGCGTTCGTGGTGGGCCTGCAAAGCCTGGTCGGGGCCCTGACCCGGCGGGTGCCGCTGGCCCGCCCGCTGACGATCGGCGCGCAGCTCCTCGTGACCGTGCTCGCGCTGACGCTGCTCTTCGCCCGGGCGGAGGCGTTCGGCTGGCTCGTCCCCGGCCCGGACGCCGTCCGCGCCTTCGCGCGGCTCTTCGAGGAGGGCGTGAACGACGTCGGGACGTACGCGCCGCCCGCGCCCAGCACCGCCGGCATCCGGCTGCTCCTGGTCAGCGGCGTCGCGGTGATCGGACTCCTTGTGGACACGCTCGCGGTGACCTTCCGCGGCGCGGCCCCGGCCGGGCTACCGCTACTCGCGCTGTACTCGGTGGCCGCCGGGCTGTCCGGCGGCGACGCGGGGTGGCTGTTCTTCCCGCTGGCCGCCGCCGGGTATCTGCTGCTGCTCCTCGCCGAGGGCCGGGACCGGCTCTCGCGCTGGGGCCGGGTCTTCGGCGGCGCCCAGCGCCCGGGGCGGCCCGGCGCCGCGGCCGGCGACGGCGGTTCGGTGTCCGCGCCCGCCCGCACCGGGCGGCGGATCGGCGCGGTCGCGCTGGGCGTCTCGCTCGTGGTGCCGCTGGTCCTGCCGGGTCTGAGCGGCGGCTTCCTCGGCGGCCCGGGCAGCGGCCCGGGCTCCGGCGGCGGCAAGGGCGGCACGATCTCGGCGGTGAACCCGCTGGTCTCGCTGCAGAACAATCTGCGCCAGCCCGAGGACCGCGAGGTGCTCCGCTACCGTACGAACGCTGTCGACAACAGCGGTCTCTACCTGCGGCTCGTCGCCCTCGACCAGTTCGACGGCACCTCCTGGAAGTCCTCGGTGCGCCCCGTACAGGACCTGCCCGGGACCCTGCCCCGGCCCATCGGGCTCTCCCAGAACGTCGACACCGGCGAGACCACCACCAATCTGGTGGCCTCCACGGCGTACGAGCAGAAGTGGCTGCCGATGCCGTTCCCGGCGTCCCGGGTCTCCATCGACGGCAGCTGGCGGTACGAGCCGGCGGGCCGGATGCTCGTCGGCGACAACGGCCAGAGCACCAAGGGCGCCCGCTACACGGTCACCAGCCTGGACGTACGGCCCACCGCCGGGCAGCTCGCGGCGGCCCCGGCCGCCCCGGCGGAGCTGCGCCGCGAGTACACCCGGGTGCCGTCCTCGCTGCCCGCCGACGTCCACGAGACGGCCCTGCGGGTCACCAGCGGGGCCCGTGACGACTACGAGCGGGCCGTGAAGCTCCAGAACTGGTTCGCCTCGGAGGGCGGCTTCCGCTACGACGTGAACGTCGCCTCCGGCACGGGTGTGCACGCGATCTCCCGCTTCCTGAAGGACAAGGAGGGCTTCTGCGTCCACTTCTCCTTCTCGATGGCGGCGATGGCCCGCTCCCTGGGCATCCCGGCCCGGGTCGCCGTCGGCTTCATGCCGGGCACCCCGCAGCCCGACGGCTCGGTCTCGGTCGGCATCCGGGACGCGCACGCGTGGCCCGAGCTGTACTTCGAGGGCGTCGGCTGGGCCCGTTTCGAGCCGACGCCCTCGCGCGGCTCCACCCCCGCCTACACCCGCGAGCAGTCCTCCGGTGACACGGCGGCCCCGTCGGCCCCGCCCTCGGCCGGTCCGAGCGACGAGCCCTCGGCCGCGCCGAGCGACGCCGCGGGCTGCACCGCGCAGGCCAAGCACCAGGGCGACTGCGGGCCGGACCAGGCGGTGGGCGCGGCGGCCTTCGACGACGGCGGCATGCCGTTGTCCCGGATCGTCTGGCTGGCCGTGGGGATCGTGCTGGTGCTCACCCTGCCGCTGCTGCCACTGCTGTGGCGGACCCGGGTCCGGGCCCGGCGGCTGGGTCCCTCGGGCGGGGTGCTCGCGGTGTGGCGCGAGATCAACGACACGGCCTGGGACCACGGGGTCGCGCCCGACGAGTCGCGGACCCCGCGCGCGACGGCCGAGCGCCTTGTGCGCCTGGGCGAGCTGCCCGAGGACGCGGCCGAGGCCGTGCACCGGGCGGCGGGCGCGGTGGAGGAGCTCCTCTACGCCCCGCGGCCCCGCCCGGCGGACGGTCTGGCGAAGCAGGCGCGGATCGTCCGGAACGGCTTCCGGCTCGCGGCGTCCCGCCGGGTCCGGCTGCGGGCGCTGCTCGCGCCGCGCTCGGCGGTACGGGTGGTCTGGGCGACCCGGGACAGGGCGGAGAAGGTGCGGGAGGCGGTACGGGCTGCGGTGCCCTCGGTGGGGGCGGGGCAGTGGCTGCGGACGCGGCTGTCGGGGGCGCGGGCTCGGGGCAAGGCGTCCTGAGCGTGGGTGGCCGGTAGGGCGGGGGCGGGGACGGGGCTTGCGGGGCCGCCCCGACCTCCGACGGACTCCGACGGACGACGGACGACGGACGACGGGCGGGGTGCCAGGCGCCTCGCCCGGTCCGGCCCCCTGGGGCCGGCAGTCGGGGCGGGCCGGTGGGAACCGGGCCATGCCTACTGCCTGCCTCCTCGTTCCTGACATGACGAGAAGGCCCGCACCGGGGTGCGGGCCTTCTCGTCATGTCAGGTGGGGCGGGTCAGTGGTGACCGCCCTGCTGTTCGTCACGGCGACGCTGCCACCGGTCCTCGATCCGGTTCATCATCGTGCGGCGCTGCCGGGCCTGCCGGCCACCGCCGGCGCTTCCCCGCAGCGGCTGCTCGCCTGGCTTGGGCGCCTTGCGCCAGCCGGTGACGGCCAGTACCGCGCACCCCAGCATGACGAGAAAGCCCACCACGCTGATGATCCAGTAATCCGGGGCGATCATTCCGGCCATGAGGAGCGCGATACCCACCAGGAAGCCGACGGCTGCCTGGTAGACCCGTCGCCGGGTGTACGTACGCAGCCCGCTTCCCTCAAGCGCTGTCGCGAACTTGGGATCTTCGGCGTACAGCGCTCGCTCCATCTGCTCGAGCATGCGCTGCTCGTGCTCCGAGAGCGGCACGGGGTCCTCCTAGTCGTCGGTCGCGGGGGCGACCGGTTCGCGGCCCTTTCAGGATAGGCAGGGAATCGCCCCCGTGAAACCCGCCCTCAATGCCAAATCGCCATCCGGGCCGCCATGCGAACCGGGTGGCTGGGGGTTGATTCCCCGGCCTCCTGCCCGTCATGCCGGATGCTGCTTCCTCGATCATACGGGGACGCGTCCCCGTATGGACGGCCCGCGCCGTACTCCGTCCGCCGTCGCGCCGCTGCTCAGGGGCACCGAGTGCCCGGGAGCCGGGTACGGGACCGGGCCGGGGGCGCCACCGGGGCGGGTGGCGCGGGGTGCGGCGGGCCGGATCCCGGGGCAGGGGGCTGCCGGGGATCCACGACGCCCGGACCGGGGTCCGAGCCGGGGTCCGAGCCGGAACCGGGCCGAGGCGCCGACCGGAATCGGGAACCCCGGTGGGGTTACGGCTCCGGCGGCGGGACCGGGGCCGGGGCCGATGGTGGCCCCGCGGACCGGAGGACCGCCGAACCAGAACCGTCGGACCAGGACCAGCGGACCGGCGGACCGACCCACGAACCAGAACCGCCGGACCAGAATCAGCGAACCCGGACCGGCGGACCAGCACCGGCGGACCAGCCGACCGGCGTCAGCCCTGCTTCTCGCTCAGGACGTGCAGCTGCGAGGCGACCGCGTGGAAGGACGGCAGCTCGGCGACGGCGGCCTCCAGGCGCATCAGGGCCTCGGGGGCGGCGGGCTCGGTGTCGACGAGGACGCCGGGCACCAGGTCGGCGAAGACCCGGACGCCGTGGACGGAGCCCACGGCGAGTCCGGCGCCGGCCGCGAGGCCGGTCAGCTGGTCGGCGGTGAAGCGCCGGGGCACGGGGTCGCCCTCGCCCCAGCGGCCGGCCGGGTCGTCCAGGGCGTGCCGGGCCTCGGTGAAGTGACCGGCGAGGGCGCGGGCCAGCACGGCGCCGCCGAGACCGGCGGCGAGCAGGCTGAGGCTGCCGCCGGGCCGCAGCGCGGCGGCCGCGTTCCGGATGCCCTCGGCCGGGTCGTCCACGTACTCCAGGACCCCGTGGCACAGCACGATGTCGAAGCCCTCGCGGTCGACGACGTCGAACAGACCGCGGATGTCCCCCTGCACCCCCCGCACCCGGTCGGCGACCCCGGCCTCGGCGGCGCGGCGGCCCAGGGCGAAGAGCGCGTTCGGGCTGGGGTCGACGACGGTGACCCGGTGACCGAGGCCGGCCACCGGGACCGCGAAGTTGCCGGAGCCGCCGCCCGTGTCGAGGACATCGAGGCTGTCCTTCCCGGTGGCCTTGACCTGGCGGTCGAGCGCGTCCTTGAGGACGTCCCAGACGACGGCGGTACGCAGAGAGGCGCGCGACGGGCGCGAGGTCGCCTCTCGACCGGAGACAGCGGAAGGGTCCGACACGACTGTTGACTCCTCGGTGACAGGTACGAACACCTCCCACCCTATGGCCTCGGCCGTGTCCGGAGAGTTCCGCCCTACGGGCGGGCCGCGCCCGGCCGGCCCTGTTCTCCGGGCCCGGCCCCGGTCCGTCCGCCCTGGTCACCCCCGTCCCCCTCGCCGAGTGCCGTCTGCCGGGGCAGCACCGGCCGCAGGACGAGCAGCCGTTCGACGAGCCGGAGGAAGAGGGCGGCGTCCCGGAGCAGGTCGTCGGCGTCCCGCCGGCTCGCCGCGCCGGGGATGCCGGCCTCGGCACGGGCCCGGCGGTCGGCGCCGGAGGCGAACAGGGAGCTCCACTCGGTCAGTTCGGGCGCTATCTCGGGCAGCACCGACCACGCGCTGCGGATCCGGGCCCGCCGGCGCGGATCCCGCTCGGGCCGGCCGCGCGCGGCGAGCACGGCGGCGGCGGTGCGCAGGGCGGCGAGATGGGCGGTGGCGTACCGCTCGTTGGGCACGTCGAGCGTGGCGGCCTCGTCGAGACCGGCCCTGGCCTTGGCGAGCAGATCCAGGGCCGCCGGCGGCGCCGAGGCGCGGCGCGGCACGGGGTGGATGTCGGTAGCGGGTCCGGTACGGGCGGGGGCAAGACGACTTCCGGTTGCGCGGCGCCGGACGGCGGCGGCGGACTGACCGGCCATGACGAGCCTCCTGTCGTCGGATGGCGGCACACGTGCCGTATGTCCCCATCCTGCCCAATCCCACTGACAACCCGTCCGGCAGACCGGCCCGCCTGTCGCGACGACACGCCCTACCGGCGTTAACCTCCGGCTGCGCGCCACGGCCCCGGGTCACCGGCGGTGCCGCCGGCCGCACGGCTACACCACGTCCGGCATCCGGCGAAACGAGGGGGAATCCGCGTGACAGCATCACTGACGTGCAGGAAGGTCGCTTCTCTCGAAGCGGGATCCGTCTATGCCTGGGAGACCGCGGAAGGCGCCACCGGAAGCATCCTGATCGATCCGACGGGATCGGTCGCCCGCCCCTGCACACCGGAGGGAATCGCCTTCGGCGACATGCTCCTCGACAAGAACACCGGAAATTTGGAGAACCCCGACCCGGACCCGAGGCTCCGTCGTACCTTCCTGATCGCGGCATCGGCGATCTTCCAGGAAGCAGGCCGGTGGGGGCGGCTGCCCGACAAGGTCACCCGCACTTACTGGTAGGCGCACGGAACCGGTCGGTGAGGCCGGGTCACGACGAGGGAAGAGCGCACGTGGGCGAGAAGCGGCGGGTCGTTTCCGAGGAGCAGTGGCGGCTGACCGAGGCGATCTGGGACTACCACCTGATGGGCCACGAGATGCGCCCCGTCGATGTCGCGATCGGGCTGGGCAGCCACGATCTCGGCGTCGCCACGGCGGCCGCCGGCCTGTACCACCGAGGGCTGTTCCCGGCGCTGGTGTTCACCGGTGGCAACAGCCCCACGACCCGGGCCCGGTTCCCGCGTGGTGAGGCCGTGCACTTCCGTGAGCATGCCCTCGGACTCGGAGTCCCCGACGCGGCGATCCTCGTCGAACCGAAGGCCGCGAACACCGGTCAGAACATCACCTTCACCCGCGCCCTACTCGAAGCGGCCGGCCTCGCCCCCGCGCGCGTGATGCTGATCTCCAAGCCGTACATGGAGAGGCGTTCCTACGCCACCGCGCGCAAGTTGTGGCCGGAGGTCGAGATCGTGTGCGCGTCGGAGCCGCTGGGGCTGGACGACTACGTCCGGAGCATCGGGGACGACAAGCTCGTGGTGGACATGCTCGTGGGCGATCTCCAGCGGGTGATCGAGTACCCGAAGCAGGGCTTCGCGGTGGCCCAGGACGTCCCGGACGAGGTCCGGGACGCGTACGAGTCCCTCGTCCGGGACGGTTTCACCAGCCGCCTCATCGGCAGGTGACACCCCGCCCCGGCGCCGCCCCTCCGGGTGCCGGCCAGGTCATCGCGAGGGCGAAGCCGAGGTCGTCGAAGCGGGCGCCGGGGAAGACGGAGGTGTGCAGGGCGCGGAACTCGGCGCGGGTCAGGTAGTGGTCGCCGAGCAGGTGGTCCAGCCAGGGGCGGCTGTGCCAGAAGCGGAGCTGGAACCAGGCGTCGCGCGGGCCGAGGCGGAGCAGTTCGCGGGGGAAGTTCCAGCGGGCGGGCCAGGTGTAGGCGCGGCGGGGCGGGGTCCGGCCGGGCCCTCGGTCGTGGACGTTGTCGACGAGGGCGACGGTGCCGCCGGGGCGGACGAGGGTCCGCAGGTGTTCGAGAGCCGCGCGGTAGTCGTCCAGGTGGTGGAGCGTCGTGTGACTGTAGACGAGGTCGAAGCCTGCGGGGTCCGTCAGGTCGAGCAGGCCCCCGGCAAAGTAGCGCACCCGGGGGTGGGCGCGGGTGGTCTCGGCGAGGGCGATCAGGGGGCGGCTCAAGTCCACGCCGACGACCTCGTCGAAGCGGTCCGCCAGGGCCCGGGCCGCGTGTCCCGAGCCGCAGCCCGCGTCCAGGGCGCGGTCTCCTCTCGGGTCGAGGCCGAGCAGCCAGGACGTGTTCCGGCCCGGGAGCAGGCCGACGAAGCGGTCGTAGTCGCGGGCGAAGCGGTCGAAGGAGCGGGGGTCGTCCGCCGGTGTCTTTCCCGTCATTCCTTGTTCGTACCGGGCGAACTCGCCGTACGGCAAAGGGAGAACGCGCCCTCGGCCCGAGCCTGGCGCAGAGGCGTGACCTGACGAAGGCCGCCCGAGGTGATCCGCCCGGCCGTCCCTAGCCGGGTAGAGGGCAGGTGAGCGGGAGGACACGCTCGCTCACCTGCCCGGTGAGGCGGGTGTCGGTAAGGGCGGTGTCGGTGAGCCAGTCCGCGGCGGTCAGCTGGTCGATTAGCTCCTTTAGTTCGCCGGAGTCGACCGGGACCCAGGCGGCGAGGGTGTCCACGCCGATGCCGTGTCCACCAGGGCCGAGACATCCCGCGGCGTCGGTCTGAGTGGCCAGGGTCAGGGCGAGCAGCCGAGTTGCGGCGGTGGCCTTGGCCTTGCGGAATTTCTTGTCCGCGATGACTTTCTGGGCCCACCCGGAGAGCTTGGGCCGCATCTTCTTGCCGAATGTGAACGGGCCCGTCTCATCGTCGCCGGGGGCCAGGGAGGGAACGGTGATCGGGGTGGCGTTCTCCGGCCGGGAGGCGAGCAGTTCGCCGACGGTGCCGGGGAGCCCAAGCCAGCCGCAGCCGCTCAGCTTCTCGACCAGGTCCTCGGGCCCGGTCAGGCCCAGCGCGGTGAGGTCCTGGCCGACGAGGTTTCCGGTGCCGGTGTGCGCGGTGCGCAGGGTCAGCATCAGCACGAGCAGCCGTGCCTCCGGTCCGGGCAGCGGGGTGTTGTCGGCCACGTGCGCGAGGACCGTGCGCGCGTGCTCCCACTGCGCCGGGACAGTCAGCAGCCGGGCTACGGTCGGCCCGCCGTCGACGCTGATGCTGCCGGTGCGCTGCTGGTGCTGGAGGCGGGTGGCGGCAGCGGCCTGTTCGGCGCGCCGGGCCTCCCACCGCAGGGCCCCGTCGCAGGTGACGTCGGCCCAGGTGGTGAAGGCGCGGGCCTTGTGCTCCTGGAGGTTGGCGAGGAGCGCAAGGTCGGGCTGGTCGCGCTGTTGGTAGGCACGGAAAAGGTTACCGAGTTCGATGAGCTCGTCCCGCAAGGCGACGGGCCGCAGGTCGTGGGGGATGACCCGCTGGGCGATCTTCGCCTGCGGGGGCCGGCGGCGCGCCGGCGCCGAGCGCGGCGCCGGAACCGGGTCGGTGACGACGCGACGGTCGGAGAACTGCGGTGCGCCGGCGCCCGGGGCGGCGGGAGCGGGCCGTTCCGGGGCCTGGGGCGCCTGGGAGGTGGCGGCGGTCTTCGCGCCGGGGATGGCGGCCGCGCACCGGGAGCAGCATTCCATCGCCTGCCACCAGCGGCCTTCCCGGTCGGTGATCACGGCCAGGACGACCGGGCCGCCGCACCGCCAGGGCTCGGCACGCCCGTGGCGGCCGCTGTCGGGGAGATGGGTGTGGCAGTCCGCCGCCCTGCACGCGCAGTACGCCCCGGCCCTCGGGGCGGGGGTGGCGCGCAGATGTGCCTTGATATGGGCGATCGCGGCGGCCCTGCCGACGGCCGCGGAGGGGTGATGCTGCTCGGCGCAGGCGGGGCGGCTGCACGAGATGCGTACTGCCGCACTGCCTCGGCCGGCGGCGTCCAGTCGCACCGTCCAACGGCGCCCCGGCACCCGTTCGTCCAGCTCGCTCATTGCGGCCTGCGTCATCCGGCGTTCCTCCTGTCTCGTGGTCATTGATGCTCGCCGCCGCCTCCGGCCGTGTCGGGCATGTGCGGGCGGCGAGGCCACCGTATGCGGCATATGAACGAAGGCCGGTGAGGTCGCCCGTGTGCCGCGGGAGTCCGTCAGGATGTCCGCGCTCGCGCGGGTGCCTGGTCCAGGGAGTCGAGAAGCTCTCCGAAGGTCATCTTCTCCTCGTCGTATGCGAAGGTCATGGCGGCGGCCAGCGCCGCCCACCGGTCCGTACTTCGGCCGCAGCGGTCGAGCAGGGTCTTCAGCACGATCTCGGGTTCGTTGCGGGAGAGGATCTCGTCTGCCGGGATCTGGAGTAGGTGCTCGGGGGTGTGGTGACGGGACTTGATGACAGCCCGGTAGATCTCGGAGCGGGAGAGGATCTCGCCGGCGGCAGGGGAGTCGAGCCAGGACTGCAGGACGGCTGCGGGGTCGGGGTGATTGCCGAGTTCGTCGTCGCTCACCAGTCGCAGCACACCGTCGTCTTCGTCTGCCGCAACCGGGATGGCAGCCGCCGCGCCCAGGAACCAGCCGGGGCCGCCGGCCCGCTCGGCGATCCAGGCCAGTTCCGCAGGGTGCAGCCCGTCCAGGACGTCGGTGACGGCGGCGCGCGGGGTGTGCAGGTTGGCGGCGAGGGCGGTCAGGGCCTGGACGCGGCGGTGCTCGGAGTGGCGTTCCAGGAGCCGGGCCGGGCGGTCGTGGTGGGGATCGACGTTGTCGATGACGCGGATCAGGGTCCGGCTCATCGCGGGAGAGACGACGGCCGGCTGATCCAGACAGGCGAGCTGGGCGCAGGCCCCCGCCAGATGGCCGGGGTTGGCGCTGAGGAGGGCCAGGTCCTCGGCGAGACGAAGGACGCGGCCCTCGAAGTCGTAGTCGCCGTCCTGCTTCTCCGGCGGGCTGAGCAGTCGGCCGTGGGCCACGAGGGCGTCGGCGGCCGCGTGCAACTGGTCGGCGGCCAGGATCGCGACGCGGGGGTTCTTGTGGACGCGGTGAGCGATGTGGTGCAGGGTCCTGCGGGCCGTCACCTGCGGGCTGGGCAGCTTGGCCAGCTCGGGCAGGCACAGGGCCGGGAGGCAGGCGAGCAACAGGTCTTCGCTCAGGACGGGAGCCGGGTCGGCGGGGAGCTCCTCGCCGACCGGGTCGGCGCCGGCGGCGCGGAGCCGGGCGTCCTCGAGGGCCTGCGTCTCGGCCTGGTCCAGCAACAGGTGCTGGACGGCCGCCCCGAGCGTGGGGTGTGTGGTGAGCTCGGCCCACCGCTCGGGGCACCGGGCCAGCATCGCCCAGCCGCCACTGTGGCCGGCCAAGTCCAGCGACCAGTCCTTCGGGAAGTCGGACACGGCCGCCCAGCCTTCTTCGGGCTCCGGGTGGAGCAGGAACGCGGCGATCGGGGTCAGGCACGCTTCCAGGACAGCGTCGAACAGTTCCTGCGGCACGGGTGGGGCCGGTGCGTCTGCTTCGGTGCGGGTGAAGCGGTCGGGGTCCCAGTCACGAACGACATGCTCCACCTCGTGGCTGGAGAGCCGGGGCAGGAGCGCGATGGCTGCCTCGACCTGTCCGGGGTGCCGTGCCAGGGCGGAGATCAGCCCGGCCCAGGCCCGGCGGTGCCGCAGGACGGCGGGCACGTCGGCTGTGGTCACCGTGCCTACCGCGACCAAGGCGGCCAGCGTCTTCTCGTCGGCGTGCATCAGGAGCCGGCCGCGCAGCCGCTTGGCAGAGGTCCGGGTGAGCAGCGCGGGCAGTGCGGCCGTGAGGGCTCCCTCCCGCCACCGGTCGGCCCGGGAGTCGAAACCGTTCGGAGTCGTCGCCGGTGTGCACAGAGCTTCGATCACCGTTTTGAGGGCTTCCCTGGGGAGGTCCTCGCTCATCGCGAGCTCCCGCCACAGCGGGTACGTACGGGCGTTGGCCATCCTCAGGGCACCTCCCATTCCTGACCGGGCGTCACCGCCCGGTCGCCATCCGTGGAACGACCGTACGGCGAAGCCGGGCCTGAGCGGGGCACGATCCGCGAAGTCGCTCGCCTCGTGCCCGGTCCGGGGGGGGCGGGGAAGCGGCGTGCGGGCCGGGCCGCACAATCTGGGCGCGTAACCCGCCTTGCAGGTCGCCCGCCTGGCGGAAGACCGGCGAGTCGCCCTCGCCGGTGCCGGAACCGTCGTTTCGCCTGCGCGGCGGTCGCCCGGCGGGCCAGGATGGAGCGAAGCGAAGTGAGGGCTCATGACGCAGCAGGAGAGCTGGGGGTACTGGCGGCCGCAGCTCAAGTCGGGCCGGCTGACCGAGTTGACCAGGAGCTGGTTCCGGCGGGTGGCGTGCACGGCGTGTGGTGCGGTCGTCGGCCGGGCGTGCCGGAGTGCCGGCGGTTACCCGACCAACCACCACAAGGCCCGCCGCGCCGCCGCCGGAGCGCCCCCGTACGAGGAATGGCGAGCCCAGGGCCTTATCAACACCCCGGAGCCGCGCCCGGCCACGGCCCTCACCCAGGCCGCGCAGGCGGCCCAGCAGGAGTTCCGGATCGACCAGCCCCTCGGCGACGCCGTGGCACTGGTCCGCCGTTTCCTGGCCGACCGGGCCGGCTGGGAAAGGGCGAGCGAGGAGGTCCTCGACCATGACGACCAGGAGGTGCGCGCGCTGCTCCTGGCCCGCGGACCCGAGGGCAGTACGGAGATCGTCACCGTCCTCGCCGGGCAGCTCGCGAGCCTCTTGAAGGGCGCGAACCCCGAAGCACCCGACGCGGCGTACACCGAAGCGGTGACCAAGCAGATCTCGTACGCCCGCGCCCGGCAGCGCATCGAGAGCCTTCTTTCCGATCTTGAGGGCGAACAAGCGACGCCAGAGGGCTGAAGGCCGGTGACACTCCAGTCGGCTGCTTCCCGCCGCGGGCCGGCCTGCCCGATTGTGCGCTGCAGGGGAGGCAGGGGCAGGCCGACGGTGCTGCAAGCGGACGGACGGCTACGACCTGGTGGCGATCACGGCTTCGATGGGGACGGTGTTCTCGAAGATGCCGGTCGGGCTGAACGCGGTGAGCTCGCGGCGCAGGCGCTCTTCGAAGGCGGCCTGCCGGGTGCCGAGGACGGCGGGGCTGGAATAGGAGAAGGAGGACTGCAGGCCGACGAGCTCGTCCAGGGTGCGGGTGAAGGTCTGGTCCCAGCGGGCGGTCTCGATGCGGGAGAACGCGGACCGGGCGAGGGCGTCGTCCCGGCCTTCGGCAGGGTGGGCGGCGGGGCCGTGCTCCTGGCGGTAGCCGGGGCCGATGACATCGGTGCAGACGCTCTCGATGATGTCGAGCCACGCCGGCCTGGGTGCGCTGGCCCGGGGGCCTGTGGAGACGAGGGCGATCCCGCCTCCAGGGCGGATGAGGGTGTCGAGGTCTGTCAAGACCTGGTCCTGGTTCATCCATTGGAAGGACTTGCCCATCGTGCACAGGTGGAACGGGGGCAGGCCCATGCCGGTGAGGCCGGCGGCGTCGCCGCACGCCCACGTGATGTTCCCGGCGCCGCGCGAGGCCGCGGCCTTGCGGCCCTCGCGGATCATCGCCGGTTCGATGTCGACGGCGTGGACCTGACCGGCCCGTGTGGCGAGGGGGAGGGTGATGGTGCCCGGTCCGCAGCCGAGGTCGAGGACCGTCTGGGTCCCGTCGAGACCGAAGCGGTCGGTGAGGAGGGTGAAGAACTCTTCGGGGTAGTGGGGGCGGAAGGCGGCGTAGTGGTGTGCGGCAGAGGCGAAGGTCGTCACGACGTGGTGTTCCTTCCGGGGCGGGTGGCGATGAGGACTTCGGTGCGGATCACCTCGCGGTAGAGGCCCGAGGGGTCGTGGTCGAGGAGGGCGCGCCGCAGGTCGCGGGTGAAGGCGTCCAGGCGGTCTCCGAGGAGGGCGGGGGTGGAGTAGGAGTTGGACAGCTGCAGGCCGATGAGCTGGTCGAGGTCGCGCGTCACGTGCTGGTCCAGGGACGTGAGCTCGACGCGGGAGAACGGCGAGCGCTGGAGGGTGTCGGTGAAGCGGTCGGCGGGTTCGGGATAGGTGCCGGTGCCGGCGCGGCGTACGGGCCCGAGGTGGGCGGTGCGGACCTGGGCGATGACGGGTGCCCAGGCGGGCAGGGGCGTGGTGCCGGGTGGTCCGGCGGAGGCGATGACGATGCCGCCGCCGGGGGTGATGAGTCGGTCGAGGTCGGCCAGGACGCGGGGCCTGTCGAACCAGTGGAACGACTTGGCCATGACGCACAGGTCGATCGGGGGCAGGTCCAGGGTGGTGATCTGGGTGGAGTCGCTGTCGACCCACTGGATGTTCGTAACGCCCCGCTCGGTGGCGAGGCGGGCGCCGGCGGCGAGCATCCCGGGCTCGGGGTCGATGGCGTAGAGGCGGGCGACGTGGGACGCCAGCGGTAAGGCGGACATGCCCGGGCCGCAGCCCAGGTCCATGGCCGTCTGGGTGCCGTCGAGGCCGAACCGCTCGGTCAGCAGTGTGAAGAGCTCGTCGGGGTACCAGGGGCGGAAGCGGACGTAGTGCTCCGCTGCCGATGCGAACAGCGCGGTCGGGTCAGCTGTCACTGCGGGCCTTCCTTCGCGGACAGGGCTATCGGGCGAGGGCGGCGAGGTAGGACTCGGCGGCGGTCCAGGGGGTGAGCTCGATACCGAAGCCGGAGCGGGGCCCATCGGTGGTGTGGACGAGCTTGCCCGACAGGTAGACGGTGTCGCCGGTGCGGAACGCACCGGTGTACGCGCCCAGGTAGGAGCGCATGTGGGTGATGCGGCGGGCGAAGATCTCGGGGTCGTCGACGGTGGACTGGATGACGGTGTCCACGCCGATCCCGTACAGCGCCGGCGTGGCCAGGCCCTGGGAGTCGTCGGTGATGGTGGCGACGACGCTGATCGCGCCGACCTCCTTCGTGGTGACGCCGGTGAACGTGGCGTCTCCGTCGTCGCGCAGCGGTTCGCAGTTGATGTGCGCGTCGGCGCCGGCGGTGAGTCCCTGCAGCTTGCGGGTTTCCTGACGCATCAGGACGTCGAAGGAGGTGCCCGTCATGTATTTGGCGCGGCGCAGGTAGAGCCGGGTGAGCGCGTCGCTCTCGTACGGGCTTATGAGCGTGCGGTCGGAGAAGAGTTCGCGGGCGGCTTCGTAGCCGCGGGGCCCGTAGCAGACGAGGTCGACGTCGGAGCGCGCGGTGAAGCAGCCGACGAGGAACGAGCCGGTCACGCCGATCACGTCCTGGGCGTCAAGGTCGACGACGCGGTCGATGACGGCCTTCAGGTCCCGGGAGACGGCGAAGTCGCCGAGGAGCTCGGGTGCTTGGTGTAGGACGGCCAGGGCGTGGCGGCAGGAGTAGTGCCGGACGACGTCGTGGCGGGGCACGCCGGTGATGACACAGCCGATCGTGTCGGAGTAGAGGTAGCACTCGGGCCGGTCGGCGAGGATGCCGAACGCCTTGGAGACGACCGTGTTCTGCCGGTAGGTGCGGCCGAATAACTGCCGGTCGCCCTTGTCGTCCGGGTAGTACTTCACGTACCCGAGGTAGTGGGTGGGCGGGTGGACGTCGCCGATGACCTTGAACACCACGCCGTGGCGGTCCAGGAGGTAGTCGCGGTCACGCACCGCCGGTACGGCAGTGCTCAGGCTGAGCGGCGAAGTCGTCGAGACTAGGGAAGACTGCGGTGTCGATACGGCCGGTGCGCTCATACTGCTCGACTCCCATCGTGAACAGGGTGCGGCGGTAGTTCCACTTGGTGGCCTTGCCGGTATTCGTGAGGTCGGCCGGCTTCATGAGCGCGAGGAAGAACAGCGCCTTGACGAGCAGGAACTCGCCCAGGTGCCGGCCCGGCCTGGTCCCCAGGACGTGCAGGGCGGCTTCGTCGAGGGCGGCGGTGTACCGCTCGCGCTGGGCGGCGGTGGCGAAGTAGCCCTTGGTACCGCCCTTGAAGGCGATGATCTCCAGGGCCGGGTAGGTGTCGTAGCCGACCGGGGCGAGGCCGTGGTGCTGCCAGTCGATGACACCTGTGGGGAAAACATTGGGCAGGCCGTAGTCGTAGTGGGCCCAGCACATCGGCGTGTGAGCGAGCCGGTCCAGCCCGGTCTCCAGCACCGAGCGGGTGCGGGCGGTGTCGAGGTCGGGGTTCTCGGCGAAGACATTGATTGTCCACCCGGCCTGCTGGACCCAGGTGTTCAGCGCGTCACGGGTGGCCGGCTCGGCGTGCTTGGCCTGGGCGGCGAGCAGCCGGGCGCCGACGGCCGCGGCCCCGTCGACCACCTCGTCGGGCATCGGCCCGTAGGTGCCGCCGACGGCGCTCCAGGCCGCGTCGTGCAGCGACGCCGACCCGAGCGAGGGCTCCACGAAGAAGGACTCCGCGCCGTCGGATCCGGTCTCCAAGACGGCGGGGACGGGGTAGCCCAGAGCGGCGATCCGCCGCTGGAACGCGGCTTCCACGTCGATCCAGCTGCCCCCGGTTCGCTTGAACTTCGAGCGGTCCTGGTTCACCCATACGGCGCCTTCGGCCGCGGTCCGGTTCTTGACGAGCGTCCACTCATCTTCCATCACTTTTCCTCTTTTTTCGTGAGGTATCGGGGCGTACCGTTCGGCGACATGAGACTTGCGGTGGTACGGCACGCGGAGTCGGTCGAGAACGCCGACAAGTACAACGGCTTCTACCAGGACCCCCGCCCGTGGACGGGCGCAGCGGCGCATGCCCTGTCGCGGGATGTCATCGGGTTGACGGCCCGGGGCTTTCGCCAGACGGCATGGTTGGGCGAGACTCTGCCTCAGGTGGTGGGAGACGGGCCGGCGGTGTTCGTCTCGCAGTACCGGCGGGCCCGGGACACTGCCGAGCTCGCGATGCCGGGGATTACCGCGGAGGTCACGGGGCTGCTGAACGAGCAGCACTACGCCGACGCCACCTACATGACGATGCGGGAACTCTTCGAGACCTTCCCCGACGGCGCGGACGACCGCCGCCACCGCAAGCACCTGTGGACCCCGCCCGGTAAGGGCGGCGAGTCCCTCGCGGTCGAGGTCCACGGGCGGGTGACCGCGTTCCTGGCGCTGCTCGCGCCCGGCGCCGTCGAGGCCGGCCGCAGCGCGGTCGCCTTCACCCACCACACCACGATCCTCGGCCTGCGCGCCGTCCTGGAACAGCGACCGGTGACCGAAGTCGTTGAGGAATCGCGCGCCCGCAAGCTGCCCAACGCCGCCGTGCTCGTCTACCGGGTGGCCGCGGGCAGGTACGAGCTGGAGCAGGTCATCGAGCCTCCCGCGTAAGGAGAGACCGTGCGCATCGCCTTCTTCAACGGACCCGTCCAAAACGGCGACTTCACCTTCGCCGACAAGCCCGGCAAGGCCGTCGGCATCCGCGCGGCCGCCGCCCTGAACACGCTGCTCGGCGAGCCCGCGGTCCCGCACCTGTGGAACACAGTCACCCTCGAAGGCGACCTGCGCCATCAGGCGGCCCCGGCCGCCTGCACGGACCGGCATCAGCACGAGCAGGACCTCATCCGCGCGAAGTACCCCGAGGGCGCGCTGCCCGCGGCGGGGGTGCTCACCGACGCGGACCCGGAAGTCGCCCGCCTCGCCCACGCCCTGATCCGTGACCAGTTGGAGACGGGCGTCCTGAGCGTGGAGGAGGCGGCCACCGTGGTGTGCGCGTCCTGCACCCACATGGCGGGCATCGGCTCGCCCGTCTGCAAGGCGTGCGGCAGCACCGACCTGGTCAGGAAGGTCGCGCCCCAACTGACGGCCCGCCGCCCCGCCGGCGCCCCGGCCCTGGGCCCGGACGAGGTTCACGGGCGACGCCTGGCGCACCTGGAGAACATCGCCCGCAACGTCCCCGACCAGCTCATCCTCTCCCGCACCCGCGCGCACGGCATCAGCCTGGCGCCGTTCGGACTGGCCGGGACGGTCCTCGACCCCCGTGCCGCTCTTCACATCGCGGTCCTGGCCGCGGCCGAGCGGCACGGCGCCGAGCGTGCTCTCATGCTGGCCACCGAGACCGCCGCCGCGCACGTCGCCGCCTACGGCCTGTCGTTCAGGAACCACGGCAGCATCCGGCTGGGCTACGCCGTCCACGGCAAGGTTCCCTACGGCGACCCGCTGATCGGCCGGCTCTACGAGGTCCACCGCCTGGGCGAGGCCCAGCGCACACTGTTCGAGAAGTGGTTCCTGCCGCTGTACGCGCTGCGCGAGCGGGGCGGCATCCACCCCGGCAAGCTGCCCGCGCTGGTGAAGTTCTTCCGCCGGGCCTCCATGGCCCCTTCCGGTCCGGGGGCCGAAGGAGGTGCCGACGATGTGCGGCGTGCGGTGCGCAGCGGGGACATGGGCTGGCTGATGGACGCGCGTACCGTGACGCATCTGCTTCCTGCCTTCCCCGGCCAGGGCGCCGTCGGCCGACGGCGGTAAACCTGGCCTGCCCTGGCGGTCGCCCTTGAAAGCGATGGTGTTCCTCGAACGTAGGGACACCCCGATACGCTGTCAATACAGTTCACATCTGCCCTGTCAGCGGTGACCGGTTTTCAGTAACCCACGCTGTCAATACAGTTGAAGTCCTGGCTTGACACAGCATCAGGGCGTGAGCCAGGCACCGCCGCCGAGCCGGAGGACACACATGGACGCCAGCACGATCGCAGCGCAGCTACGGCAGAAGATCATCGAAGGGGAGTACCCCCACGGCAGCAAGCTCCCGACCGTGCGAGACCTCGCGACAGAACACGGAGTGAGCCAGCAGACGGCATCCGCCGCCTACGCCGCACTGGGCGCGCTCGGCCTGGTCCGCACCGATGCCCGCAGCGGAACCCGCGTCACGGCGTCCCGGCAGTCCGACGCCCACCTGGGCACCTTCACGCCCCCGGACCTGTCGGTCGCCCAGGCGTGGAAGCCCACCACCCAGGGGACCGCGACGGAGGAGACGACGCTGGTGCGCCAGCTCGACGCGACGGCCGAGATGGCGGCGTGGGGCATCGCCGAGGGCACGACCGTCGTCGAACGCACCCGCATCCGGTCGGTCGACGGGGTGCCCGTGCAGCACAAGATGACGGTGATGCCCTACGAGATCGCGGCCAAGGTGCCCGACGGGTACGAAGACACCCCGCCCATGCTCACCCCCGCCGGCGAGACGTCACCGAAGGCACCGGCCGGCGTCCGCGTCGCGGACTGGCTCGGCTGGGACGTCGCACGCACCAAGTCGGTCATCACCGCCGAGCCGATGGACGCGACCGTCTGCGCGGCCCTCGGCATCCCGGCTGGAGCGCCCGGCTTCCGGATCGTCGGCGTCACATGCGCCTCCGAGGGCGAGACGGTGTTCGTGACGATCACCTCGGCACAGCTCCACCACCGCGTCACCCTCAACATCATCGGCTGATCAGCAAGCCGTCCGGGCCCAGGCATTCCACCGGCTCACCCGGTAGAACGACGGGCCCGAACGCCGCCTTCGGAAGGCGCGAACAGGCCGCCGGATGAGCAGAACTCAGTCGCCGGCCTTCGGCCCGCACAGCGCGGCTTCGTCGCCGAACACGGGCTCGCCGGTCTGATCGTCGGCGGACCACAGAGCGCGTCCCAGCGAAGATCAGCACGGAGACGTTCGCGTCGCCGCGCACCGCACTGTAGGCGACTCCCTGTCCGGTGGTGAACAGCCACGGGAACCAGGCCGATCGGACGAAGCCCGGGTCGGCGAACCGGCCGCTGCCCCGGCGCCACGCCATCAGCGGGACCGAGGCGAAGCCGATGCTGGCGAGCCGTCACTGTCGCTGACCTGCGTGCCCTGCCGAAGATCCCGGACCCTCGCACCGCGCTTCCAGCAGCACCCGCCGAAGACTACGCGTGCGGCCACCCAAGCCCGCAGCACAACCGGAGCGGGTGCACCGTCGGGGCGGGGGACGAGACACGGGACTGCCAGTGCGAGCGGTACGTTCCGGAGCCCGTGCTGACCTCTATCTCTCCGACAGATCAGGCGCGCCTGCTCCGACCTGAGACAACGGGATGACCGGGCCCCCACCCATTGGAGCGGAAAGCGCCTACGCCGACCGTCGCTACGGCATCGTCCTGGCCGAGGCCGGCACAGCCACATTGCCCAACGGAGTCTTGGCGCTCAACGGGTACTGGCCCGAGGCCCTGGATCTCAATGCCGTCTGGCGCCTCCGGCGAGCGCGCGACGGCGACCGCCGCTTTGCTCGCCGCCTTCGCCAGATTCACCGGGCCGAGCGGTTCACGGTTCACCAGTTCTCAGAGTCTGAGGAACATCTGCGGCAGATCGCTGGCGGAGCATCAGCGGAGAGACCGTCTGACGATCGACCGGCTGACCGCACGGCGCAAGTTTCACCCACAGGAAAAGACGCGGTGGAGGATGCTCTACACGACCTCCGAGCAAGCGGAGGAGATCCCGATGGTCAAAATCGACCGGGGCTTCACCGGGCATACAATTCGCTGAGGATCTGCTGTGGGTGCTCGCCGTGCGGACGGTTCACATTAACTCTGGCCGCATAGTAGCCGACCTCGACTGCCAGTACGAGGCTGTCGCGGTATTCCGTGTCCTCGCTGTCGCTGTAGTACATGACGAGGGCGTTGTGGATGCTCGGATGGGTTTGCCCCTCCTTGAAGTCCGGCCACTGCCGCTCGATCTGGGCTACTGACCAGCCCACCGCTGCCTCGTAGGTAAGGCGCTTACCTTCCGCTATGCCGATCGGGTCGGGTGCCTGCCGCAGCCTCAGGTGGAGGAGCTCCATGCAGGGGAGCACGTCGCGGCCAGCAATCTCCAGCATCCCGCCCTCTTCGAGGGCGAAGTGGGCCCGTTGCATGAGAGTAGCCATCTGCTGTACTTGCTCATAGCCGCCTTCGGACAGCCAGGCAACGTCAAGCATGCGGCTCACGTGCATCCGCGGACGGACAAGCGCTACGTACGGGATCCGCGTTCCTCTTAGCCCTTTAGTCGCCGGCCACCGTGCAGCGTACCTGTCCGTTCGCCTGCCAGTCTCGGCTGCCTGGCCGTTTCCCATACCGATGCGCGGGCTGAGTTTCCAGGGGTGCAAACCTGCCTGCGCCGCCTTGCGAGTCCAGCGATACACACAAATCGCGAGTACGCCAGCAGCAGTAAGAATGGCGACCACGAGACCGGGAAAAAGACTTCCTCGCCCGCCGATAGCCGCGAGGATCGCGGCCACGACGCCACCGATTATGAAGCCGATCAGCCATGCGCCCGCAGCACGCGGAAGGAACCATCCAATGATGAGCAGCACAATGGCCATCATCCAGGCGGTTTCGGCAACTTCTGAAGCGCTACCGAGTTGATATTTGCCTGGCATGACCCACGATGGTGCAGCGATGCCTCCCCACACAGCGATCACAGAGAACCAGACAATGGCCAAGGCTATGGGCAGTTTGGTAGGCATTGCATCCTTCGAGAGTTATTTGCGCGGCTCGCCAACGACACTCACCTGGAGGGTGACCCCATCGGGTCGAGGCCATGGGACTCGCAGTAATCCGTGGCCCGAGTCAATGCCGGCCCAGCTACGGCTACATCGTTGCTCTGCATGAATGCGATGCTCGTATCTTCGGCCAGAGCGGTCGAGGCATCAGGATCGATCCCCTCCACCTTCTCTGCGGCAGCAACAGTGGCGTTGCTCATTTCGACAACACGAGCCGGATCCAGGTTTTCAGTATCACCGCTACCGATCCGCATCATGGTCATCATCTGCACCCCGAGACCTGCGCAATATTCGAGCCGTGCTTGGTCCTTGGCGGGCATCTCTCCCGGCGAAATCAAAGAACAACCACTGATCGCTGCGATGATGACGATGGCGGAAAAGTAGCCGACAGTAAGCCGCAGACCTTTCCTTCTTTCATCAGCGCGCTCTCGATCGTCGACTAGATACACGAGTCCCCACCCGTCATGATGCAAATGTCAGCCGATTCTGGCCGACGCTCGACCTGACCTCATTTCGTCGCCAATGAGCCCCTCGACTGCAGCGCACAGGTTCCGGGCGCCAAGAGGTGGCGCTACCGGCTGTGAGGCGCAGTCGAAACTCGCCTCCAGCTGCCGACAGCTGCCCAGCCAAGAAGGGCCGAGATCGCCAAGTCGAAGACGCCGCTAATCAGATCCAGCATCTTGATGGCACTGATCAACCCACCAAGAGCCAGGCACGTCAGGAGAAGCGCGAGAACCATCCACGCCAGCCGGGCCGGAAGAGAGCGGGTTCTGCCACTCATGGAAGCCTCCAAAAGATGTGCGCGCAGAGCCGTGGACCAAACTCGACCGCGGCGGTAGGCGCGCGAGCGATGGTACCGGCGCCGCCCACCGGAGCACCCCAGGCCTCACGGAGCGGATGCCCACTTGTGACCTGGGGCTTCGAACAGCGGAAGCCGGTTCCGGCCGCGCCTCAATGCTCTGGCAGCCATCCCCCTCGCCACCTTCGCCAACTCCAACGGGACCCAGAGCGGACACTTCGCCAGGTTCGGTGCACATCCGCCAGGTTCACCAGAACCGGACACGGGCGGTTTTGCGCGGGCGGGCCCTCCGGGGTAGTTTTTGAACTGACTGGTCAGTTCAAAAAGGATTCCAGGGGGGATCGTGACAACGAACCCGGACAACCCGGACGGCGCCGCCGTCGTCGCGGACGGATTCGGCCTGAAGGGCCCGCGCGGCTGGGCGTTTCGCGGGATCACCTTCGAAGCGGCGCCCGGAAGCCTCGTCGCGATCGAGGGTCCGTCCGGCTCCGGCCGCACCTGCCTGCTGCTCGCGCTCTCCGGCCGGATGAAGCCCACGGAGGGCCACGCCGACGTGGCCGGACTGCGGCTGCCGCGCAAGATGGCGGCCGTACGGCGGCTCAGCGCGCTCGGCCCGGTCCCCGGCGTCAGCGACCTCGACCCGGCCCTCACCGTCGCCGAGCACCTGCGCGAACGGGCCCTGCTCCAGCGCCGGTTCGACGGCTCCCTCAAGATGCTGCTGCGTTCGCCCGCCGAGCGCCGCGCCGCCGCCCGGGCCCGCATCGACACCGCCCTGGCCGCCGCCGGACTCGACCTCGACTCGCTGGAGAAGGGCGAGCGAACCTCCGTACGGGATCTGGAACGCCTGGAGGCGCTGCGACTGTCGGTCGCCCTCGCCCTCATCGGCCGGCCCCGGCTGCTCGCGCTCGACGACACCGACCTCAAGCTCTCCGACGCCGACCGCGAGGAGGCCTGGGCCCTGTTGCGGTCCGTCGCCGCGTCCGGCGTCACCGTGCTCGCCGTGTGCAGCGAGGCACCCCGGGACGCCCTGCGGATCTCCACCACCGCCACCACCGCCCAGGACCCCGCGGCCCCCGGCCCGCGCGGCAAGCACGCCCGGCCCGAACAGCCCGTGCAGCCCGGCCGACAGGCCCAGGAGGCCGGCCCCCAGGCGGCCGGAGCGGACACCGTCCCCACCTCGCTGACCAAGGTCGCCGCCGAGGACGACACCCCGAAGAACTCTCAGACCTCGCAGACCTCGCGGTCCGAGAAGAACGACACGAACGACCCGAGCACCACGAACGACACGAACGACACGACCGGGAAGGGAAAGGCCGATGCGCTCGCCGAGGCTTGCCGCGCTTGAGCTGAAGCGGTTCGGCAGGGGGAAGCTCCCGCGTGCCGCGCTCGTCGCGATCCTGCTGCTTCCGCTGCTGTACGGCGCGCTGTACCTGTGGTCCTTCTGGGACCCGTACAGCAGGCTCGACAAACTCCCCGTCGCTCTCGTCAACGAGGACAAGGGCGCCACCGCCGCCGGTCAGAAGATCACCGCGGGCGCCGACATCACCGAGAACCTGCGCGAGAGCGGGATCTTCGAGTGGCACGAGGTGACCGACGAGGAGGCCCGCAAGGGTGTCGAGGACGGGACGTACTACCTGTCCCTCACCATGCCCGCCGACTTCAGCGAGCGGATCGCCTCCAGCTCCGGCGACTCCCCCGAGACCGGCGCGCTGAAGGTACGGACGAACGACGCGAACAACTACATCGTCGGGTCGATCTCCCGCTCGGTCTTCGCCGAGGTGCGCAGCGCCGCCTCCACCAAGACCTCGCGGACCTTCCTCGACAAGATCTTCATCTCCTTCTCCGACCTGCACGACGCCACCGCCGAGGCAGCCAAGGGCGCCGGTGACCTCAAGGACGGTGTCGACAAGGCGAAGGCGGGGTCCAAGGACCTGGCCGACGGTCTGAAGAACGCCAAGAAGGGCAGCGGCGACCTGGCCGTCGGCATCACCAAGCTCGACAAGGGCGCCACGGACCTCAAGGCCGGCTCCCGCGAGGTCGCGAACGGCACCCAGCGGCTCGCCGACAAGGTCAACGGCGAGGCCGCCAAGGTCCGTCCGTACCTCGCCGACAACGGCAAGTCGATCCGCGACTCGGCCAAGCTGGTCTCCGACTCGACGGTCGCCGTCCGTAACAACCTGGACGACCTGGTGCGCCGCGCTCCCGTCGTCCGCGCCACCGCGCACCAGGCGGACGCCGACCTGTCCGCGTTCTACCGCACGCAGTGCCTCACCGCCCGGCCTCCGGCCGCGCCCGTCGCGCCGCCCGCCGCCACCACCCCGGACGCCGCGGCCGACGGCGCCACCGTCGGAGCCGGCACCGGAACCGGAACCGCCGCCGCCGCCGAGACCGGCGTCCCGGCCGCCCCGGCCGCCCCCGCCGTCGACGCTCACGGCTGCGAACTGCTGCGCAAGGCCACCGTCACCTCCGGCGACCTCGTGACGATCGCCGACGACCTGCACACCCTGACCAAGGACCAGAGCGGCGACCTGAAGTCGCTCGACACCCAGCTCGCCAAGCTCAAGAAGGACGCCGACGAACTGGCCCGCCGCGCCCCGCACCTGAACGAGGACGTCGAGGGCGCCATCAGGGACATCAACGCGCTGAACACGGGCGCCCACAAGGTCGCCGCCGGCGCGGCCAAGCTGAACACCGGTCTCACCGGCGCGCGCACCGGCGCGGCCGACCTGGACACGGGCGTCGGCAAGCTGAACAAGGGCGCCGGCGACCTCGACGGCGGACTGTTCAAGCTCGCCGACGGCTCGGGCGAACTGGCCGCCGGTCTCGGCAACGGCGTGAAGAAGATCCCCGACTACGACCAGGAGGACCGCGACCGGCGCACCGAGGTGATGGCCGACCCGGTCAAGCTCGCCGCCCAGTCGCTGCACAAGGCGCCCAACTACGGCACCGGCTTCGCCCCGTACTTCATCCCGCTCTCCCTCTGGGTCGGCTCGATGGTGGCGTACATGCTCATCCAGCCGCTCAACCGGCGCGCCCTCGCCGCCGGCGCCTCCGCCTGGCGGATCGCCTTCGCGGGCTGGCTCCCGGTGGCCACGCTCGGCGTGTTCCAGGTGGCCCTGCTGGTGGGCGTGCTGCACTGGGGGCTCGGTCTGGAGATGGCCAGGGCCGCCGGCACCATCGCCTTCCTCTCCCTGACCACCTGCTGCTTCGCCGCCCTCATCCAGTGGATGAACGCGCGCTTCGGCGCGGCGGGACGCATCCTGGTGCTCGCGGTGCTGATGCTCCAGCTCACCTCGGCGGGCGGCACCTACCCGGTGCAGACCAGCCCCGGCTTCTTCAACGCCCTGCACCCCTACCTGCCGATGACGTACGTGGTCGAGGCGCTGCGCCGGCTCATCAGCGGCGGCGGTCTCGGGCCGGTCTGGCAGGGCTGCGCGGTGCTGGCCGCGTTCACGGTGGGCGCGCTCGCGCTGACCGCGCTGTCGGCCCGTAAGAAGCAGGTCTGGACGATGGACCGCCTGCACCCCGAACTGTCGCTGTGACGACCGCCCTTGAAGTGGACGCCCGCTCGTGAAGCGGGCGTCCGTCCCGCCACCCGCCCCGCGAAACCTGTGAGAATGCGCGCCATGGACAGCAGCAGCACCCGACGTCAGGCGACCCGCTCGAAGCTCTACGAAGCCGCCGTCACCCTCATAGCGGAGCAGGGCTTCTCGGCGACCACGGTCGACGAGATCGCCGAACGCGCGGGGGTCGCCAAGGGCACCGTCTACTACAACTTCAAGAGCAAGACCGAACTCTTCGAGGAGCTGCTGCGGCACGGCGTCTCCCTCCTGGCCGCCTCCCTGCGGACGGCGGCCGAGGAGAGCGCCGCACGCGGCGGCACCCGGGTCGAGGCGCTGGACGCGATGATCCGGGCCGGTCTGGTCTTCATCGAGCGCTACCCGGCCTTCACCCAGCTGTACGTGGCGGAGCTGTGGCGCACCGGGCGGGCCTGGAACTCGACGCTCCTGGTGGTACGTCAGGAGGCCGTCGCGGTCGTCGAGGGCGTGCTGCGCGAGGGGGTCGCGGCCGGCGAGCTGAACGAGGAGATCGACGTACCGCTCACCGCCTCCGCCCTGGTGGGCATGGTGCTGGTGGCCGCGCTCGACTGGCAGGCGTTCCAGAGCGAACGTTCCCTGGACGACGTCCACGCGGCGCTGTCCCGGCTGCTGCACGGACGGGTCGGCGGCCGCTGACCCGGCCCTCGGCAACCCGTACCCGAGGAGTCCGCGAAGAGTTCGCGAGGGGTCCGCGAGGAGTCCGCGCGACGAACCGCCGATAGATCCGTGACGCGGCATCCCTGACACGACGTCCACGACACCAAAAACAGAGCGCCGGTCCGGTGTGACTCGATCCCCTCGAGCCTCGCCGGACCGGCGCTCTTCCCGTACCCCGTACCCCGTATCCCCGTTTCCCCGTATCCCCCGGTTTCCCGTTTCCCCGTTTCCCCGTTCCGGCAGGCGCCCGGCCCCGCTCCGCCGCCCCGTGCCGGCGGTCTCGGAGCCGTGCCCCTCCCGTGCCTTCCACTCTGCCGTCTCCACAGGTCACGGCCTATCCGCGCGGCTACTCATCTCGTCTTCTAGGTACACCTACTCAGACTGGTTACGATGCCCGGCGTGTCCGTACTCCCCCTGGTCTTCACAAGCGGCTGGGCGAGCGGGATCAACGCGTACGCGGTGGTCCTGCTGCTCGGCCTCCTCGGCGCTACCGGTCTCGCCGACGACGTGCCCGGCGCGCTGCAGCGGCCCGACGTCCTGATCGTCGCCGGGATCCTGTTCCTGTGCGAGGTGGTCGCGGACAAGATCCCGTACGTCGACTCGGTCTGGGACACCGTCCACACGGTGATCCGACCGATCAGCGGCGCGGTGGTGGCCGCGCTGCTGGCCGGGCAGTCCGGTTCGCTGCCCGAGCTGGCGGCGGGCGCGATCGGCGGCGGCACGGCGCTGCTCAGCCATCTCGTCAAGGCGGGCACCCGGATGGCGATCAACAGTTCGCCGGAGCCGTTCTCCAACATCGTCGTGTCGACGCTGGAGGACCTGGGGGTGGCGGGCCTCGTCACCTTCGCGATCTTCCATCCGGTCGTGGCGTCGGTGATCGCGGGCACGTTCCTCGTCCTCGGTCTGGTGGTCGTGGCCTTCCTCGCCCATCGCATCCGCCGCTTCTGGCGGCGCCGGGCCGCCCGCCGCGAGGAGAAACGACTCGCCGCCGCGGCCCTGGCCGCCCCGCAGGCACCGCCTCCGCCCGCGCCGTACGCGGACTGACACCGGGCGGGCCACACGCCTGAGGCCATGCCCGGCCCCACACCCAGCCCCCTCCCCCGGACCGCGCCCGGCGCGCCGTCAGTCGCTGCCGATAAAGTCCCGGTCATGGCACGGATTGTGGTGATCGGCGCGGGTCTCGGCGCCATGGCGGCAGCCGCCCGGCTGGCGGTGGCGGGCCACCGCGTGGCGGTGTACGAGAGCGGTGCGACGTACGGCGGCGGGGTGCGCCGGCTGGAACGCGACGGGTTCGGTTTCGACACCGGCCCCGGGCTGCTGCATCTGCCCGCCGTCTACCGCGATCTGTTCGTCAAGACCGGCAAGCAGCCGCTGGAGGAGTGCGTCACGCTCACCCAGGTCGATCCGGCGAGCCGGCACGTCTTCGCCGACGGCACCCGCGCCGACCTGCCGAACGCCTCCCGCGCCGGCACCGCCGCCGCCCTGGACGCCGCGCTCGGCGCGGGCGCGGGGGCACGCTGGGGCGACTTCCTGGTACGGGCCCGCGAGGCGTGGGACCGTACCCGGCGCCCACTCCTGGAGGAACCGCAGGCCGCCGACGGCTCCACCGTCGCCGCGCTCGGCCGCGACCCGTACCCGGCGCTCAAGGCGGGTCTGCTGCGCCGCCCGACGACCACCCTCGCCCAGGTCGCCGCCCGTGAGCTGCGCGATCCCCGGCTGGTCGCGCTGCTGGATTCGTACGCCTGGGGGTACGGCTTCGACCCGGCCGACGCGCCGGCCTCGGCGGCCGTCCTGCCGTATCTGGAGCAGACCTTCGGCACCTGGTACGTGGGCGGCGGCATCCGGGCGCTCGCGGACGCGGTGTACGAGCGGTGTGTGCAGCGGCGGGTGGAGTTCGTCTTCGGCGCCGAGGTGACGGACGTCGTGGAGGAGGGCGGCCGGGCGACCGGGATCCGGCTCGCGGACGGCCGGACGGTGCCGGCGGACCATGTGGTCGCGGGCGCGCCCGTGCCCGCGCTGTACCGGGAGGGGATCGTCGGCCCCGGGCTCCCGGAGAGCCGGCCCGAGACCTGGCCGAGGCACCAGCCGGTGCGCACCGGGCGGGTGACGCTGTGCCTGGCGCTGCGCGGGGCCCGCGAGACGGGGGCCGTCCACCGCACCATGGTGCACGCCGCCGCGGACCTGCCGACGGTGACGGTGCTGCGGCCCGGCGACCCGGCGCTGCGGCCCGACGACGCCCACGAGTCGGTGACGGTCACGGCGACCACACCGATCCTGCCGTCCTGGACGGAGTTCGCCGGGCGGATGCTGACGCAGGCGGAGGCGGCCGTGCCGGGGCTGCGCGACCGGCTGCTGTGGCAGGAGGTGCGCACCCCCGACGACACGCTTCTGGAGACCGGCGCGGCCGAGGTGCCCGGGCCCGCGCTGGCCGGGGACCGCGGCCGGTGGCTGCCCGCCGCGAACATGTCGCCGCTGCCGGGCCTGTACTTCGCGGGCGGCTGGTCCCACCCGGGCGGCGGGCTCGCCCACGCCGGGATGTCGGGCGCCCTGGTCGCCGGTCTGATCGTGGAGGGCGCGGAGTTCCGCGGCTCGCAGTGAGGGGTGGGCCGGTCGTACGGGCGGGGAGGCTCGTACGACCGGGGGCTCGTACGACCGGGGCGGGCCGGGCGCGCCCCGGGTGCGGGGGGCCGTCGGGTGCGCGATCGTGGCGGGGGAAGCGGCGGCCCCGCGGCACGGACGCGGGCCGTGACCCCGGACGCTGGAGTGACCGACGATGGCCAAGCTGCTCTTCGTACTGACCGCATCCCCCTACTGGACCCTCAAGGACGGCACCCGGCACGCCACCGGCTACTGGGCCGAGGAGTTCGCGGCGCCGTACGAGACGATCACGGACGCCGGCCACCAGGTCGTGGTGGCCTCCCCCGGCGCGGTGGTCCCCACCGTCGACATGATGAGCCTGCGCCCCGAGATGGCGGGCGGCGCCGACGGCGCCCTGGCGCTGGAGGGCGTCATCCGGCGCGCGGAGGAACTCCGGCGGCCGATCCGGCTGTCCGAGGCCCGGCTGGAGGACTACGACGCCGTCTACTTCCCCGGCGGCCACGGTCCGATGGAGGACCTGTGGCAGGACGCCGACGCGGGCCGGCTGCTGACCGAGGCACTCGCCTCGGGCAAGCCGCTCGCGGTGGTCTGCCACGCCCCCGCCGCGATGCTGGCCACCCGGGTGCGCGGGGTCTCGCCCTTCGCCGGCTACCGGGTCACCGGCTTCACCAACGACGAGGAGGACGCCGTCGGGCTGGCCGCCCAGGCCCCGTGGCTGTTGGAGGACCAACTGAAGGAACTGGGCGTACGGTTCGAGCGCGGCGAGATGTGGAAGCCGTACACCGTGGTCGACCGCAATCTCCACACGGGTCAGAACCCGGCGTCGTCCGGCGTCCTCGCCAAGGAACTGCTCAAGGTCCTGGCGTAGGCGGCGGGCCGGGGAGGGCCCGGCCGCCCGGCCAGGGAGGCGGCGGGCGGCCGTGATCCCCGCTCAGCGGTAGTGCTGGTCACCGCCGTTGCCACCCTGGCCGCCGTGGCCGCCCTGGCCGTAGTGCCCCTGCGGCTCGTGCGGCTCGTGGGGCTCGTGCGGCCCGTGGGGATCCTGCTCCGGCGGGTAGGGCGGGTACGCGGGCTGCTGCCCCGGGTCGCGCTGCTGCGGGACCCAGACGCCGCCGGGCGGGGTGTCGTAGCCGCCGTACGAGGAGGCGTACGGGTCGGCGTAGGGCTGCTGGTAGGGGTCCTGGGACTGGCCGCCGCCGATGTACGGGTCGGAGTAGGCGGCATAGCTCTGCTGGTCGCCGGTGCCGTAGTCGTAGGCGGGCTGGTGCTGCCCGTATCCGGCTCCGGGGGCGTACGGGTCGGCGTAGGCCGCCGTCTGATCCTCGGCCTGAGCGGCCGGGGCGGAATGGGCGGCCTGGGCGGAATGGGCGGCCGGGTGGCCGTAGGAGCCGTCGTAGACCCCGTAGTTGCCGGTGTCCTCGGGCATCGGCTCCGTCGCGTACACCGCGGTGGGCGCGGCGGCGTCGGGGCCCGCCGGGGCGGCGGGGTCGGCGCCGGGCTCCTGGGCGGCGTCCTCGTACGTAAGGTCGCTGACCTCCAGGGTCGCGCTCTCCCGGCTCTTGCCGCCGCCCGCCCTGCGGCGGCGGCTGGCGCCCGGCTTGCCGCCGATGGCCCAGCCGGTGGAGAAGCCACGCCGGAAGGAGAGGGTGACGAGGATCTGGCCGGTGGCGAAGGCGAGGGCGCCGATGACGATCACCAGCACCGACGGCAGCAGCACGCCGAGGACCACGCCGAGGAAGCCGCCGAAGGCGAGCAGACGCCAGCGCAGTCGCGCCTTGTACTGCAGCAGCACTTCACCCAGCAGCCAGAGCGCCACCACTCCGAACGCGATGTAGAGGACCGTCCACCCCATGCCCGCCCCTCTCCTTCGGCCGCCGCCGCGGGTAAGGGCGGGTAGGGCCGGTCAGGACTGCTGGTGCAGTCCGAGATTCTCGTAGATCTCGAGCGTCGCCACGGAGTTGTTGAGCGTGATGAAGTGCAGTCCGGGGACACCCTCGGAGAGCAGCCGCGCGCAGAACTCGGTCGCGAACTCGATCCCCAAGGAGCGTACAGCGGCCGGATCGTCCTTCACCGCGTGGATGCGGTCCCTGACGTCCGCCGGGAAGGCCGCGTTGCTCAGCAAGGGCAGCCGTTCCAGGGTCTTCACGCTGATCACGGGCATGACCTCGGGGATGATCGGCGTGTCGCAGCCGGCCTTCGCCACGCTGTCGCGCAGTCGCAGATACGCCTCCGGGTCGAAGAACATCTGGGTGATGGCGTAGTCGGCGCCCGCCCGGCACTTCTCCACGAAGTGGCGGATGTCGGTGTCCCAGTCGGTGGAGCGCGGGTGCATCTCGGGGAAGGCGGCGACGCCCACGCAGAAGTCGCCGGACTCCTTGATCAGCCGGACCAGGTCGGCCGCGTAGTGGACGCCCTCGGGGTGGGCGATCCAGTCGCCGAGCGGGTCGCCCGGCGGGTCGCCGCGGACGGCGAGCATGTTGCGGATGCCGACGTCGGCGTACTGGCCGAGGACGTTGCGCAGTTCGGCGACGGAGTGGTCGACCGCGGTCAGATGGGCGACCGGGGTGAGCGTGGTGTCGGCGGCGATCTTCTGGGTGGCCTTGACGGTGCCGCCGCGGGTGGAGCCGCCGGCGCCGTACGTCACGGAGACGAAGCTCGGGGCGACCGCCTCGATGCGGCGCATGGCGTTCCAGAGGCTCTGCTCGCTCTTCTCGCTGCGCGGCGCGAAGAACTCGAAGGAGTACGAGGTGCCACCGGAGGCGAGGATGTCGCGGACCGTGCGCGCACGGTCCGGACGGACGGAAGCGGTACCAAGGGCCATACCGGCAGGTTAGACGGGGCCCGGGGTGCGGCGGGGGCATGTCCGCTTAATGGACAACCGGCGGATGCGGCTGCGGACACCGTCCCGCCACCCGCTGGCACCCCCGAAGAGCCCTCCCCGGGCCCGCGCGAACGCCTTGCCCGACGCCTACCCGACGCCTTGCCCGGACGCCCTACCCGACGCCTTACCCGACGCCTTGCCCGGACGCCTTACGCGACTCAGGCGACCGGCGCGGCGGTCTCGCGCGCCGGGTCGCGTTCGCGGATGCGGCGGGCGAGGGCGGCCGCCGCGGCGGCGGGGTCGGTGGCCTCGGTGAGCGCGCGGACGACCACGATCCGGCGGGCGCCCGCGTCCATCACCTGGTCCAGGTTGGTCTCGTCGATGCCGCCGATGGCGAACCAGGGCCGGTCCTGGGCCAGGGAGGCCGCGTACCGGACGAGGCCGAGGCCCGGGGCATACCGTCCGGGCTTGGTGGGGGTGGGCCAGCAGGGCCCGGTGCAGAAGTAGTCGACGCCCGGTTCGGCGGCGGCCGCGGCCACCTCCGACTCGGCGTGGCAGGAGCGGCCGATCAGCACCTGGTCGCCGAGGATCGCGCGGGCGGCGGGCACCGGCAGGTCGCCCTGGCCGAGGTGGAGCACGTCGGAGCGGACGGCGTGGGCGACGTCGGCCCGGTCGTTGACGGAGAGGAGCGCGCCGTGGCGGCGGCAGGCGTCGGCGAGGACGGCCAGATGGTCCAGTTCCTCACCGGCTTCCATGCCCTTGTCGCGGAGCTGGACGACGTCCACGCCGGAGGAGAGCACGGCGTCGAGGAAGTCCGGCAGGTCGCCCTGGCGCTTGCGGGCGTCGGTGCACAGGTAGAGCCGGGCGGCGGCGAGCCGGTCGCGGGGCGGGGTGCGGGGCGAGGTGCGGGGCGACGGCACGGGCCGGGCGGAAAGTGCGGCCGACACGGACTGTGTGGTTGGCGCGGACGGCATGGGCGGTGCGGACTCCATGGAAAAGCTTCTCCCCCTCGGATGGTGCCGGACCGGCCGGCCGGAGCGGGGCCGGCCCGGCGTCCGCGCGCCGTACGCCCGCACACGTCCGGCTGGACGCGTACGGGCGTACGGACACCCGGACGTACGGGTGCGGATGTGCGGGCTTCTCGGGTCAGACGGCGAGCGCCTGGGCGCGGCGCTTCACCTCCGTGCCGCGATTCTCGGCGAGGGCCTGCGCGGGGGTGCCGGGCAGGCTCTCGTCCGGAGTGAACAGCCACTCCAGCATCTCTTCGTCGGAGAAGCCGTCGTCCTTGAGGAGGGTCAGGAGCCCGACGAGGCCCTTGACCACCTTGCCGTCCTGGATGAAGGCGGCGGGCACCTGGAGCGCGTTGTTCTCGCCGCGGCGTACGGCGATGAGCTGGCCCTCCTTGACCATCTGCCGGACGCGCGTCACCTCGATGTCGAGGAGCTCCGCGATGTCGGGGAGGTAGAGCCAGGAGGGGACGAGAGCATCGGTTCTTGCGTCAATCTCGGTCACGGGACAAGCGTGCCATCTCGGACCGACAGCCGGTAGTCGGGCCCTACCGGAGTGCCGCCTTCAGGGGGACGGCCGGGTCGGCGGCCTTCGCCGGGTCGACCTCGGCGCCGCTCTCGATCAGCCGGCGGCCCTGAGCGAGGTCGCGCGGACGGCCGACGGCCAGCAGGGCGCGGACGGCGCCGTCGCGCAGCCACAGCACGCTCCAGGCCGGCTCGGCCGGGTCGCCGCGCCACAGCAGGGTGTCGGTATCGGCGTGATGGCCGGCGTACTGGACGAAGCGGCCGAACTGCTCGGACCAGAAGTAGGGCACCGGGTCGTACGGCGCGGGCGACGGCACCCCGGCACCCGCACCCGCACCCGAATCCCCCGCATCGGTCCCGTCCCCCTCGCCCTCGCCCGCGCCGACGCTCGCGGCGGCCGTGCGCGCGGTCTCGGCGACGATGTCGGCGGCGACGGTACGGGGGCCCTGGAGGGCGTTGTCCCAGTGGTGGACGAGCAGCCGGGTGCCGTAGCGGGCGGACGGGAAGGACGCGCAGTCGCCGACCGCGTACACGTCGGGCAGCGAGGTGCGCAGCCGGTCGTCGGCGGTGATCGCGCCGTCCGGGTCGAGGGCGGCGCCGGAGCCGGCCAGCCAGCCGGTGGCGGGGCGGGCGCCGATGCCGACGACGACGGCGTCGGCGGGCAGGGCGGTGCGCTCGCCGGAGCGCCCGGCGCCCTCGGCGAGGACGACCCGGCCCGGCTCGATGTGCTCCACGCGCGCGTTGAGCCGGAGTTCGGCGCCGCTCTCGGCGTACCAGCGGGCCATGGGCACGGTCACCTCGGCGGGCAGGGCGCCGGCCAGCGGCCGGTCGGCGGCCTCGACGACGGTGACGGCGCAGCCGGCCTCGCGCGCGGCGGTGGCGAACTCGGCGCCGATCCAGCCGGCCCCGACCACGACGACGTCGCGCCGCTCTTTGAGGACGGCGCCGAGGCGGCCGGCGTCGTCGAGGGTGCGCAGCAGGTGGACGCCGGGGACGCCCTCGCCGCCGGGCAGGGTGAGCGGGTGGGCGCCGGTGGCGACGACGAGGGTGCCGTACGGGACGGGGCCGGCCTCGGTGTCGATCTCGTGGTCGGCCGGGCGGAGCCCGGTGACCTCGACGCCGAGGCGGAGTTCGACGCCGAGGGAGTCGAAGTCGATGTCGAAGGCGGAGTCCTCGGCCTTGCCGAGGAGCACGGCCTTGGACAGCGGGGGCCGGTCGTAGGGCTGGTGCGGCTCGGCGCCGATGAGGGTGACGGGGCCGGTGAAGCCCTGTTCGCGCAGGGCGACGGCGGTCTGGACGCCCGCCATCCCGGCACCGGCGATCACGACGTGGTGGGGTACCTGCTTCTGCTCGCTCACCCGGCCACCCTACGCACCGGACCCACCTGACATGCCGTCAGTTCCCGGGGGTGGCCGGAGGCGCCCTGTGGCGCGCCCCGGACGAGGGCTAGTGTGGCGGCCGTAGAGCACTCGCGGGAGCCCGGACGCACCGGGCTGAGAGGGAGGCTGACCGGCCTCCGACCGTACGAACCTGATCCGGGTCATGCCGGCGAAGGGAGGGGCTGGACGCCCATGTCGCGTACTTCCGGAACGGCCGCGGTCAAAGCCGCAGTCGACGTCCTCGTCATCGGGGGCGGAATCATCGGCCTGGTCACGGCCTGGCGGGCCGCGCAGCGCGGGCTGCGCACCGCCGTGGCCGACCCCGAACCGGGCGGCGGGGCCGCCCGGGTGGCGGCCGGCATGCTCGCCGCCGTCACCGAACTCCACTACGGCGAGGAGACCCTGCTCGGTCTCAACCTCGCCTCGGCGCGCCGCTATCCCGGGTTCGTCGCCGAACTCGCCGACGCCACCGGCGGTCTGGACGTCGGTTACCGCGCCTGCGGCACCCTCGCCGTCGCGCTGGACGCCGACGACCGGGCGCACCTGCGCGAACTGCACGCGCTCCAGAACCGCTGCGGGCTCGTCTCGCAGTGGCTGAGCGGCCGCGAATGCCGGCGGCTCGAACCGATGCTGGCCCCGGGGGTGCGCGGCGGGCTGCGGGTGGACGGCGACCACCAGGTCGATCCGCGGCGGCTCACGGACGCGCTGCTGGTGGCGTGCGAGCGGGCCGGGGTGGTGTTCCACCGGGCGCGGGCCGAGCGGCTCACGGTGGTGCGGGACCGGGCCGCGGGCGCGGTCCTCGCCGACGGCAGCGCGCCGGCGGCCGGGCAGGTGGTGCTCGCCGGGGGCTCGCTGAGCGGCCGGCTCGACGGCGTGCCGGCGCACGCCGTGCCCCCGGTCCGGCCGGTGAAGGGGCAGGTGGTGCGGCTGCGGGTGCCGCCCGCGTACGCGCCGTTCCTGTCCCGGACCGTGCGCGCGATGGTCCGCGGCAGCCAGGTCTATCTCGTGCCGCGCGAGAACGGCGAGCTGGTCGTCGGCGCCACCACCGAGGAGCAGGGCTTCGACACCACGGTGACCGCCGGTGGGGTGTACGAGCTGCTGCGCGACGCCCATGAGCTGGTGCCCGGCATCACCGAGCTGCCGCTCACCGAGACCCGTGCCGGGCTGCGGCCCGGCTCCCCCGACAACGCGCCGCTGCTCGGCCCGAGCGCGCTCGCCGGACTGCATCTGGCGACCGGGCATCACCGCAACGGGGTGCTGCTCGCCCCCGTCACCGGCGACGCCCTGGCCGAGGCGCTGACCAGCGGCTCGCTGCCCGAGGAAGCGCGCCCGTTCACCGCCCGCCGTTTCGCGCCCACCTCCCTGGAGTACGCATGAACACCGACACCGGCACCGAGACCGACAGCGGTACGGACAGCGACAGCGGTACGGACAGCGGTTCCGGCAGCGGCACGGCTTCCGGCACTTCCGTGGCCGTGACCGTCAACGGCCGGGCCCGGACGCTGGCCGGGCCGACGGCCCTCGCGGAGCTGGTCGCCGAGTTCACCCCGGCCCCCTCCGGCGTGGCCGCCGCCGTCAACGAGACCGTCGTCCCGCGCGGCCAGTGGGCGGCGACCCGGCTCGGCGAGGGCGACCGGGTGGAGATCCTCACCGCGGTCCAGGGAGGCTGAGCGCGATGTCCGACGACGTGTTCCTGCTCGGCGGCAGGGAGTTCTCCTCGCGCCTGGTCATGGGCACCGGCGGGGCGCCCAGCCTCGACGTGCTCGACCGCTCCCTGGTCGCGAGCGGTACGGAACTGACCACGGTCGCCATGCGCCGCCTCGACCCGACGGTGCGCGGCTCCGTCCTCTCCGTCCTCGAACGGCGGGGCATCCAGGTCCTGCCGAACACCGCCGGCTGCTTCACGGCGGGCGAGGCGGTGCTGACGGCGCGGCTGGCCCGGGAGGCCCTCGGCACGGACTGGATCAAGCTGGAGGTCATCGCCGACGAGCGGACCCTGCTGCCGGACCCGGTGGAACTGCTCGACGCGGCGGAGACGCTGGTGGACGACGGATTCACGGTGCTGCCGTACACCAATGACGACCCGGTGCTCGCGCGGAAGCTGGAGGACGCGGGCTGCGCGGCGGTCATGCCGCTCGGCTCGCCGATCGGCTCCGGGCTCGGCATCCGCAACCCGCACAACTTCGAGCTGATCACGGCGGCGGCGGGGGTGCCGGTGATCCTCGACGCGGGGGCGGGCACGGCCTCGGACGCGGCCCTCGCGATGGAGCTGGGGTGCGCGGCGGTGATGCTCGCCTCGGCGGTGACCCGGGCCCAGGACCCGGTGCTCATGGCCGGGGCGATGCGGCACGCGGTCGAGGCGGGTCGGCTCGCCTACCGGGCGGGGCGGATCCCGCGCCGGCACTTCGCGGAGGCGTCCTCACCCCGGGAGGGCCTGGCCCTGCTGGACCCGGAACGCCCGGCGTTCTGAGCCCTCCCGGGTGGGGGGGCCGGGCCCCGGAGCCGTAACGGGGCCCAGCACGTCGTCGACGAGAACCCGGCCGACGGGGGAGCTGCCTCACCGCAGACCCCATCAGCGGACAGTGGCGGGCCGGCCCGGGGCTCGGCCGGCGGTCAGCGGCTCCCCGCCGTGGAGTTCGACGGCGAGCGGGCGGCCCCGGAAAAGCCGGGCCAGTTGCCCGATCCGGTCGGCGCTGATCCGGGCTCCGCCGGGCCTCCTTGCGCTTCTCGTAGCAGTGGGGGCAGTCGATGTCACAGGTCTCCCCGCGCAGCTTGACGATCACCGACACCGCCGTGCTGGTGTCCTCGGGCTCCAGGCTCCGGTAGAGCCGGTCGATCGGGTGGTGCTGTCCGGTGGTGCGGTGCATCGGCTGCCTCCCTCGCTGCCGTGACCGGTCAAGACTCAGTCGGACAGGCGTCCCAGCAGGGCGCCCTGGCCGGACTGGAGGATGTGAGCGGCCTCCAGCGGGATCCAGAAGCACTCGAAGCGGGTGGGCTCCTGCTCGCCGTCGTGGTCCTCCTGGCTCATCCACCGCTCCGGGGTGGGCTCGGTGAGCTCCAGGTGGAAGACGTGCCGGTGCTGGATCTCGAACCGGTACGGGCTGATGTCGTACTCGGTCTCGCCGAGCTTGCGCACGATCTTGAAGTCGCTCAGGCCGGTCTCCTCACGGGCCTCCCGCAGAGCGGCGGCCTCCGGGGTCTCCCCGGGGCGGATGCTGCCGGCCGGGACCTGGATGCCGACCTCCTCATAGCTGTAGTCGGTGTGCCGGAACACCAGCAGCCGCCCGTCGCGCACGACGTAGACGAGCACCTTCTCCTTGGTGACCTTCTCGGGCATCGGAACAACCTCCACGTGGTCGGGAATGATCGTCTGGAGCTCGCGGGACCGCGGCTCCAACCCCTGAGGCCCGGCGATGGGGCAGATCGGGGAGCCCAGGAGTCTAGAGCTGCTGAAGCCGTGCCAACTCCTTTGCCGCGAGCCGCCTTCGGAGGCTCGGGGTGCCGCTGAGCGCCGGGGCGCACGCGGGTATGGACGGCCCGTTCATGCTGATGTCGTTCGCCACCGGTGCCGACACCGTCACGATCGAAGCCACCCGCGCACGCCTGCATCTCACCGACCACGAGTCGGTCGAGGTCTACCGCGCCACCAGCAACCATCTGAAATCGGATGCCCTCAGCCAGAAGGCATCCCTGTCCCTGCTCAAAACGATCGCCAAGGAACTCGCGTCATGAACAAGAACGACCTCGACCCCGCCTGGCTCGCCGGCCAGCTCGACGGAGCCGAGTGGAAGACCGCCAGCAGCGGCGGGACCAACTGCGTAGAGGTCGCCTTCCTCGAGAGCGGGATCGTCGCGATCCGCGACTCCAAGAACAAGCACAAGCCGCCGCACATCTTCGACGACGCCGAGTACGACACCTTCGTCGCCGGCATCCTGCGCGGCGAACTGCGCAGGATCTGACCGCCCAGCCCGACGCCGATCAAGCACGTCACAAGAGCGCTGCAGAGCCCGGCCGGACGGACGGGGCCCGGTCCGGGCCCTCGTAGACTCGACGGGTGGACACGACCCTTCAGGACCCCCTCGTCGGGCGGCTGCTCGACGGCCGCTACCGCGTCGACGCGCGCATCGCCGTCGGCGGGATGGCCACGGTCTACCGGGCCGTGGACACCCGGCTCGACCGCGAGCTCGCGCTCAAGGTGATGCACCCGGACCTCGCCACGGACGCCGCGTTCGTGGAGCGGTTCATGCGGGAGGCGAAGTCCGTCGCCCGTCTCGCCCACCCGAATGTCGTCGGGGTCTTCGACCAGGGCGCGGACGGCGCCTACGTCTATCTGGCCATGGAGTACGTCGCCGGCTGCACCCTGCGGGACGTGCTGCGCGAGCGCGGCGCGCTGCGGCCGCGCGCGGCCCTCGACGTCCTGGAGCCGGTGCTCGCCGCGCTGGGCGCCGCGCACCGGGCCGGGTTCGTGCACCGGGACATGAAGCCGGAGAACGTCCTGATCGGCGACGACGGCCGGGTGAAGGTCGCCGACTTCGGCCTGGTGCGGGCCGTGGGCTCGGTCACCGACACCACCGGCTCGGTCCTCGGCACCGTCTCCTACCTCGCGCCGGAGCAGATCGAGGACGGCAGCGCCGACACCCGGGCCGACGTGTACGCGTGCGGGGTCGTCCTGTACGAGATGCTGACCGGCGCCAAGCCGTACACCGGCGACACCCCGGCCCAGATCCTCTACCAGCACCTGCGCACCGACATGCCCGCGCCGTCCGCCGCCGTCCCGGGGCTCGCCCCCGAGCTGGACGCGCTGGTGGCCGCGGCGACGGCCCGCGACCGCGAGGCGCGGCCCGGCGACGCGGTGGCGCTGCTCGCCCTGGTCCGCGAGGCGCGGGCCCGGCTCGACGACGCCCAGCTGGACGCCGTACCGCCGCAGGCCAAGGAGCCGGCGGCGGGCACCGGGGACGCCGAGTCGGAGGCGCGGACCAGTGTGATCCCCCGGCTCCGGCCGATGCCCGTGGAGCACACCAGCGTGCTGCCCACCCCCGCGCCCGCCCCCTCCTCCCCGGCATCGGCGGCATCTTCGGCGTCGGCGGCCGGTTTCCGCCGCCGGATCACCCGCGGGCCGCTCCTGATCGTCACCGCCGTCCTGCTCGCCCTCGGCATCGGGACCGGCGTCTGGTACATCAACGCGGGCCAGTTCACCCATGTCCCCGCCGTCCTCGGCCAGAGCGAGGCCGAGGCCACCCGGCGTCTCGCCTCCACGGGCCTGGAGGTCGGCGCGACCGAGCGCGCGTTCAGCGACGTGTACGAGCGCGGCACCGTCATGGCCGTCGACCCGGCCCCCGGCGAGCGGATCCGCGGCAACGGCCGGGTGACCCTCACCCTGTCCCGCGGCCCCGAGGTGGTGAAGGTCCCGAACCTCAAGGGCGTCCCGCTCGCCGAGGCGAAGAAGCGGCTGGCCGACGAGGGGCTCGCGCCCGGTGTCGTCGGCTACGCCTTCAGCCGGTCCGTCGCCCAGGGCGCGGTGATCGGCTCCGACCCGGAGCCCGGCACCGAGCGCGCCCCCGACTCGGCGATCGCGCTCCAGGTCAGCAAGGGCGTGCCCGTCCCGGTCCCGGACGTCACCGGGCAGGCGGTGGCGGAGGCCACGGCCACCCTCCAGGAGGCCGGTCTGAAGGTGGCGGTCGCGCCGGAGCGGGTCGAGTCCCCGGTGGACGCCGGCGCGGTCGCCGCGCAGTCGCTGGCCGTGGGCAGCCGGGCCGCCAAGGGCGACACCCTCACGCTGACCGTCTCCAAGGGTCCGAGGATGATTCCCGTTCCGGACGTCGTGGGCCGTACGGTGGACGAGGCGAAGGACGCGCTGGAGAGCGCCGGCTTCACGGTGAAGATCTCCAAGACCTTCCCGTTCCTCGGCGACGAGGTCTCCGCCCAGTCCGTGCCCGGCGGGCAGAACGCCCCGGAGGGCTCCGCCGTCACCCTCACGATCAAGGGACTCTGAACTCTCATGCGCAATCCCGTCGGCGGTCATGTCCCGGTGGCCGGCGGCCTCGCCACCACCGGTCTCGGCTACGCGCGCGAACTCGGCGCGGAGACCGTGCAGGTCTTCGTCGCCAATCCGCGCGGCTGGGCCACCCCGGCCGGCAATCCGGCCCAGGACGAGCTGTTCCGGGCCGGCTGCGCGGCCGAGGGCCTGTCGGCCTGGGTGCACGCCCCGTATCTGATCAACTTCGGCTCGCACACCGAGGCCACCGTGGAGAAGTCGGTGGAGTCGATGCGGCACTCGCTGCGCCGAGGCCGGGAGATCGGCGCGAAGGGCGTGGTGGTGCACACCGGCTCGGCGACCGGCGGACGGCCCCGGGCCGAGGCGCTGGCGCAGGTACGGGAGCGGATGCTGCCGCTGCTGGACGAGCTGACGCATGACGACGACCCGTTCCTGCTGCTCGAATCGACGGCCGGGCAGGGCTCCTCGCTGTGTTCCCGGGCGGAGGACTTCGGGCCGTACTTCGACGCGCTCGACCGGCACCCGAAGCTGGGCATATGCCTGGATACGTGTCATATCTTCGCCGCCGGCCATGATCTGACCGGCCCGGACGGTGCCGCGCGGACGCTGGACGAGCTGGTGTCGGTCATCGGCGAGGGCCGGCTGAAGCTGATCCACGCCAACGACTCGAAGGACGTCGTCGGCGCGCACAAGGACCGGCACGCGAACATCGGCGCGGGGCACATCGGCCAGGAGGCGTTCGGGGAGCTGCTGCGGCACCCGGCCACCGACGGCGTGCCGCTGATCATCGAGACGCCGGGCGGCACGGACGGGCACAAGGCCGACGTGGAACTGCTGAAGAAGCTGCGCGGCTGACGCGCACACCCCCCGGCCCCGGCCACGCCGGGGAGCGGAGGTCAGAACTCGGGGCCGTCGCCCGGCTCCTCCTGGTACGAGTAGCGCTGCTCCCGCCATGGGTCACCGAGGTTGTGGTAGCCGCGCTCCTCCCAGAAGCCCCGCCGGTCGGCGGCCATGTACTCGACGCCCCGCACCCATTTCGGGCCCTTCCAGGCGTACAGGTGCGGCACCACGAGACGCAAGGGGAAGCCGTGCTCGGCGGTGAGCAGCTCGCCGTCCTTGTGGGTGGCGAAGATGGTGCGTTCGGCGGAGAAGTCGGCGAGCCGCATATTGGCGCTGTAGCCGTACTCGGCCCACACCATCACATGGGTGACCTGCGGCGCGGGCGGTGCCAGTTCCAGGATCGTCCGGGCGGGCACCCCGCCCCACTCGGACCCGAGCATGCTGAATTTGGTCACGCAGTGCAGATCCGCCACGACGGTGGCGAAGGGCAGCGCGGAGAACTCCTCGTGGTTCCAGCAGTGCTTGTCGCCGTCGGCGGTCGCCCCGAAGACCCGGAAATCCCAGCGGTCCGGCTTGAAGCGGGGCACGGGACCGTAGTGGGTCACCGGCCAGCCGCGCTGGAGCCGCTGCCCCGGCGGAAGCTCCGGCATCGCTGCCGCCGCCGCTGTTTCCCGGCGCGCTCCGCCCTCCTCCGGCTGACCCATGTCACCTATGGTGACAGACCGCGAGGGGTGGTCATGACCAGCCATGCACCGACATCCCTGGAACATCACGACGATCCGGACAACTCCTAGTAAGCGTGAACTTACTGGACGTCACCCCTGCCCGCTTGCGAGGATGCGGCCATCCCGCCCGAGGGCGGCACCGACATGCGTGGAGAAGGGATCCCGTAGCGATGCAGGGCGACCCCGAGGTCCTTGAATTCCTCAATGAGCAGCTGACCGGCGAGCTGACCGCGATCAACCAGTACTGGCTGCACTACCGCATCCAGGACAACAATGGCTGGACCAAACTCGCGAAGTACACGCGCGAGGAGTCCATGGACGAGATGAAGCACGCGGACAAGCTGACCGAGCGCATCCTGATGCTCGACGGCCTGCCCAACTACCAGCGGCTCTTCCACGTCCGGGTGGGACAGACGATCCGGGAGATGTTCGAGGCGGACCGTCAGGTCGAGGTGGAGGCGATCGACCGGCTGAAGCGCGGGATCGAGGTCATGCGGACCAAGGGCGACATCACCTCGGCCAACATCTTCGAGGAGATCCTGGCGGACGAGGAGCACCACATCGACTACCTCGACACCCAGCTGGAGCTGATCGAGTCCCTGGGCGAGGCGCTCTACATCTCGACCCTCATCGAGCAGCCGAGCTGATCGAACGGGCGAGGTGGCAGAGGCGGCAGAGGCGGCGGAGGCCCGGCGCGCCGGGCGCCCGGCGCGAGGAGAAGGCCGGCTACGCCGCGTCGGGTACGGCCGCGAGGCGGACCGGCATCCGGGCCGGCACCTGGACGGGAATCCCGGGGATACCGGGAATCCCCGGGATCTCCGGCGACTCCGTCACGTCCGGGGCCTCCGGCATCCCGGGGGTCCCGGCAGCCTGAAGGTCCTCCGGCGCCTCGGCCGCGAGCGCCGGGCGGCCGCTGTCGAGAAGCTCGCGCCGCGGGCAGGCGCCCCGGCCGAGCAGACCCTGGATCCGCCGGACGCAGGAACCGCAGTCCGTGCCCGCCTTGGTGGCCGAGGCGATCAGGCGGGGCGTGCAGGCGCCGGCTTCCGCGTGCTGCTTCACCTGCTGCTCGGTGACGCCGAAGCACGAGCACACGTACACGCGGTCCACCTCCCACCGGGGCCGAGATCGATAAGGTAAACCTCACCTTACCTGGCACCCCAGGGGGACAGAAGCCCCGGATACGACAGTGGGGCACGGATCACAACGATCCGTGCCCCACTGCCATACTTCACCCGCCCGGCGGGTCACTCACCGTCACTCACTGGCGAGCGACCGGTCGAGTCACTGGTCGCGGTACATCTCCGCCACCAGGAACGCCAGGTCCAGCGACTGGCTGCGGTTGAGCCGCGGGTCGCAGGCCGTCTCGTAACGCTGGTGCAGGTCGTCGACGAAGATCTCGTCGCCGCCGCCCACGCACTCGGTGACGTCGTCGCCGGTCAGCTCGACGTGGATGCCACCCGGGTGGGTGCCAAGCGCCTTGTGGACCTCGAAGAAGCCCTTGACCTCGTCGAGCACGTCGTCGAAGCGGCGGGTCTTGTGGCCGGAGGCCGCCTCGAAGGTGTTGCCGTGCATCGGGTCGGTCACCCAGGCGACGGTCGCGCCGGCGGCGGTGACCTTCTCGACCAGCTCGGGCAGCTTGTCGCGGACCTTGTCGGCGCCCATGCGGACGATGAAGGTCAGCCGGCCGGGCTCGCGGTCCGGGTCCAGCCGGTCCACGTACGTCAGCGCGTCCTCGGCCGTCGTCGTCGGGCCGAGCTTGATGCCGATCGGGTTCTGGATCTTCGAGGCGAACTCGATGTGCGCGTGGTCGAGCTGCCGGGTGCGCTCACCGATCCAGACCATGTGGCCGGAGGTGTCGTACAGCTGCCCGGTGCGCGAGTCGGTACGCGTCAGCGCGCCCTCGTAGTCCAGGAGCAGCGCCTCGTGGGAGGCGTAGAACTCCACCGCGCGGAACTCGGCCGGGTCGGTGCCACATGCCTTCATGAAGTTCAGCGCGTTGTCGATCTCGCGCGCCAGCTGCTCGTAGCGCTGGCCCGACGGGGACGACTTCACGAAGTCCTGGTTCCAGGCGTGCACCTGGCGCAGGTCGGCGTAGCCACCGGTGGTGAAGGCGCGGACCAGGTTCAGCGTGGAGGCGGACGCGTGGTACATCCGCTTCAGCCGCTCGGGGTCCGGGATCCGGGCGCCCTCGGTGAAGTCGAAGCCGTTGACGGAGTCGCCCCGGTAGGTCGGGAGCGTCACCCCGTCGCGGGTCTCGGTGGGCTTGGAGCGGGGCTTGGAGTACTGCCCGGCGATCCGGCCGACCTTCACGACGGGCACGGAGGCCGCGTAGGTGAGGACGGCGCTCATCTGGAGCAGGGTCTTCAGCTTCGCCCGGATCTGCTCGGCGGACACCCCGTCGAAGGCTTCGGCGCAGTCGCCGCCCTGGAGCAGGAACGCCTCGCCACGGGCGACGGCTCCCATCCGGGCGCGCAGCTGGTCGCACTCGCCGGCGAAGACGAGGGGCGGATAGCTCTGGAGCTCCGCGACGACATCGCGCAGCGCCTCGGCATCGGGGTACTCGGGCTGCTGCGCCGCGGGCAGGTCTCGCCAGGTCGCCGGGGTGGCGACGGCGTGGAAATCAGCGTTCACGGTCACGCCTCAACAGTACGGGTACGCGACGTTCGTCCACGACGGTGACCGAAGGATGAGATGAACGTGACGCCTTGTGACCGATCGGTGCGTTACGATCGGCGCCATGTTCGCGCAAACAGTCCAGAACTGGTGGTGGACCGCTCATCCGGCGGCCCACTGACTGCGCGTTTCCACAGTCCACGCGAAGGCCGCCCGAGGGGCGGCCTTTCTCGTATCCGGGCACCGCGCCCGGGAGGCCGTTCCTCTTCCGAAGGACCCGCAGGGTCCACCGAAGGAAGGAACACCCGCCATGGATCGCTCCCGTCCGCACCCCTCCCCGGCGCTCCCCGATCTCCTCGGAATCCCCGGTACCTCTGGTCTCCCCGATCCCTCCGACCGCCCCGATCGACCTGATCTCCCTGATCTCCTCGACCGGCTCCGGGGCGCCGACTGCCCGCCGTTCGCGCTGCTGCGCCGGCGCGCTCCCGGCCGGGACCACGACATCGTGGAGGTGCTGATCGGGCCGGTGCGCGAGGCCGCCCGGCTGGCCGAGCTGCCGGTGGGGCCCCGGCCCGCGCTGGCGCTGGTCCCGTTCCGGCAGATCCGCGAGCGCGGCTTCGACGTCCGCGACGACGGCACCCCGCTGTCGGTCCTGGTGGCCGAGGAGGCGTACGAGCTGCCGCTGGACGAGGTGGTCGCCGCGCTGCCGGAGCGCCCCGTACGGGTCGAGGACGGCGGGTTCGACATGGACGATCAGGCATATGCCCGGATCGTGCGGCGGGTGATCGACGAGGAGATCGGGCGCGGCGAAGGCGCCAACTTCGTCATCCGGCGCACCTTCACCGGCCGGATCCCGGGCTTCGGCCGGGCCGACGCGCTGGCCCTGTTCCGGCGGCTGCTCGTGGGCGAGCGGGGCGCGTACTGGACCTTCGTCGTGCACACCGGCGAGCGCACCCTGGTCGGGGCGAGCCCCGAGGCGCATGTACGGATGTCGGGCGGGACGGTGGTGATGAACCCGATCAGCGGCACCTACCGCTATCCGGCGGGCACCGCGCCGACGCCCGACGGGCTCCTGGACTTCCTCGCCGACCGCAAGGAGACGGAGGAGCTGTCGATGGTGGTCGACGAGGAGCTGAAGATGATGTGCACGGTCGGCGACCAGGGCGGGGTGGTGATCGGACCCCGGCTGAAGGAGATGGCGCACCTCGCCCATACGGAGTACGAGCTGCGCGGCCGGTCCACGCTCGACGTACGCGAGGTGCTGCGCGAGACGATGTTCGCGGCGACGGTGACCGGCTCGCCGGTGCAGAACGCCTGCCGGGTGATCGAGCGGTACGAGACGGACGGCCGCGGCTACTACGCGGGGGCGCTGGCGCTGCTGGGCACCGACGCGTCCGGGGCGCAGACGCTGGACTCGCCGATCCTCATCCGTACGGCCGACATCGCGGCGGACGGCACGCTGCGGGTCGCGGTCGGCGCGACGCTCGTCCGGCACTCCGACCCGGCGGGCGAGGTCGCCGAGACCCACGCCAAGGCTGCGGGCGTGCTCGCGGCCCTCGGGGTACGGGAGGGCCGGCCGGCGGGCACCGGCGCCCCGGGAGCGGGCGGGACTCCGGGAGGGGCCGGGCAACGGCCGCGGCTCGCCGACGATCCCCGGGTGCGGGCCGCGCTCGACGCGCGCCGGGCGGACCTGGCGCCGTTCTGGCTGCGGATGCAGGCCCGGTCGGCCGAACTGTCCGGGCACGCCCTCGTGATCGACGCGGAGGACACCTTCACCGCGATGCTGGCGCATCTGCTGCGCTCCGCGGGCCTGGACGTGTCCGTCCTGCGCTACGACGAGCCGGGACTGCGGGAACTCGCGCTCGCGCACGAGGGGCCGGTGGTACTCGGCCCGGGGCCCGGCGACCCGTCGGACGCGGCCGACCCGAAGATGCGGTTCCTGCGCGGCCTCACGGCGGAGCTGCTGCGCGGGCACCGGTACGGGCTGCTGGGCGTGTGCCTCGGGCACGAGCTGATCGCGGCGGAGCTGGGCCTGGAGATCGTACGGAAGCGGGTCCCGTTCCAGGGGGCGCAGACCCGGATCGATCTGTTCGGGCAGGAGCGGACGGTCGGCTTCTACAACAGCTTCACCGCGCGCTGCGACGAGGCGGCGGCGACGGAGCTGGCGCTGCACCGGATCGAGATCAGCCGGGATCCGGCGAACGGGGAGGTGCACGCGCTGCGCGGGCCCGGGTTCGCGGGGGTGCAGTTCCACCCGGAGTCGGTGCTGACCCGGGAGGGCGCGGCGATCACCGCGTCGCTGCTGGCGGGCGTCCTGGTCTGAGCCCGGCGGGCAGGCCGCGCCCGCCACGCCGTCACGGCATCTCGGGGTCGATTCCCGGGGGCGGCTGTCCCGTCGTCCAGACGGGCCGGACCGCCATCCGGGTGAACCGCCACCCTTCGGGGGTGCGCCGGAGCTCCGTCTCGAAACGGCCGCCCACGACGAACAGGGGATCGGCCCCGCTGCCGCGCTCCCGGAGCGTGGCGGCGTGGTGGACATGGGTCATCAGGGCGTCCCAGGAGGCGGTGGCGCTCTCCGCCCCGGTGTCCGACCCCGCGTCCATGCCCGGGTCCGCGTCGGCGTCGGCGTCGGCGTCGGTGGCCTGGTCGGTGAGGACTCCGGACGCCATGTGCTGCGTACGGTCGAAGCGTTCGACCGCCTCCTCCGTCGCGCGGACGACCTCGGGGCCCCGGAAGATCCCGAAGGGGGTCTCCTTGACGATGTCGTCGGTGAAGAAGGCACGGCCCCAGCCCGCCGTGAACGTCCGCTCGTCCAGGGCCCGGAAGAACCGGTCGACGAGCAGGGTGATCTCGGTGTGATCCCGTGGAGTGGTCATGAGGGGAGTCTGTGACCTCAAGCAAGCTTGAGGTCAAGCCTCGGTAGTCGACGGTTGCGGGGCGAGACGCGGGACCAGGACGTTCTCGCCGCGCCGGCCGGCCAGGTAGTCGAGGACGTTCTTCACCGTGGTGTCGATGATCTGGCCGACCGCCTCGGCGGTGTAGTACGCCTGGTGCGAGGTGACCAGGACGTTCGGGAAGGTCATCAGCCGGGCGAGGGTGTCGTCCGCGACGCCCGCGAGGGACTTGTCGAGGAAGAAGAGGCCGGCCTCGGCCTCGTAGACGTCGAGACCGACCCCGGTGAAGCGGCCCGCGCGCAGCTCGCCGACCAGGGCCTCGGTGTCGACGAGACCGCCTCGGCTGGAGTTCACCAGGATGGCGTCGTCCTTCATCGACCGCAGGGTCGCCGCGTCGACGAGGTGGTGGGTGTCGGGGAGCAGCGGGACGTGCAGGCTGATCAGATCGGCCTCCGCGAACAGCCGTTCCTTGTCCACGTACGTCATGCCGAGCTCCCGGCAGGCGGGGTTCTCGGCCAGGTCCCAGCCGAGCAGCCGCATGCCGAAGCCATGGGCGATCCGGGTGAACGCCTCGCCGATCTTGCCGGTGCCGACGATCCCGGCGGTGCGGCCGTGCAGATCGCGGCCCATCAGTCCGTCGAGCCGGAAGTCGAAGTCGCGGGTCCGGATGGAGGCCCGGACGATCCGCCGGTTGACGGCCATGGCCAGGGTCCAGGCGAACTCGGCGACGGAGTACGGGGAGTACGCCGAGACCCGGGCGACGGTGAGGCCCAGGCGCTCGGCCACCTCCAGGTCGATGTTGTTGAAGCCGGTGGACCGCTGGGCGACCATCTGGGTGCCGCCGGCCGCCAGGGTCTGGAGCACCCGGTGGTCGAGGCTGGCGTTGACGCTGGTCGAGACGACCTCGTATCCGGCGGCGATGGGCGCGGTGTCCGCGCTGAGGAAGACATCCAGACAGCGGACCTCGTGATGGCCCGCGAAGGCCCGCTCGATGAGCGGCTTCTCGTCCGCCTGGACGCCGAACGCCAGGATCTCCACAGGCCCCTCCGGTTGCTCCGCCGGGTCGTGCCGCTGTTCTCACGGGGCCCGGGGTGTCCACGGGCCCCCAGGGGCGAATATAAGGGCCCGGGCGGATCCGGGCCCAGGGACAGGGCCCGGGGAGCGCGGAGCCGTTCCGGCGTGCCCTCAGGCCTCGTCGAGGCCGCGCTCGATGGCGTACCGGACGAGTTCCACGCGGTTGTGCAGCTGGAGTTTGCCGAGGGTGTTCTGGACGTGGTTCTGCACCGTGCGGTGCGAGATCACGAGCCGTTCGGCGATCTGCTTGTAGCTCAGGCCCTTGGCGACCAGGCGCAGCACCTCGGTCTCCCGGTCGGTGAGCCGGGGCGCGTCCGGCGCGGCGGCGGCGCCGGAGGTCCGGGCGGGCGTGGCGGCGAGCCGCCGGTACTCACCAAGGACCAGACCGGCCAGGCCGGGGGTGAAGACGGGGTCGCCCACGGCGGTACGGCGGACCGCGTCGAGCAGTTCCTCCGTACTGGCCGACTTCAGCAGATAGCCGGTGGCGCCGGACTTCACCGCCTCCAGGACGTCGGCGTGCTCGCCACTGGCCGACAGGACCAGGACGCGCAGGCGCGGGTCGGCGGCGACCAGCTCCTTGCAGACCCGGACGCCCGGCTTGAGCGGCAGGTTCAGATCGAGGACGAGGACGTCGGGGGCGGCGGCGGCGGCCCGGCGGACGGCCTGCTCGCCGTCGCCGGCGGTGGCGACCACGTCCAGGCCCGCCTCGGCGAGGTCGCGGGCGACGGCGTCCCGCCACATCGGGTGGTCGTCGACGACCATGACCCGGATCGGCCGCTCGGACCGGTCCTGCCCGGCCGGCGCACCGCTCGGCCCCGCAGGTCCGGGCCGGCCGTCGTACCGCCCCGCCGGTCCGGGCTGTCCACTCCCCTGTCCGGCCGGTCCGCCGGTGCCGTGTGCCGCCGCCCGAGGCTGCCGCTCGTCCACGTCGCTCATGCCTTCCCCCGTTGTTCCCGCTGGTCCCGCTGTTCGAGCTGGTCCCGTGGCGTGCGCGGGACCTTCAGTTCCACTTCGGTGCCCTGACCGGGTACCGAGATCAGTTCGGCGCTGCCGCCGAGGTCCCGCAGTCTGCCCCGGATGGACAGCGCGACGCCCATCCGGCCCTCGCCCTCGGCCTGGGCGAGCCGGCCCTCGGGGATGCCGGGGCCGTCGTCGCGTACGGTCACGATCACCTCGTCGCCCCAGTCCTCTACCAGGATCCAGGCGCGGGCGCCCTCGCCCGCGTGCACCCGTACGTTGTCCAGGGCGGCGCCGACGGCGGCGGCCAGTTCACGGGCGGCCGGGGCCGCCAGCGGGACGGGGGCGCCGGGGTCGGCGAGAGTGATCCGGGCGCCGGCGCGCGGGGCGAGCAGCATGCGCAGATCGATCTCGCCGGCCTCCCCCGCTCCTCCACCGAGACCCTCCGGCCCCTCCGGACCCGCTGCTCCCTCCGACGACTCCACGATCCGGACGACGGCACCCGCCGACTCGTCCTCGGAGACATGGGAGGGCCGCACGAGCCCGCCCGCGACCAGGGTGCGCAGCGCGATCTCCTGCTCGCCCGCCATCCGGCCCAGCTCGGCGGCCTCGCCGCCGAGCGCCGTACCGCGCCGCTGCACCATGGCGAGCACCTGGAGCACGCTGTCGTGGATGTCCCGGGCGAGCCGTTCCCGTTCGCGGGTCGCGGCCTCGATCTCCAGGGCGCGGGCCAGGGTCCGTTCGGAGGCGCGGGCGATCTGGACCACGTAGCCGATGCCGATGGAGGCGACCCACACGAGGAGCACGTTGTGCAGGGTGTCCCGGCTGGGATGGGCGCGTTCGACGAGGTTGGCGACGCCGACGAGGGTGGAGGCGACGGCGGCCCAGCGCCAGCCGCCCTTGATCGCGTACGCGAGGACGGCGCCGGCGGTCCATATCGACGGCAGGGTGGGCCCGTCGACGGACTGCGCCTGGAGGTCGGCGACCGGGGTCAGCAGGATGCCGGTGAGGGCGACGGCGAGGTCGGCGGCGAGGAAGCGCTTGGTGCAGCTCGCCGCGTTGGCCACCCGGGGCAGGGTGGCCAGGGTCCATACGGCCAGGACGGCGAGATAGCCGGCCGCGACCGCGGGATGCTCGTAGCGGGCGCGGCCGAAGAAGGCCAGCAGCAGGGCGTAGACGAGGGTGAGGACGCGGTACGCGGTGAGCGCGCGCCACAGCGGTTGTTCGACCGACATGCGTACGACCTGTTCGCGCCTGGCCATCGTCGCCCCCGTCACTCCGTGAGCCCGTAAGCCCGTCGCTTCGTGGGTCCGCCGGTCCGCCGGTCCACTGCCTCGGCTCGGCCCGTGAGCCCCGGGGCGCACCCTCGTACGTACCCCCGCACGTACCCCCGACGTACCCCTGCCGGGGTCAGGCGCCGGAGTCCTCGCGTGCCGCGATCTCTTCCTTCACGGCCTGCTTGGCGGCCTTCTCGGCCTCCGCCATCTGGCGCTTGGCGGCCGTCGCGTAGATGTCCACGTACTCCTGGCCGGACAGCTTCATGATCTCGTACATGACCTCGTCGGTCACCGAGCGCAGGATGAAACGGTCGCCGTCCATGCCCTGGTAGCGGCTGAAGTCCAGCGGCTTGCCGATCCGGATGCCCGGGCGCATCAGCTTGGGCAGGACCTTGCCGGGCGGCTGGATCTTCTCCGTGTCGATCATGGCGACCGGGATCACCGGCGCGCCGGTGGCGAGCGCCACGCGCGCGAGGCCGCCGGGCTTGCCCCGGTAGAGCCGGCCGTCGGGCGAACGGGTGCCCTCGGGGTAGATGCCGAACAGACCGCCGCTCTCGATGACCTCGATACCGGCCTTGATCGCCGCCTCGCCCGCGCCCCGCGCACCCGAGCGGTCCACCGGGAGCTGGCCGACGCCCTTGAAGAAGGCGGCGGTCAGCCGGCCCTTGACGCCGGGGGTGGTGAAGTACTCCGCCTTGGCGATGAAGGTCACCTTGCGGTCGAGCACCGCGGGCAGGAAGAAGGAGTCGGAGAAGGACAGGTGGTTGCTCGCGAGGATGGCCGGGCCTTCGGCGGGTACGTTCTCCAGGCCCTCGACCCAGGGCCTGAAGGCGAGCTTCAGGGACCCGCCGAGGGAGAACTTCATTGCGCCGTAGATCAACTCTCCATGCCTTCCGTGTGCCGCCACGCTCCACTGCGCGCCGTCACGACGACTTTATCCCCTGGGCGGCGGGCCGGGCGGCCACAGGCGTCCATGCCCGCCCGCGAACGGCCCTGGTCGGTGTCGGTCCGGTCGCGTACGGTGAAAGCCCTTCTTCCATGTCGAACCCGAACAGGAGACCCCGTGCCGGTCCTTCCTGGAGCCGAGCCGTACCGCCATGAGGGCGGAGAGGTCGGCGTACTCCTCTGTCACGGCTTCACCGGTTCCCCGCAGTCGATGCGCCCCTGGGCCGAGTTCCTGGCCGCGCAGGGGCTGACGGTGTCGCTGCCGCTGCTGCCGGGTCACGGCACCCGCTGGCAGGACATGCAGCTCACGACCTGGCACGACTGGTACGCGGAGGTGGAACGCGCGCTGCTGGAGCTGACCGAGCGCTGCTCGCGGGTCTTCGTCATGGGGCTGTCGATGGGCGGCGCCCTGACCCTGCGGCTCGCGGCGCGGCACGGCGACGCGGTCGCCGGGATCGTGCTCGTGAACCCGGGGAACAAGGTGCACGGCCTCGCGGCGAAGGCGCTGCCGGTGGTCCGGCACCTGGTGCCGTCCGTCGCGGGCATCGCCAGCGACATCGCGAAGCCGGGCGTGGACGAGGTCGGCTACCCCCGGGTGCCGCTGCACGCGGCGTACTCGCTGCGGCGCTTCTTCCAGGTCGTGGACGGGGAGCTGCCGCAGGTCACCTGTCCCCTGCTGCTTCTGCACAGCCCGCAGGACCATGTCGTCCCGCCGGCCGACTCGGCTCGGGTGCTCAGCCGGGTGTCGTCGACCGACGTCCGGGAAATCCTGCTGGAACAGAGCTACCACGTGGCGACGTTGGACCATGACGCGGAGCGGATCTTCGAGGAGAGCTGGGCGTTCATGGCCAGGCTCGCTCCGGAAGTGGCAGGCGAGAAGGGAATCGCGAGCGGTGGCTGAGCAGCAGGACGGGGAGCGGGAGCCGCAGCCCATCGACGAGGAGGCGGCCTGGGCGGCGATCGTCGCGGGGTACGGGGAGGAGCCGGCGGACCCGCCGGGGGCACGGCCCTTCCGCCGGGTGGAGGATCTGGCGCTGCCGGACCTGCCCGGGGACGAGGGGACGACGGCCGGGGGCAAGGGGGCTTCGGGAAGCACAGGAAACACGGGAAGCACGGGGACGCCTGGAGACAGGGCGACGCCCGGGACGGCTTCCGGAGCGTCGTCCGGGGCTGCCTCCGGAGCCGCGTCCGGAGCGGAACGGGCGGCTTCGGACGGGCGTGAGGACGACGGCCGGGGCGACGGCGACGGCAAGGGGGGCGGGGCGGAGGGGCGGGCCGAAGGGCGCGCGGACTCCTCCTCGGAGGCGGCGGAGAAGCCGGACAAGTTCCGTCGTCCGGCGGCGCCGGACGAGCCCGGGAAGCCGGCGCTCGGTTCGTCGATCGTGTTCGCGCCGGGCGTGGGGCCGGGCGGCCCCCGGGACTACTCGCCGGCCGAACCCGACGAGGGCCATTTCGTCCCGCCGGAGCCGCCGCCGCTGCCGGAGGCCGACACGACGACCAAGTTCGCGTGGCTGGCCGCCGCGGGCGGCCCGGTCCTGATGCTGCTCGCGGTGCTGCTCCAGTGGGACATGACCTGGTGGCTGACCACGCTGTGCGTGGGCGGCTTCCTGGGCGGGTTCGTGACGCTGGTGGCCCGGATGAAGGGCGACGACGAGGACGAGGACGGTTTCGACGACCCGGGCCGGGGCGCGGTCGTCTAGCTTCTGGACGCCCTCCTCGCGCTGTTCGGCGCCGGGGCGCCTCGCGGGCTTCGGACAGCTGCGGCGGCCTCCGGCCACCGGCCGTCACCCGCCCACCCCCGGAATCCGGACCACCGCCACCAACGGCAGGTGAGCTGGGCCTCCCGACGCTCCCACTCGCACCACTCGGCGCCGGGGCGCCTCACGGGCTTCGGGCAGCTGCGGCGGCCTCCGGCCACCGACGGGGCACCCCGGCCGGTCCGGGCGCCGAGCACACCGGGTCACCACGCCCCGGGCCGCGAGGCGGGCACCCCCGGAACCCGGACCACCGCCACCAACGGCAGGTGATCCGTCGCCGCGCACAGGTCGGCGGGGTCGAGGTCCGGTGGGACGCCGCAGGCCAGGAACTCGATGCCCGGGGTGGCGAGGACGGCGTCGATCCGGCGGTCGGGCGCGGTGACCGGAAAGGTGGCGCCGGTGCCCCAGGGGGCGGCCTCGTGGCCGTCCCGCAGTTCCTTGGTCAGCCGGGTCCAGGCCCGGCCGCCGGGGCGTTCGTTGAGGTCGCCGGCGACGATCGCGTACGGGGTGCCGAGCGCGGCCACCCGGTCCAGGAGCAGGCCCGCCTGGGTGTCGCGCTCGTCCGCGTCCAGGCTCAGATGACAGCTGACGAGCCCCAGCCGCGCACCGCCGAAGCGGACGACTGCGGTCGCCAGACCGCGCCGGTGGAGGCCCGGGGTGAGGGGCAGGAGCAGGTCCTCGGCGCTTTCCACGGTGGCGCGCGGCGAGCACAGCAGCAGGGGACCGGCGGCGGTCGCGCCGCCGGTCAGGACGACGAGCTCGCTCTTCGCGGCGAGCCGGGCCGCGTGCGTGCGCCAGCGGAAGAAGCGCGGGGCCTCCTGCACGAAGACCAGATCGGGGGCGCAGGCCCGGATCACCCGGGCGAGGGCGTCCTCGTCGTCGCGCATCGAGCGCACGTTGTAGGAGAGGATCCGAACGACGGCCGAGCCGTCCGGCTCGGTACGGGAGCCGGGCAATCCGGCAAGGCCGCTCCGCGCGCTGATCGCCATGCCGGTCACGATAGACGGCGTGCCCGCCGCGCCACAGAGGGCACGACGGGCACGAGGGTCACCCAAGGGGCGCGCGCGGGGCGCGAGGGTCGTACGGCGGGGGCGGCGGGGCTCAGCCCTGGCGGGCCAGGTCGGCGGCACCGACCAGACCGGCCTTGTTGCCGAGCTGCGCGGCGAGGACCTGGGCGTGCGGCCGGTGCCGGCCGCCGACCAGCCAGCGCCGGAAGGACTTGCGGATCGGGTCCAGGACCAGCTCGCCCTCGTCGGAGACACCGCCGCCGACGATGAACGCCGACGGGTCGAAGAGCGACGCCAGGTCCGCGAGACCGGCGCCGGCCCAGCGGGCCAGCTCGCGGAAGGAGTCGATGGCGACCGGGTCGCCGGCCCGGGCGGCCTCGCTGATGTGCCGGCCCTGGATGCCCTCGGGGGTGCCGTCGCCGAGGCCGAGGAGCACCTCGGCGTTCTCGGGGGTGGCCAGGGCGCGCTGGCGGGCGTAGCGGACGAGGGCACGGCCGGAGGCGTACTGCTCCCAGCAGCCCTGGCTGCCGCAGCCGCACAGCAGGCCGTCGGGGACGACCCGGATGTGGCCGAACTCGGCGGCCACGCCGAAGCGGCCGCGGCGCAGCTTGTTGCCGATGATGATGCCGCCGCCGAGGCCGGTGCCGAGGGTGATGCAGATGACGTCCTCGTGGCCCTGGCCCGCGCCGAAGCGGTATTCGCCCCAGGCGGCGGCGTTGGCGTCGTTCTCGACGACGACGGGGAGGCCGACGCGCTGTTCGACCTTGTCCTTCAGCGGCTCGTGCCGCCAGTCGATGTTGGGGGCGAACAGCACGGTGGCGCGCTTGTCGTCGACGTAGCCGGCGGCTCCGATGCCGACGGCCTCGATCGAGTGGCCCTTGCCCGCCTCGGAGACGGCGGCGCAGATGGCGTCGACGATGCCCTCGGGGGTGGGCGGCGTGGGCACGGTGTGCGTGCCGAGGATGTTGCCCTCCTCGTCGACCACGCCGGCCGCGATCTTCGTGCCGCCGATGTCGACGCCGATGGTGAGTCCCATGTGTCCCTCAGTTCCGGTGGAGCCCCGCGAGGATCACCGTACCCGAGGCGGAGGGCCGCTCCGGGCTGCGCGGACGGGCTCAGTCGAGGTCGATGTGCTGCCCGGTCGCGGGGCCGTCGTCGTCCGGCCCGCCGGGGCCGTCGGGGCCGTCGCTCCGGCCCTGCGGACCCGAGGCGCCTTCCGTACCCGAAGTGCCCTGCCCGCTCTTCGTGCCACCCGCACCGCTCGCGCCGCCCTTGTCGCCCTTGTCGCCCTTGTCGGTGTGGGCGTCGTGGGCGTCGTGGGGGTTGTCCGTACCGGCCGGGCGGGACGCGCCCGCCTCGTTGGCCTCGCGGGTGTCGCCCCGGGTCCAGCGGGCCTCCTGGCCCTGGACGGCCGAGCGGTAGGCGGCGAGCAGTTCGCCGCCGGCGGCGGCGAGGTGGTCGAAGACCTGCGGGTTGCGTTCGATGACGGGCTCCACCAGCGCCTTGGCCTGGTGGACGACCTGCTGGACGGTGGCCGCGGCCTGCCCCGCGGCGGCGCCGCCGAGCGTGCCGCCGAAGCTCCCGGAGAGCTTGTCGGCGACGGCCTCGAAGAGCTTGCGGAACTCCTCCGCCGGGGAGCCGGGCTCCTCGCCGCGCCGGGCGCGGCGGCGGGCCTTCTCGGCCTCCAGATCCTCGGCGCACGCCTGGGCCCAGGCGTCCGGGTCGCTCTCGCTCATGGCCTCCTCCTTACGTCTCTACGATCGACGGTACACGCCGGGCGGGCGGCTCCAGGAGAGTGCCGACCCGGCCGTCGCCGCAACGGTCCGCCGCGCTACGGAACGGAACGGCCGGATCGAGCCGCCCAGGCTCCACCCGACCCGACCCGACCCGACCCGAGCCGCCCCCTCCCCCCAGCGCCTACCGGCCCTCAGCGCGTACCGGCCGGCCAGAGTCCCGGGTCCGGGGCGAAGCGGATCCGCAGGTCGCCGTCGACGAGCCCGGCGCCGGTGACCGTGCAGCGGCGCAGCGCCGCAGGCAGCGGCAGGGCGCGCCGGAACGGGCCGACGGAGAGCAGCAGCTCGTCGCCGCGCCGGACCAGGCCGAGCCCGTCCTTGACGGCTCCGGGCAGCGGGACGTGCCAGACCAGGATGCCGTCCTCGGCGCGCCGGTCCTCGACGGTCCGCACCGGCGGTACGGCGGCGGCAAGCCCCGAGCCCGGGCCCCCCGTCCCCGCGGCGCCGGTCGTGGCGAGCAGGGCGAGGTCGTCGAGGCCGCGCGGGGCGCGTCCGAGGTGCGGCAGCTCGCGCAGACCGGGGTGTTCGTCGCGCAGGGCGGCCAGGTGGCGGTGCTGTTCGGCGGCGAGGCCGGCGAACCAGGGGTCGGACGAGCCGGCCGGCAGCACCCGGTTGGCGACGACCGTGTCCAGGGCGAGGCCCTGGAGGGCGAGGCCGAGGCGGGCGGTGCGCAGGGTGCCGGTGGCGGCGGGGCCCGGTTCGAGGACGAGCCGGACGACGGTGTCCGGGGAGTCGATCACGTCCTGGACGGCGGCGAGTTCCGCCTCCCAGCGGGCGGTGGTCTCGTACAGCCACTGCGCGGGCAGGGGTACGCCGGCCAGCTGGGCGAGCATCGGGCGCAGCGCGCGGGCGGCCTGGCGTTCGGCGGGCAGGAGCCGGCGCAGATAGCGGCGGAGCTGCTCGGGCAGCGCGAGCAGGGCGAGGGCCTCGGTGACCGGGGGCAGCTCGACGACGGCGAGGTCCCAGTTCCCGGCGGCGGCGTCGCGTACCGCCCGGAGCAGCGCGACCTGTCCGCTGCCGGGCAGTTCGGTCAGCTCGGCCTCCTCGAAGGGGGTGGCGCCGAGCAGGTCGAGCGCGGTCTGCGAGCGGTCCTGGAAGCCGAGGAACTCGCGCCGGAAGTCGCCGGCGGGGTCGGGGACCAGGAGGTGCAGGCTGCCGGTCCGGGCGCCGTGGAACGTTTCGCCGCCGCCGGGAGCGGTGGCCGGGGTGTCCAGCGGGACCGGGTGCGGGCGGCCCGCCGGGGCTCCGGCCCCGCCGGCGAGCAGTCCGACCGCGCCGTCCGTACCGCCACCCACCGCGCCGTCGGCCACACCATCCGCCGCGCCGCTCGCCGCTCCCCGGGACGCGGCGGTGACGAGCAGCACCCGCCGGCCCGCCCGTGCCTCGGCGAGCGCGGTGCCCGCGGCCACGGTGCTCCGCCCGGCGCCGCCCGTACCGGTGACAAGAATGATCCGCATGCGCCGAACCGTACCGGCGGCCCCGCCCGGCTCGCGGCCCGGTTCCCCTTCGGAGGCCCTCAGGACCGTCCGCGGCCCGCTCCCCCGCCGAGCCAGGCCGGGCCGGGCCGATCAGGACTGGGCCGGACCGATCAGGGCCGGGCCGGTAAGGGGCCCCCGGTCACTTCCCGGATTCGACGCGCTTTTTCAGGCCCGCGAGGGCGCGGTCGATGATGACCTTCTCGGCCTTGCGCTTGATCATGCCGAGCATGGGGATCTTGACGTCGACGGTCAGCTGGTAGGTGACCTCGGTGCGGGAGCCGCCGGCCGCCGGGGCGAGCCGGTAGGAGCCGTCGAGGACACGGAGCATCTGGGACTTGACCAGCGTCCAGCTGACCTCGTCGGTGCCGGTCCAGGTGTACGCGAGGGTGTGGTCGTCCTTGATGGCGCCGGCGTCCAGGAGGAGCCGGACCTGCTCGGCGCGGCCGGCCGCGTCCGTCTTCAGGACCTCGGCCTCCTTCACCTCGCCGGTCCACTCGGGGTAGCGGGCGAAGTCCGCGATGACGCCCATGACCTCGGCCGGGGCCGCCTCGATCGTGATGCTCGAGCTGGTGTGTTCCGCCATCGCGGGGGCTCCTCGTGTGGACGCGATCCGTGTTGCCAGCAGGCTATCGCGCCGCCCCCGGGCGCCCGTCACCGCTCCGGCCGAGGCCGGTCACGGCCCGGCAGGACCCGCGACCGCCGCCGAGGCCGCAGCCGCGTCCACGTCCGAAGTCACCCGCCTCACCGCTCCGGTCACCGCTCCGGTCACCGCTCCGGCGGCCGGCTCACCACTCCAGCGTCCACGGGCGGCCGGTCGCCGCGAAGTGCCCCACGTTCACGCACTCGGTCGCGCCGATCCGCATCCGGCGCACGAGCGGCTGGTGGACATGGCCGAAGAGGGCATAGCGCGGCCGGGTCCGGCGTATGGCGTCGAGCAGGGCGCGGCTGCCGCGTTCGAAGCGGCGGGCGACGGTGTCGTAGGTCAGCTCGGGCACGTCCGGCGGGATGTGCGAGCAGAGCACGTCGACCTCGCCGAGGGCCTCGACCTTGGCGGCGTACTCCTCGTCGGGGATCTCGTACGGGGTGCGCATGGGCGTGCGCAGTCCGCCGCCGACGAACCCGAAGACGAGGCCGCCGATCTCGGCCCGCCCGCCGTCGAGGACGGTGGTACCGGGTCCCGCGTACTCGGGCCACAGGCCGGGCATGTCGACATTGCCGTAGGTGGCGTACGTCGGCGTGGGGAAGGCGGCGAACATTTCGGCGTACTGGCGGCGGACGCCCGCCTCGATGGCCTCGGCGCGGTCGACGCCGAGGCCGTCCCAGAGCCTGCGGCCGAGGTCGCGGGCCTCGTCGAAGCGGCGGGCGGTGCGCAGGGCGACGAGGCGGTCGGCGTTCTCGGCGCCGAAGAGGTCGGGGAAGATGCCTCGGCTGTGGTCGGCGTAGTCGAGGAAGAGCACCAGGTCGCCGAGGCAGACGAGGGCGTCGGCGCCGTCCCCGGCGCGGGCGAGGGCCGCCGTGTTGCCGTGCACATCACTCACCACGTTGATCCGCATGGGGTCAGGGTAGGGGGCGTACGGCGCGAGGGGACCTCCCCCGATGCGGCCGCTTCCGGCCCGGGGCCGTGCCGGGAACCTTCCGTACCCCTACGGAATGACCTGCTCCGTTTACCCCTGGGAGCCACCCCGCCACACCCCTCCGGCAGGCGCGACCTGCGGTTACTTGGGAGTCGGGAAGGCCGTCGACTACTCTGCGGCCAAGAGCGTCAGGGCGGTGTGACGCATGGAACATCTGGCCAGGACCCCCTATCGGGAACCACGTACTGATGGGTAACGTCCGGGCAGTCCAGTCGTGCTCACCCCCACCCTTGAGCACCTGCCCGATCTTGGACCGCACCGGTGCATCACACAGAGCCGTGGCGCCGGCGCCCGATGAGGAGCAGCAGTCTTGCGCGAGTTCAGCCTTCCGGCTTTGTACGAGGTCCCCGCCGACGGGAATCTGACGGATCTCATCCGCCGGAACGCCGCCCAGTACCCAGATGTCGCCGTCCTGGGGCACAAGGTGGGGGGCACCTGGACCGACGTCACCGCGAAGCAGTTCCTCGCCGAGGTCCGTGGGGTGGCCAAGGGTCTGATCGCCGCGGGCATCGAGACGGGCGACCGGGTCGCCCTGCTGTCCCGCACCCGCTACGAGTGGGTGCTGCTCGACTTCGCCATCTGGAGCGCGGGCGCGGTGACCGTGCCGGTGTACGAGACCAGCTCGCCGGAGCAGATCCAGTGGATCCTCGGCGACTCGGGCGCCGCCCTCGCCTTCGTGGAGAACGCCGGGCACGAGGCGTCGGTGGAGTCGGTACGGGCGAACCTGCCGGCCCTGAAGAGCGTGCGGCAGATCGACGCCGACGCGATCGCGAGCCTCACCGCCGAGGGCGCGGACGTCTCCGACGAGACCCTCGACCAGCGGATGTCGGCGGCCAACGCCGACGACCCGGCGACCATCGTCTACACCTCGGGCACCACCGGCCGCCCCAAGGGCTGCGTGCTGACCCACCGCGCCTTCTTCGCCGAGTGCGGCAACATCGTCGAACGGCTGAGGCCGCTGTTCCGCACCGACGAGTCCTCGGTGCTGCTGTTCCTGCCGACGGCGCACGTCTTCGGCCGGCTCGTCGAGATCGCCTGTGTGATGGCCCCGGTCAAGCTGGGCTGTCTGCCGGACATCAAGAACCTCACCGACGAGCTGGCGGCCTTCCAGCCGACCATGATCCTCGGCGTGCCGCGGGTCTTCGAGAAGGTCTACAACGGGGCGCGCGCCAAGGCGCAGGCCGACGGCAAGGGCAAGATCTTCGACAAGGCCGCCCAGACCTCCATCGCGTACAGCCGCGCGCTGAGCACCCCTCAGGGGCCGGGCCTCGGGCTGCGGATCAAGCACAAGATCTTCGACAAGCTCGTCTACACGAAGCTGCGGGCGGTGCTCGGCGGGCGCGGCGAGTACGCGATCTCGGGCGGCGCGCCGCTGGGCGAGCGGCTCGGCCACTTCTTCCGGGGCATCGGCTTCACGGTCCTGGAGGGCTACGGCCTCACCGAGTCGTGCGCGGCGACCGCGTTCAACCCGTGGGACCGGCCGAAGATCGGTACGGTCGGCCAGCCGCTGCCGGGCTCGGTGGTACGGATCGCCGACGACGGCGAGGTGCTGCTGCACGGCGAGCACCTCTTCTCCGGCTACTGGAACAACGAGGCGGCGACGGCCGAGGCGCTGGCCGACGGCTGGTTCCACACCGGTGACATCGGCACCCTCGACGAGGACGGCTACCTCACGATCACCGGCCGCAAGAAGGAGATCCTGGTGACCGCGGGCGGCAAGAACGTCGCCCCGGCCGTCATCGAGGACCGGATCCGCGCCCACGCGCTGGTCGCCGAGTGCATGGTGGTCGGCGACGGGCGGCCGTTCGTCGCCGCGCTCGTCACCCTCGACGAGGAGTTCCTGGGCCGCTGGGCGGCCGAGCACGGCAAGCCGGCCGGTGCCACGGCGGCGTCGCTGCGCGACGACCCGGAGCTGCTCGCGGAGGTCCAGCGGGCGGTGGACGACGGCAACGCGGCCGTCTCCAAGGCCGAGTCGGTGCGCAAGTTCCGCGTCCTGTCCTCGCAGTTCACGGAGCAGGCGGGGCACATCACCCCGTCGCTGAAGCTGAAGCGCAACGTGGTGGCGAAGGACTTCGCCGACGAGATCGAGGCGATCTACACCGTCTGACGGTCCGCCCCCGTCCCTGTATGTGAGAACCCGCGTAAACGAGAACGCCCCGGCCTGATCAGGCCGGGGCGTTCTCACATACAGGGACGGGGTTCCAGGTGCCGGGGGCCGGGTGCCGGGGTCACCGCTCAGGCGTCGCCTTCGGCACCGGGCGGACCGGGACGTACTTCCCGGTGTCGAACTCGATGACCACCGGCCGCGGTTCGGAGGCCACGTCGGCCTGCACCCGGTACATGGTGCCGTCCTCGCCGACCCAGTAGCGCACGCTGTCCGCCGTACCGGCCCTGCCGCGGGCGTCCGGGCCGGTCATGATGTCCGTCCGCCGGCCGCGCGCCTGGCCGGACCCGACCCACGCGGCGCCGTTCTGCCGGAGCAGCTGGGCGTTGTCCGGACGGTCGCCGCCCAGGCCGAGGACGATGGCCAGCGCACTGTCCAGGGTGTTGCCGGCCGTCCGCAGCGGACGGTCGTACCAGCCGGTCGCGGGCGGCGGCGCCGGCGCGGTCGCCGGGGCGTTCGCCAGGGAGTGGAAACGGACGGTGGCGGCCGTCCACTCGATCAGGCCGTCGCCGGACGCGTCGCGTCCGGTTCCGCGCACCACCCCGTACCCCGTCTTCGCGCGGTAGTCGACGGATCCGGTCACGACCAGCCCGCCGGCCGCGCCCGGCACGGTGATCGTCACCGCGCGGCCTTCCGCTTCGTAGTTACGGAACCGCGCGACCGCCAGCCGGTCGGCCTCGTCCGAGGTCAGCGCGCGCCGGGTGACGGGCTCGTCGCCGTCGCCGGCGAGGGCGAACCCGAGGGCCACGGCAGCCGCGACGGCGACGCCCGCGCCCGCCGCCATCCAGCGCGTCCGGGGCCGCTTCGCCCCGTGCCGGTCCGCCGCTCCGCCAGGGAGACCTCGCCTGATCCTTATGCTCCGCACGCGGCGGGATGCTAACAGTCGCCCGGCGGCCCAACCGGCAAATTCCGCTTTCCGACCTGATTGTGCGTCAACTTGTGGGATATTGCGGTCGGTTGCTGTGTCCGTAGGGACATAGGACGACAAAGAGGAGTGCCCGTACATGGCGATTCCAAGACTGGCACGCGTGGGGCTGTCCGGTCTGTTACTGATCGGTGGGGCCACCGGCACCATCGCGACAGGCGCCGGGCAGGCCGGCGCCGCCACCCCCGACGGCACACTGACGGTCCAGGTGCTGCGGGACTTCTTCGGCACCGGCGTGATCAACACGACCATGGACGTGCCGCAGCAGGGGATGAAGGTCGACGTCTCCGACCCGGCCGGTCATCACGTCACCGGCACCACGGACGCCACCGGCAAGGTCGTGATACCCCCGGCGGCCGAACTGACCGGTGGCCGGTACCGCGTCGACGTCAGTGTCCCGGCGCCGTACGACCGCTACCTGCGGGCGGCGCCCGCCTCCACCGAGGAGAACCACTTCGACAGCTTCACGTCGTTCGTGGACGTCTCCGAGGGCAAGGACGACTCGGTGATCACCGGGGTCTGGGACGCGGCCGACTACGCGCTGCCGGACACCCGTTACTTCGTACCGGTCCAGACCGGCCCCGGCGCGAAGGACACCCGGGCGCTGGTGGCGTTCGGGACGGACTCCCGAGGCACCTGTCCCACCGACAAGGCCTGCCCGACCGTGCTCGCCACGCAGGAGCAGGTGGGGACGACCACGGGGCTTGCCTATGACAAGTACCGCAAGCGGCTGTTCCAGGCCGCCTTCGCCCGGCGGTTCGCCGCGTACGGGCCGGAGGGCGGCGACGCGATCTACACCGTGCCGGCCGACGGCGGCGGCGCCCCGACGCTGTTCGCGAAGGTGCCGGGCGCCACGGCGACGGCGCACGACAGCGCCAACATGCTCAAGGACGCCGGGTTCACCGACGCGCCGGGCAAGGAGAGCATCGGCGGCCTGGCCCTGTCGGAGGACGGCTCGACGCTGTACGCGGTGAACATGCTCACCCGCAGCCTGGTCGGCTTCGACGCCACCGGGGCGAGCGCCTCGGCGCCGAAGACCACGGTGCCGATCCCCGACCCGGGCTGTGCCTCGGCCGGCGACTGGCGGCCGACCGGTCTGGCCGTCCGCGACGACACCCTGTACGTCGGTGGCGTGTGCAGCGCGGAGAGCACGCACAAGCGCGCGGACCTGAAGGCCGTCGTCTCCACGTACGACGGCAAGAAGTTCACCCCCGTGCTGGACCATCCGCTGACCGCCGAGCGCGGGGACGTGTTCGTCGGCTTCCCGGACCACGAGGCGTCCCGCTTCTGGAACCCGTGGGACACCCGCCTGGAGACCTGGGACAGCAACGTGGTGGGCGCCACGATGGTCGGTCCGCAGCCGGAGCTGGCCAGTATGGCCTTCGCCCGCGACGGTTCGATGATCCTCGGCTTCCGCGACCGGCTCATGGACGTCGCCGGCGGGCTCGACCCGAGGCCCGACAGGAACACCCCGCAGGGCGGCATGGCCGGCGGTGACATCACCATGGCCTGCGCCAAGCCCACCGGCGGGTACGCCTGGGAGGGCACCGAGGACTGCCCGAACCACGCGACTCCCGCCAACGACGGCCAGGAGGCGGACGGCGTCGTCGAGTACTTCCCCGGCGACTTCTTCTCCGGCGCGACGACCCCGGCCCCGAACCAGCGCGGACTGCACCAGGAGACCTCGCTCGGCTCGGTCGCCTACATCCCGCAGCAGCAGTGGGTCATCAGCACCCAGATGGACCCGACCGTCCACGTCAGCACCGCCGGTGCCGGCTTCTACGACGTCACCACCGGGGCCGGCCCGGGCAACGACCCGAACGGCAACGCGTACCAGTTCGTCGACGGAAACGGGTTCGGCAAGGCCGGCGGCCTCGGCGACATCGCGTACGCCGCGGCGAACGCGCCGATCCAGATCGGCAACGTGGTCTGGTTCGACGGTGACCACAACGGCATCCAGGACCCCGGTCAGGTGCTGCTGCCGGGCGCCACGATCGACCTGCTGGACGCCGACGGCAAGCAGGTCGCCACGACCAAAACCGACGCCGCGGGCGAGTACTACTTCGGCGGGGTCGGAGCGGCGTACGAGCTCACGCCGGGTGCCGACTACACCGTGCGGTTCAACGTGTGTACGGCGGACACCAGCCAGGTGCCCGGCCGGCCGGCGGCCACCGATCTGCGCTTCACGCTCCCGAGGGCCGGTGACGACCGGGCGCACGACTCCAATGTGACGCCTCCGACCACCGGGCAGTTGTGCGACGGATCCGCGCCGGTCACGGCACCCGCGAAGGCGGGAGAGGTCGACCACACGATCGACGCCGGCGTGTACATCCCCGAGAAGACCCCGCCGACGCCCACCCCGACCCCGACGACCTCGGTGCCGCCGACCGGCCCCCCGTCGACACCGGCACCGTCGGTGCCGCCGACCTCCCCGGCACCCGCCGGCCCGGTCCCGAACGGCGGCGACTCGGGCTCCCTCGCCCACACGGGCGCGTCCCGTACGGGCCTGTACCTCGCCCTCACCACCCTGCTGGTCGGGGCGGGCGCGGCCGTCGTTTTCATGACCCGTAAGCGCCGCTCCAGGCTCCGCTGATCACCCACGACCGCTGACGGACATCAGCGGGTACCCCTGCGACGGGCCGGTGCGACGCACCGGCCCGTCGTCGTGACCGTTCGCGGACGCGGTGCGGCGGAGTACCTCGGGAGGCGGGGCGGACGGCCCGCCTCCGGACAACGCACCTAAAGCAGCTCGCGCAGCCGCTCCGCCAGCAGGTCCCAGCGCCAGCGGTCCTCGACCCACTCCCGGCCGCGCGCGCCCATCCGCGCGCGCAGCTCCGGGTCGAGCAGCAGCGTGGCGACCCGGTCGGCGGTCTCCTCGGCGCTGCCGCCGCGCACCACCCAGCCGGTCTCGCCGTCGAGGACGGCGTCCGGGGCGCCGCCCGAGTCGCCCGCGACGACCGGCAGACCGGTCGCGGACGCCTCCAGGTAGACGATGCCGAGGCCCTCGACGTCCAGGCCGCCGCGCCGGGTGCGGCACGGCATGGCGAAGACGTCGCCCGCCCCGTAGTGCGCGGGCAGTTCCGTCCACGGCACGGCGCCGGTGAACCGTACGGAGCCGGCCACGCCGGTGCGGTCCGCGAGCCGGCGCAGTTCCGGCTCGTAGGGGCCGCCGCCGACGATGAGCAGGACCGCGTCCGGGACCCGGCGCAGGATCTCGGGCAGGGCGAGGATCAGGGTGTCCTGGCCCTTGCGCGGGACGAGCCGCGAGACGCACACGACCACCGGCCGGTCGGTGAGCCCGAGCCGCTCGCGGATCTCGGCGCCGCCGGAGCCGGGGTGGAAGGTCTTCTCGTCGACGCCCGGCGGGAGCTGCGTCATACGCGCCGCGGCGGCCGGGGTGAGCGCCGAGGCGATCCGGGACCGGGTGTACTCGCCGAGGTAGGTGATCGTGTCCGTACCCTCGCCGATCCGCCGCAGCAGCTGCCGGGCGGCCGGCAGCTGGGCCCAGCCCGCCTCGTGCCCGTGCGTGGTGGCGACGATCCGGCGGGCGCCCGCGCGCCGCAGCGCCGGGGCCATCAGGCCGAGCGGGGCGGCGGCGCCGAACCACACCGACGTACAGCCGTGCTCGCGCAGCAGCGCCGTCGCCCGGGCGGTGACGCGGGGGGTCGGCAGCAGCATGGTGGTGCGATCACGGATCACCGTGAAAGGCTGTTCGAGGTCGAACGCGGCGGTCGCGTCCTTCCCCTCGTCGCTCCGCTTCCACGTGGAGGCGTAGACCACGACCCGCTCGGGGTCGAGACGCAGCGCCATGTTGTGCAGGAATGCCTGGATTCCGCCAGGCCGTGGCGGAAAGTCGTTGGTTACGATCAGGGTCTTGTGCATCGTGGCCGACAGTACCGCGCGCATACGCCGGGCCCGGCACCAGGCCGCGTCCGGAAAGTCCCGCCCCACCGCGCCCGCGGACCGACAGGACAGGAACAGAACAGCGATGACGGCCGGCGCGATAGGCACGGGCACGAGTGCGGGTGCGACGACAGGAGCACGGAACCGGGCGGTCGCGTGGGCGCGCTCCGGCGGACTGCCGCGGGCCGTCGGCCTGTGGAGCCTGACCCGGCTGCTGCTCCTGCTGTGCGTCTTCCGTGTCGTCGTGGTCCCCGGCCCCGATGTGACCAGCGACGTCGAGCAGATCTACCAGGGCTGGTACGAGGTCCTGCGGACCGGTACGTACCCCCTGGACGACATCACCTGGCAGTACCCGCCGGCCGCCGCCCTCGCGATCGTCTCCCCCGCGCTGCTGCCCTTCCTCGGCTACTCCGCCGCCTTCTTCGTCCTCTCGCTGCTGTGCGACGCCCTGGTCTTCGGGCTGCTGCTGTACACCGGCCGCCGGCCCGGGCGCTCCTCGCGCGGCGCCTGGCTGTGGCTGGCCGGGGTGCCGCTGCTCGGGCCGACCGCGTACAGCAGGTACGACCTGATGGTCACGGCGGTCGCGGTCGCCGCGCTGCTCGCGGCCCTGCGCAGCCCGGCCGTGCTCGGCGCGCTCGCCGGGTTCGGGGCGGCGCTGAAGGTCTGGCCGGTGCTGCTGCTCAGCGGCACCCCGCGCGGCCGGGCCACCCTGCGCTCGTGGGCGACGGCGGCGGGCGCGGCGGCCGGAGTGGTCGGGCTGTGCGCGCTCGCGGCGCCCGGGGCGCTGGCCTTCCTCGGGTTCCAGCGGGACCGGGGCACGGAGGTCGAGTCGCTGGGCGCGCTGGTCTTCCATGTGGCCCGTAACTTCGGCTGGCCGGGCGAGGCGCGGATGAACTACGGCTCCATGGAGTTCCTCGGCCCCGGGGTGCCCGTCGTGTCCACGGCGGCGATGGTGCTGACGATCGGCGCGTTCGGCTGGCTGCTGCTGTGGCGGCTGCGGGCCCGGCACCTCGCGGTGACGACGACGGCGGACGCGGCCTTCACGGCGGTGCTGCTGTTCGTCACCACGAGCCGGGTGATCAGCCCCCAGTACATGATCTGGCTGGTGGGGCTCGCGGCCGTGTGCCTGGCCTACCGGGCGAGCCGGATGCGCCGGCCCGCGTATCTGGTGCTGTGGGCGACGGCGGTGACCCAGTTCGAGTTCCCGGTGTGGTTCTCGCACGTCTCGCACAGCGACATCCTGGGCATCGCGCTGCTGCTCGTCCGCAACGGGCTGCTGGTGGCGGCCTCGGTGTCGGCGTGCCGGATCCTGTGGCACCAGACGGTCACCGAGCCGCGGCTCCTGGCCGCCTCGGGGGCGCGGGTCCCGGTCCAGCCGGTCCGCGCGCCGGAGCGCGTGACGGGGCGGGCGCCGGAGCGGGCGCCGGCGTGCGAGGACGCCCGGGTCCCGGCCTCCGCGCGCTGAGCCCGAAGGCGCGGCCCGCGCACGCCGTACCGCGCGCCGAAGAGCCCGGCGCCCGACCGGAAGGCTCGACCGGCCGGCTCAGCCGAGCCGTTCGCCGAGATACGCCCGCCAGCGCGCCGTGAACTCCTCCGGGGTGACGCCGAGCACGTCGTTCAGGGCTTTCTCCACCGCGCCCGCGCGCTCCTTGTGGCTGCCCACCGCCCCGTAGAACGCGGTCAGTTCCGTCTCGCCCCACTTGTCGGCGATCATCGCGCAGGCCAGCCAGCCGCCCTCGTAGGCGCGGGCCAGCTCGCCCGCGCCGCCGCCGAAGGCGAAGTCCTTGTCGTCCGGCAGGGCGGCGGGCACCCGGCCGGCCAGCACCTCGCGGGCCAGTTCGGGGGCGGCGGCCGCCGGTGTACGGCCGGAGCCCCGGTAGGCGGCCCAGTCGGCGAAGCCCTCGGAGAGCCAGAGCGGGGTGGCGGCGGTGGTGCGGGCACGGGTGGCGACATGGGTGGTCTCGTGGGTGAGCACGAAACGCCGGCCGAACTCGCCGAGCCCCGCGTACGCCTCCGGGTTGACGATGATCCGGTCCGCGGGCGCCTTCGGGCCGCCGCCGGCCTCGCCGGTGGTGACGGCCGCGATCCCCCGGTACGCGGACGCGGGCGCGGCGAGCAGCCGGCCCATGGCGTTCGTGGACGCCGGGACGATCACCACGACCCGGCCGGCCCAGGGCGAGGGCCAGGCACGGGAGGCGGCGGGCACGGCGGCATCGGCCGCGGCGGCGATCTCGGCGAGCCGCTCCCGGCTCTGGCCCACGCCGAGGACCAGGCTGCGCTCGCCCGCCTTGGCGCGGACCGCGCCCTGCTGCCAGAGCTGCTGCGGGGCGCCGTCGGTGGCGCGGTCGGCGGTCACGTACCAGCGGCCGTGGCGGTCGGCGAGGTCGAGGACCCGGGTGCCCGTGACGGGGCCGGAGTCGTATCCCTTGACGCGGTAGCCGAGTTCGGCGCGGGCGGTGACCCGGCCGGGGCCAGTGCGCTCCACGTCGGTGAGCCGGTAGCTCCAGGCGGCGAGCGGGACGGCCGCGAGCCGTTCGAACTCGGTGCGCGCGGCGGGGACGAGGGCCGGGTCGACGGCGGCGAGATAGCCCGGCTCGTCGCGCGCGAGGAGCGCGCGGGCGCGCTGGTCGAGCAGCCGCTGGATGCCGGGACGGTCCGGGGCGGGGGGCTTGGGGGCGGCGCATCCGGTGAGCGGGAGCAGCACGGCGAGCAGCGCCGCGGCCACGCCGCGCGCCCTGGGCCGGGTCCGGGTCCGGAATGTCACGCCGTCGATCGTAAGGGGTCGCAGGACGGCGGCCTCAGACGCGCGTGACGACGAGCGGCGAGATCATGTTCACCGGGTCGTAGCGGACCCGGGCGCCGGGGTGGGGCGCGTGGATGACCCGGCCGTTTCCGGCGTAGACCGCGACATGGCTGGCGTCGCCCCGGTAGGTGACGAGGTCCCCGGGCTGGGCCTGGGAGAGCGGGATCCGCCGGCCGGCGGCGCGCTGGGCGGCGGCGGTGCGGGGCAGCGAGATGCCGGCCTGCCGGAACGCCCAGACCATCAGGCCCGAGCAGTCGAAGGACGAGGGGCCGGTCGCGCCCCACACGTACGGCCGGCCGATGGCGCTGCGGGCGGCGACGACCGCGGCGGCGGCGCGCGAGGAGCCGAGGTCGCCGAGCGGGGGCAGCAGCTCGCCGAAGGCGTCGCGTCCGGAGCGGGAGGAGCGGTCGTAGCCGGCCCGGTCGGCGGCGGACAGCGAGCCGAGCAGCCGGCGGGCCTCGGCGAGTTTGTGCTCGACCACGCGTTTGTGCCGGGTGGCCTCGGCGCGGCTGCGGACCAGTTCGTCGAGGGCGCGGCCGGCCTCGGTGCGTTCCTGGGCCATCCGGCGCAGCTCGCCGCGCAGTTCGCCGAGGACGGTGGCCTGGCGGGCGCCGACCCGGTCGAGGACGGCGGCCCGCTGGAGATAGCTGTCCGGGTCGGCGGAGAGCAGCAGGGCGAGGGCCGGATCGAGCCCGCCGGAGCGGTACTGGGCGTCGGCGACGGCGCCGAGCGCGCCGCGCATCAGGTTGACGCGCTCCTGGCCGCGGGCGAGCCGGTCCTGGGCCTCGGAGACCGTACGGCGCAGCCGGTCGGCGCGCTCCCCGGCCCGGTTGTAGTCCTCGGTGGCCTGCTCGGCCTCCTCGTAGAGCCGGTCGACGGCGGCCCGCGGCGAGCGGGTGGCGTGGGATGCGCCGGCGTCCGGGTCGGCGTGCGCGGGAACCGCGCCGAAGGCAGCGGCCGCGGTGGCCGCGGCTGCGGTGAGGACGGTGACCCTGGTGGGTCGTCGGTGGGACGCCACGGATCGCGCTCCGATCGGCTCGGCAACTGGCGCCGCAGAGAGTAGCCGTTGCTCACCGTGCGTCCAACGAGCCTTTCGGGCACACACAGTGACGCCCCGCCGGAGACCACAGGTCACCGGCGGGGCGTCAGGTCGCTTCGCGTTTCCCTAATCCACTCGTTCGGAGGGCATGTCACCCCGCCCGAAGGGGCAGCGGGAGGCGGCGGGGGTACGTCAGATGCGCACGCCGAACTGGAACGTGCCGAGGTAGTTCATCGACTCGTAGCGGACCGACGCGCCCGGGTGCGGGGCGTGCAGCACGGTGTTGTTGCCCGCGTACAGGCCGACGTGCGAAAGGCCGTTGAAGAAGACCAGGTCGCCGGGCTTGAGCTGGCTGCGGCCGATCTTCACGCCGTCGTTCTGCTGGGTGTAGGTGACCCGGCTGAGGCTGACGCCGGCCTGACGGTAGGACCACTGGGTCAGACCCGAGCAGTCGTACGAGTTGGGGCCCTCGGCGCCGGAGACGTACGGCTTGCCGATCTGGGTGGCGGCGGCGCTGAGGGCGGCGGCGCCGCGCTGCGAGGCCGGCGCCTCGTTGCCGAGGCTGACGCGCTGCTCGCTGGCGCCGCGGCTGGCGCGCTGCGTCTCTTCCTGCTGGATCTTGGCGCGCTCGGCGGTGGTCAGCGTGTTGAGCAGCTGCCGCGCCTCGGCGAGCTTGCCCTGGAACTTCTTCTTCTTGTCGCCGAGGGACTTGCGGACGTCCTCGAGGTCGGCGAGCTTGCCGGCCGCCTCCGCGCGCTGCTGGGCGAGGGTGCGCTGCTTGGCCTGGATCGTCTGCAGGACGTCGGCCTGCTTGGCGCCGACCTGCTCGATCGCGGACGCCTGGTCGAGATAGGTGTCCGGGTCGGAGGAGAGGAAGAGCTGGAGCGCCGGGTCGATGCCGCCGGAGCGGTACTGGGCGCTGGCGACGGCGCCGATGCTGTCGCGCAGGGTGTTGAGCTCCTCCTGGCCGCGGGCGACCTTGTCCTGGAGGGCGGTGATCTCCTTCTGGAGCTTCCCGCGGCGCTCGTCGGCGGCGTTGTACTGCTCCGTGGCCTCCTCGGCCTCGTGGTGCAGCTTGTCGACCTTCGACTTGACCTCGTCGATCTTCGGCTTCGGGGCCGCCTGGGCTCCGGTCTGGGCGGTGAGTGCGACGGCCGCTGCGGCGGTCGCGGTGAGCACGGTCACGCGGGCGCGGCTCGGCTGCTTGGGACGACGGTGGGACGCCACGGAGGCGAGCTCCTTCTTCCTCGCACCGCCCGACGGGTCAGCGGCAGGCGGGGACCGACGCCGTCACTCCGGATGAGCGATCAACCGCGCGTAGGTTCGAAGTCGACCCTAGTGACCATCTTGTGATCAGTTCAAATCCCAACGGACGAAATCTCGCTCTTGCGACAACTTATTTATCGGCACCGCACAGGCCGTAGTGGCTGGTTGACCCTGTGCCGATCAGAAAACGGTCGTACCGGTCAGAAAATGACATGCCGTCACGAGAGACGCGAAAGCCGCTTCAGCAACAAGGCGGACGCGACCGGACGCGCACCCGACTTGGCGACCCCGTCGGCCACTTCGCGGTCGGTGGACACCACGACCACCGGACGGCCGGGCGGCTCCGCCCGGACCAGCTGACGGATCAGCTCGTCGGCCGTCACCCCGGGCTTGGAGAACAGCACCCGCACCCCGCGCGGCGGCGCGAGCAGCACCGGCGCGGCCAGCTCCGCCCCGTCGAAGACACAGGTGACCTCCGCCCCCGAACGGGCCGCGAGCGCGGAGAGCCCGCCGAGCAGCCGCAGCCGCTGCTTCTCCAGCGGCATCGTCGGATAACCGGTCTTGGTGACGTTGTAGCCGTCCACCACCAGGTGCGCCTGCGGCAGTTCGAGCAGCTGGTCCAGGAGCGCGGGATCGGTCTCGGACAACGCGCGGGCCGCGATGTCCTTCGGCGACATCCGGCCCGGCTCCACCGCGTCCACGGTGTCCGCCGGACGCGTCGACACCGGCGGCAGGGCCAGTTCGCGGCGCAGCCCCTGGGCGGCGTCGAGCACCGTGTCCAGGAGCAGCCGCAGCCGCATGTCCTCCACCGAACGCCCCTCGCGGGTGGCCCGGCGGCTCGCCTCCAGGGCGGCCTCGACCTCCCCGAGCCGGGCCTTGAGGCGCCGGGACTCGCTCTCGGCCGCGGACACCTGGGCGGCCGCCTCGGTGCGCGCGGTGTCGCTCTCGGCCTGGACGCGGCGCAGCGCGGCCTCGCCGCGCTTGACGTCGCTCTGCGCGCTGCGCAGCTTCCGGTGCAGCGATTCCGTTTCCCGGCGGGAGGCCTCCAGGTCGTGGCGCAGCTGCTCGGTCTCGGTGCGGGCCCGCTCCTTCGCGGCCGCGACCTCCTCGCGCAGCCGGTCCAGCTCGCGCCGGCCGGCCTCGTCGGCCCGTTCGGCGTCGACCCGTTCGGCCTCCTCGCCGGCCGCGGCCACCAGCTTGCTCCAGCCGGCCGGGCGCAGCACATAGGCCGCCGCGGCCACGTCGACCGGGTCCGCGGCGGCGGGCGGGGAGCCCACCTCCAGGGCGCCCGCCAGCTCGGGCAGCGCCTCCCGGACCCGCTCGGCGATCCGCTGACGGAACACCGGATCGCCGGCCAGGGCGGTGGCCATCGCGTTCCCGGCGAACTTGGCCCGCCGGGAGGCGGTGAATCGGGCGTACTGGCGCAGCGGGGCGGGCAGCTCGCCGAGCGTCAGACTGCCGAAGGAGTCCGCGACCAGCGCGATCACCTTGCGCCGTACGGACTCGGGCAGCGGGCGGTCGAGCACCTCGGCGGCCTCGCCTGCCGATCCCGCCGGCGCGTCACCGTGCGCGGGCTGCTCCACGATCCCGTCACCCACTCCCTGTCGTCGCCCTCGCCGGGGCGCCTCGCCCTCGCCGGGCCGCTTCTCAGGAAGCGGCGCCCGGCCTGTCCACCAACTCGATCTGGTCCACCGCGTTGCACCAGCGGCAGCGGACCGATTCGATGGTCTCACTGACCACCTCGCGCTCCTCCACCTTCGGCTCACCTGCGAGGTCCAGATGGACGTACTCGACGACCTTCGACGAGCGGGTCACGTCGAAGCGGGTCAGATTGCCGCACAGTGTGCAGCGCCAGCGGGTGTCGGCAGTCGGCTGGGGAACCGTCATCGTGCCGTCCTCTTTCCGTACGAGGCTTTACGGGCCCGCGGTGCGCCGTCGGACTGCGGGAGTGCTGCCCGTAACACTACGGCCTCACGGGTACCCCGCGTCACGGCGAGGCACTCTGTCCCGATGAGCCCCGGTACGCCATGATCTGCCCATGATCGACTGGCGGGGTACGGCCTCGGGGGTACGACGGACCGCGCGCACGCTGCGCGACGGACCGACCGTCACCTACGGGCTCATCGCCGCCTGTGTGCTGCTCTTCGCGCTGAGCCCGGTCGGCGGTCTGAACCCCTCGTACGGCACGGGCGACACCCTGCTCGCCGCGCAGGGCGCGTACTTCCGGCACTGGGGCGTCATCCCGGACGACCTCGCCCACCTCGGCCGGCTGCGGCCCGGGGCCTTGCTCACCCCGCTCACCGCGCTGTTCGTCCACGGCAGCTGGCTGCATCTGCTCGGGAACATGCTGTTCCTGTACGTGTTCGGCGCGATGGCGGAGAAGCGGATGGGGCCGCTCGAATTCGGCCTGTTCTATCTGGTCTGCGGCTATCTGGCGCTGTACGGGTACGCGCTGGCGCACGCGGACAGCGGGCAGACCCTGGTGGGGGCGTCGGGGGCGATCTCGGGGGTGCTCGGGGCCTTCCTCCATCTGTTTCCGCGCTCCCGGGTGACCAGTCTCTTCCCGTTCCTCTTCTTCCTTCCGCTGCGTTTCCCGGCGTGGGTCGTGCTCGTCTTCTGGTTCGCCATCCAGTGGCTGGCGGCGCGCACGGCGGAGGCGGGACCGGGGGTCGCGTATCTGGCCCATGTCATCGGCTTCGCGCTGGGCTTCCTCTACGCGTGGGTCCGCTTCGGCGGAAAAGGAAGGGTTCGCGCGGCGCTCGCCTCGAAGAAGGGCGGCGCGGACGGGCGGGCTAGAGTGACACCACCAGCCGCGGCCACCGAGGGAGAAAGCCAGCCGTGATCACCGCGATCGTGCTCATCAAGACCAGCGTGGACCGCATCCCGGAGATCGCCGAGGAGATCGCGTCGGTCGACTGCGTCACCGAGGTCTTCTCCGTCACCGGGACGTACGACCTGATCGCCATGGTCCGGGTGGGGCGGCACGACGATCTGGCCGATGTCATCCCCGGTCAAATCTCCAAGATCCAGGGCGTCGAGGGCACCGACACGCATGTCGCCTTCCGCGCCTACTCGCAGCACGACCTGGACGCGGCGTTCGCCATCGGTCTGGAGTCCTGACCCGGGCTTTTCCGACCCGGCCCGGACCTTTCCGCACCGGGCCCCGCGCACACGCGGCATGAAGCCGGCCTCACCCCCGTGGGAGGCCGGCTTCACCCGTCCAGGGGATCCGACGGGCGGTCGGGCTCCCCGGTTCCGGCGGAGCGTCAGTCCCGGTCCGGACCTCGGCGGACCAGCTCCCGTACCGCGCCGAGGAACCGCTCCACGTGCTCGTCCGGGGTGCCCGCCCCGAAGCTCACCCGGACCGCGGCGAGCGCGGAGGCGGATCCGGGGGCGCCGCACTCCCCCGGCTCGGCCGGATCGCCGCCGAGCAGGACGCGCACCAGCGGGTGGGCGCAGAACAGTCCGTCGCGCACCCCGATGCCGTACCCGGCGGAGAGCGCGGCGGCGAACCGGGAGCTGTCCCAGCCCTCGACGACGAAGGAGAGCACCCCGACCCTCGGGTGGTCGTCGCCGAAGAGGGAGAGCACCCGCACCTCGGGCACCTCGGCGAGGCCCGCGCGGAGCGCGGCGATCAGCCGGCGCTCACGGGCGACGAGCCGGTCGAAGCCGGCCTCGGTCAGCGCCCGGCAGGCGGACGCGATGGCGTAGGCGCCGATGACATTGGGCGAACCGGCCTCGTGCCGGGCGGCGGTGGTGTGCCACTGGACGTCCACTCCCCCGTCGGACCGGCGGGCCACCGTACGGGAGGCGCCGCCGCCCGCCAGATAGGGCTCGGCCTCCTGGAGCCAGTCGGCCCGGCCCGCGAGCACGCCGGAGCCGAAGGGCGCGTACAGCTTGTGCCCGGAGAAGGCGACCCAGTCGACGTCCACATCCCGTACGGAGACGGGGTGATGGGGGGCGAGCTGGGCGGCGTCGAGGACGATGCGGGCGCCGTGCGCGTGGGCGGCGGCGGCCAGTTCGCGCACCGGCCACAGCTCGCCGGTCACATTGGACGCCCCGGTCACACAGACCAGCGCCGGCCCGTGCGGCTCCCGGTCGGCCAGGGCCCGCTCCAGGGTGGTGACGGCCTCGGCGGGATCGCGGGGCGCGTCGAGGACGGTGCGGCGGGCCTCGCCCCAGGGCAGCAGCGCCGCGTGGTGCTCGGTCTCGAAGACGAAGACCTCGCAGCCGGCGGGCAGCGCACGGGCCAGCAGGGCCAGCGAGTCGGTGGTGGAGCGGGTGAAGACGACCTGGTCGCCGGGGCGGCAGTCGAGGAAGCGGGCGATCTCGGCGCGGCTGTTCTCGAAAAGGTCGGTGGACAGCTGGGAGAGATGTCCGGCGCCCCGGTGGACGCTGCCGTAGTACGGGGCGTACGCGGCGACGTCGTCCCACACCCGCTGGAGGGCCGGGGCGCTGGCCGCGTAGTCGAGCGCGGCGTAGGTGATCTCGCCACCGGCGGCGAGGGGGACGGTGACGTCCCGGCCGAGGACGGGCAGCGGGGCGTCGCCGCCGCGGCAGGGGTCGGCGGAGGAATCGGCCGGGGCGCAGGCGGCGGAGTCGGCGGCCGGGGCGGGGGCGGCGGAGTCGAGGACGGCGGCGTTCGGGTATGCGGACATGACGGTGTCTCCCGGGAGGAAAAGGGCGCGCGAAGGCGTACGCGGACGTGCGCGGACGTACGACGGCCCAAGCGAAGGCCCGTGCGACGGCTCGTGTGGCGGCTCGTGTGGCGGCTCGTGTGGCGGCTCGTGTGGCGAGGGCGCGCGAAAAGGGGCGCCGCGCACGGGTGCTGACGGAGGGGGAGGGGCCGAGAAGGCGGGAAAACGCCCGGCCCTAACGCATTCGCTGGCTCACGAGACACCGCTCCCTGGAGGACCAAGGACCCCGGGTGGTGCTCAGGGGTCCGCGCTTGCCGTCGGCTGCTGCACGTACGGCCTGGTCTTCACCCGGGGCACCCCGCCACGGACGGAGGGTTGCCGGACAGCCAGCCGGGGCTTTGTCGCTGTCACTCATGACCTGCCGAAAACCTATGCCGTCCGCTCGGGACGACGCAACCCCGTCCCGGAATCCGGAACGGGGTCGCGCAGGTGTTCTGTTCGGAGCGACTCGGGGCCGCTCGGGGGCTCGGGCGCCGCTCAGGCGTGGCTGGCGGCCACCCACCGCTCCAGGGCGCGCCGGGCGGCCCCCGAGTCGATGGACTCGGCGGCCCGGTCCATGCCGGCCCGCAGCCGCTCCGTCAGGGTGCCCTCGCCCGGCTCCACGGCGACCAGGGCGGCCGCCGAGTTGAGCAGGACCGCGTCCCGTACCGGACCCGTCTCACCGGCCAGGACCCGGCGGGCGACCTCGGCGTTGTACGCGGCGTCCGCGCCGCGCAGCGCCTCCAGCGGCACCAGGTCGATGCCGACGTCGCGCGGGTCGAAGCGCTCCTCGGTGACCGTGCCCTCGGCCACCACCCACACCCGGGAGGTGGCGGTGGTGGTCAGTTCGTCCAGCCCGTCGTCGCCCCGGAAGACCAGCGCGGAGTTGCCGCGTTCAGCGAGCACCCCGGCCACGATGGGCGCCATCCGGGGGTCGGCGACACCGACCGCCTGGGCGCGTACCTGGGCCGGGTTGGTCAGCGGGCCCAGCACGTTGAAGGTGGTGCGGATGCCGAGCTGGCCGCGGGCGGCGGCGACATGGCGCAGCGAGGGGTGGAACTTCACCGCGAAGCACATGGTGATGCCGGCTTCCTCGGCGACCTCGGCGACCCGGCGCGGCGTCAGGTTCAGATTGACGCCGAGCTTCTCCAGGACGTCGGAGGAGCCGGAGGCGGAGGACGCGGCCCGGTTGCCGTGCTTGACGACCTTGACCCCGGTACCGGCCACGACGATCGACGACATGGTGGAGATGTTGACCGTCTTGGCGCCGTCGCCGCCGGTGCCGACGATGTCGACGGCCGGGCCGGGCACCTCGATGACATTGGCGTGCGCGTACATCGTGCGGACGAGACCGCTGATCTCCGCGACCGTCTCGCCCTTGGCCCGCAGCGCCACCATGAACCCGGCGATCTGCGCGTCGGTCGCCTCGCCGCGCATGATCAGGTCCATCGCCCAGGCCGTGTCGTCGGCGGACAGGTCGTGGCCGTCGAGCAGGCCGTTCAGGAGGACGGGCCAGGAGCGGCCCGCCGCGATGTCGCCTCCAGCGGGTTGCACAGCGCTCATGGTCGCTCCTGCGTGATGTGTGTACGTACGAATGAATCGGACGGCCCAGCCGATCAGGCCGGTCTCCACCCTATCGATCCCCGGGAACGGCAAAGAGCCCCGTCCATCGAATGGACGGGGCTCTCGCCGTGGCGACCTCGGGTCCGGGGCTTACACCCCGGGGGTCGGGAGTCGTACGGGATCAGTGGTGGCCGTGGCCGCTCTCGATCTCCTTGAACTCCTCGGCGGTGGGCTTGGCGATCTGGTTGTCCCCACCGTAGTAACCCCGGTTGAGCTTGACCCGGAGCTTCTCCATGCGGCCGACCTTGCGCTCCACACCGTTCTCGTCGACGGCCGGCGGCAGCGCCGCGGCGTCGTACTGCTCGTGGGCGGTGAGCTTGTAGCGCTCGCCCTGGCTGAGCGGCTGGTGCACCTCGACGAACTCACCGTGCGGCAGGCGCTTGATGATGCCGGACTCGCGTCCGTGCAGCACCTTGTCCTTGTCCCGGCGCTGGAGGCCGAGGCAGATCCGCTTGGTGATGACGAAGGCGATGACCGGTCCGAGGAAGAAGAAGATCCGGACGAACCAGGTGATCGCGTTGATCGACAGGTGGAAGTGGGTGGCCCAGAGGTCGTTTCCACCACCGACCAGCATGACCATGTACGCGGTGATCCACGCGACACCGAAGGCGGTGCGCGTCGGCGCGTTGCGCGGGCGCTGCGAGATGTGGTGCTCGCGCTTGTCGCCGGTGATCCAGGACTCGATGAACGGGTAGACACCGATCACACCGAGGACGACCGGGAAGATCGCCAGCGGGATCATCACACCGAGGACCAGCGTGTGGCCCCACAGGTTGATCTCCCAGCCCGGCATGACACGGATCAGACCCTCGGCGAAGCCCATGTACCAGTCGGGCTGGGCGCCGGTGGACACCTGGTCCGGGCGGTACGGGCCGATGCCCCAGATCGGGTTGATCGAGGCGACGGCCGCGACGACCGCGATCACACCGAAGACCAGGAAGAAGAATCCTCCGGCCTTGGCCATGTAGACCGGCATCAGCGGCATGCCGACGACGTTCTTGTTCGTCCGGCCGGGGCCCTCGAAGTGCGTGTGCTTGTGGACGAACACCAGGATGAGGTGGGCGACCACCAGGCCGAGCATGATGCCCGGGAGCAGCAGCACGTGCGCCGAGTAGAACCGGGCGACGAAGTCGCCGCCGGGGAACTCGCCGCCGAACAGGAACATCGACAGGTACGTACCGACGATCGGCACCGACAGGATGGCGCCCTGCATGAAGCGGACACCGGTGCCGGAGAGCAGGTCGTCCGGGAGCGAGTAACCGGTGAAACCGGTGAACATGCCCAGGAAGAACAGCAGGAAGCCGAACAGCCAGTTGATCTCACGCGGCTTGCGGAACGCACCCGTGAAGAACACGCGCATCATGTGCACGAACATGCCGGCGAGGAAGATCAGCGCCGCCCAGTGGTGGATCTGCCGGATCAGCAGACCACCGCGCACCTCGAACGAGATGTGCATGGTCGAGTTGAACGCCTCGGACATCAGCTGTCCCTGAAGCGGGACGTACGGTCCGGTGTACTCCACCTCGTTCATCGACGGGTGGAAGAACATCGTCAGATAGACGCCCGTCAGGATGATGATGAGGAAGCTGTAGAGGCAGACCTCGCCCAGCATGAAGGACCAGTGGTCCGGGAAGATCTTCCGCAGGTTGGCCTTGGCCAGCGAGTAGATCCCCAGACGGCCGTCGGCCCAGTCGGCGACCCGCTCACCACGGGAGGCCGGCTTCTTCTGCGTATCAGTCACGGTGCTCATCCGCGCTCCCAGAATGCAGGACCGACGGGCTCTTCGAAGTCGCCGAGCGCTTCGAGGTAACCCTTGTCGTTCACGCCGATCCGCAGCTGCGGCAGGGCGTGGCCGGCCGGGCCGAAGATGACGCGCGCGCCGTCGGACAGGTCGAAGGTGGACTGGTGGCACGGGCAGAGCACGTGGTGCGTCTGCTGCTCGTACAGGGAGATCGGGCAGCCGACGTGGGTGCAGATCTTGGAGAACGCGACGATGCCCTCGTGCGACCACTCGAGCTCGTTCTTGTCCTTGATGTCCTCCGGCTGAATCCGGACGATCATCAGGGCGGCCTTGGCGATCTCGGTCTGGAAGTGCTCGTCGTGGACCGTCAGGCCCTCGGGCATCGCGAACGTCAGCGAACCGACGGCGACGTCCTCGGGACGCAGCGGCTCGTTGGTGTTCATGTTGATGAGCTGCTTGCCCTTGGCCCACAGCGTGCTGCGGAGCTTCTTCTCGGGCAGCGGACCCATGTCGCGCAGCAGGACGATGCCGGACAGCGGCACCATCGCGAGCGCTCCGAAGAGCGTGTTGCGGATGAGCTTGCGACGGCCGAAGCCGGACTCGGCGGCACCGGCCGCGAAGTCCGCCATGACCTTGGCCTTGACGTCCGGAGTCGCCTCGATCGGGTGACGCTCGTCGGCGACCTCGACGTCGGACATCAGGGTGCGGGCCCAGTGGACCGCGCCCGCGCCGATGAAGAAGAGCGCCGCGCCGAGGGTCAGACCCAGGGCGAAGTTGAGCGCCGAGACCCGGCCGAACGGCCAGATGTAGACGATCTGGTCGACCGGGAAGATCACGTAGGACGCGATGAACCCGATCGTGGCCAGCATCGACAGCGTGAACAGGAAGGCGACCGCACGCTCGGACCGCTTGGCGGCCCGCTCGTCGATGTCCTGGATACGCGGCTTGTGGGGCGGAAGGCCCGGGTCGGCGAACGGGTCGTCGGCGACCTTCACCGCGCCGTGCGCGGTGTCCTGCGCGGTCGGCAGGTTCTCTTCAGGATTCTCTTGGGTACTCATGACTTCTTGGCCTTAGCGGTGTGGGCCGCGACCCAGATGGCAACTGCGATCAGTGCGCCCAGGCCGAAGATCCAAGCGAACAGACCCTCGCTGACGGGGCCGAGGCCACCGAGCTTGAGACCACCCGGGTTGTCGGCTTCGTCACTGTTGACAGCCTGGACGTAGGCGATGATGTCCCTCTTCTGCTGCTCCGGCATGGTGGTGTCGGGGAAGGAGGGCATGTTCTGCGGACCGGTCTGCATGGCCTCGTAGAGGTGCTTCGGGTCCACGCCGTCGAGGGTGGGGGCGTACTTGCCGTGCGTCAGCGCGCCACCCTCACCGGTGAAGTTGTGGCACTGGGCACAGTTGGTACGGAACAGTTCGCCACCGCGGGCGACGTCCGCACCCTCGGGGCTGTACTGCCCCTTGGTCGGCGTGATCGGGCCGGCGCCGAGGGACGCCACGTACGCCGCGAGCTGATCGATCTCAGCCTGCGTGTAGATGACCTTCTTCCTCGGAACCTGGGCGCCCGGCTGCTGCGCGGGCATGCGGCCGGTGCCGACCTGGAAGTCCACCGCCGCCGAGCCCACGCCCACGAGCTGCGGACCGTCAGAGGTGCCCTGACCGCCGGTTCCGTGGCAGCTGGCACAGCCGACGGCGTAGAGCTTCTTGCCCTCCTCGATGGCGAGGGACTGGGCGGTTTCATCGGCCTTGGCCGTGCCCGCGGGCGCGAACGCGGCGTACAGCCCCCCAGTTGCCGCCAGCGCGAGAAGTAGGACGACGACCGCCGCCAGCGGATGGCGTCGTCGTGCGGAGAGCTTTTTCACGGATTACCCCGGTGTCAGGATCTTCTGCGTCGATGCTTGCTGGATGATTCGCTCCACCCTGAGGTGGAGCCCGATTACTTGATCAAGTAGATCGTGGCGAAGAGGCCGATCCAGACGACATCGACGAAGTGCCAGTAGTAGGACACGACGATGGCGGCGGTTGCCTGCTCGTGAGTGAACCTCTTGGCGGCGTACGTCCGGCCGAGGACCAGCAGGAAGGCGATGAGACCGCCCGTCACGTGCAGGCCGTGGAAGCCGGTGGTCAGGTAGAACACCGTGCCGTACGGGTCGGAGGAGAGCGAGAGCCCTTCCTCCTTCACCAGCTCGGTGTACTCGAAGACCTGACCGCCAATGAAGATCGCGCCCATCACGAACGTGAGGATGAACCACGCCCGGAGCTTCTTCACGTCACCGCGCTCGGCGGCGAAGACGCCGAGCTGACAGGTGAGAGAGGAGAGCACCAGGATCGCGGTGTTCGTCCCGGAGAACGGGAGGTTCAGCGCATGCGCCTTTTCCGCCCAGAACTCGGGACCCATCACGGATCGCAGGGTGAAGTACATCGCGAAGAGGGCCGCGAAGAACATCAGCTCGGAACTCAGCCAGATGATGGTTCCGACGCTGGTGAGGTTCGGTCGATTGACCGACGGGTGCGCGTGCCCGGTATCTACTGTCGTTACTGTCGCCACGCCGACATTATGTCGGTCCCTTATCCCGCCCTCACTCCGGGGGGTGCCGTTCGGAGTGTCCGAGGCCTGTGTCCAGCCCGAACGGCCCATCGGAGCGGGCCTCCACCACCCTTCGAACGGGTGTTGAACGGGTGTTGACGCGGGGTGGTCCGGAGTAGCATCCCGCGCAACGACCGACCACCTTCACGGAGGAACGATGCAGTCGAGCACCACGGTTCTGGTCTACAGCGACGACGCGAACACCCGCGCCCAGGTGCGCCTCGCGGCCGGGCGCAGGCCCGCCGCCGATGTTCCCCCGGTCGAGTTCGTGGAGTGCGCGACGCTGCCCGCCGTCCTGGCGGCGCTCGACGCGGGCGGCATCGACGTGTGCGTCCTGGACGGCGAGGCGGTGCCGGCCGGCGGGATGGGCGTGTGCCGCCAGATCAAGGACGAGGTCTTCCGCTGCCCGCCGGTCCTGGTCCTCATCGGGCGCCCGCAGGACGCCTGGCTGGCCACCTGGAGCCGCGCGGACGCGGCGGTCACCCATCCGGTGGAGCCGGTCGAGCTCGCCCAGTCCCTGGCGGCCCTCCTGCGCACCCGCCTGGCGGCGGTGGCGGCGTACTGACGCGGGGGGCGGGGCCGCGCGGACGCGCGACCCCGCCCTGACCACCCCGGAAAATCAGATGGAGGGGCGCAAGCGTGCCTTCGCGTCCGCCGTCGCGTTCGGGTCCGTGCCGTCCTTCACCAGGGCGCTGCCCTTGCGCCACTCGTCCCACTCCATGTTCCAGTCCCCGTAGCCGTTGCCGAAGGTGTCCATGGTGTCGCCGTAGCTGTTGACGACGGTGACGAGGTCGCCGGGGGTGATGTTCTCGTAGAACCAGGCGGCGTTGCCGGTGGACATGCCGACGCAGCCGTGGCTGACGTTGGCGGCGCCCTGGGAGCCGACGGACCAGGGGGCGGCGTGGACGTATTCGCCGCTCCAGGTCACCCGGGTGGCCCAGTAGACGGGCAGGTCGTAGGAGTCCGAGGTGCCTTCGGAGATGCCGATGCTGGTGCCGCGCATCCGGACGAAGTACTCCTTGCCGAGGACCACTTTGATCCCGTTTCGGGTGGAGTAGCCCGGTTTTCCGGTGGTCACCGGAATGGTGTTGATCACTTCTCCGTTGACTTTGAACGTCAGGGAGTGGTCGCTCGCGTCCGTGATGGCCTCGACCCGGTCGCCGGTGGTGATCTTCAGGGGGTGCGAGGCGCCGCCGTAGAGCTTGTCGCCGATCTTCAGGCCGTCGAGGTTGCCGGTGACGGTGATGGTCGCGTCGTTCGGCCAGTACTCCTTGGGGCGGTAGTGGAGTTCCTTGTCGTCGATCCAGTACCAGGAGCCGTTCACGGCGGGTACGGAGCGGACCTTGAGGGCCTGTTCGACGATCGCGCGGGACGCCTTGTCCTTCACCGGGAGGCTCAGTTCGGCGGTGATCGGCTGTCCGACGCCGTACTTGCCCTCCTCCGGGCCGAACGTGGCGGTGAGGGCCCGTTTGGCCGCCGCCGTCTCGTACGTCAGCGTACGGGCCCCTGGAGCGCCTTCCTCGTCCTCGGTGGCCACCTTGACGGTGTAGCGGGCTCCGGCCGACAGGGAGCCCGTGGAACGCCATTTACGGCCGTCCGCGGTGAGTTCGCCGGCCAGGTGGTGCCCGGTCTCGTCGACGGCGCTGACGTCGGTGATGCGGCCCTCGTCGCCCTTGGAGCTGATCTCCAGGGGTTTGTCCGGGTCGGCCTTCCGCTTGCCCGTCGGCGCGTTGTACGAGATCTGGGCGGCCGCGTCGTAGGGCCGTGCCGCCGACGGGCGGTCCGCGGAGCCGGCACACGCGGTGGCGGCCGCGGTCACGGCGATGACCAGCAGGGTGCAGCTCCGGGCAGTCCGGGCGCGCGGCATGTCGTTCATGGGCTCACGGTAGGAACAATCGCCCGGGGTGGCGCGCCGGGTGACGCAAACGAGGGGCCCCCTCGCTCCGTTGGACGAAGCGAAGAGACCCCTCAGGGTGTTGCGGGTGTTGCGGGTGTCACGGGGTACTGCCGGCCGTGCTACTGGTTCTGGTTCTCACCGCGGTAGAACTCGAAGACCCAGCCGAAGATACCGACGAGGATCAGCGGCGCCGAGAAGTACATCAGCCACCAGCCCATCGCGATACCCAGGAAGGCGAGCGCACCACCGGCGGCCAGCGACAGCGGCTGCCAGCTGTGCGGGGCGAAGAAGCCCTGCTCGCCGGCCTCGTCCGAGACCTCGGCCTCCTTGTCGTCCTGCGCCATCTCGTCGACCCGCTTGGCCGTGAAGGCCAGGTAGTAGCCGACCATGATGCACAGACCGAACGCCAGGAACAGCGCCGTGGTGCCGACCGCTTCCTTCGCCCAGACGCCGTAGACGACGGCCACGGCGAGGATGAAGACGCTCAGCCAGATGAACATCTTGCCCTGGATCTTCACTTGCCGGCCTCCTTGCCACCGGTGAGGGCCGCGACCTCGGTGTGGTTCTCGAGCTGGTCCACAGCCGCGATCTCAGGGTGGTGCAGGTCGAAGGCCGGGGATTCCGAGCGGATCCGCGGCAGGGTGAGGAAGTTGTGCCGCGGCGGCGGGCAGGACGTCGCCCACTCCAGCGAGCGGCCGTAGCCCCACGGGTCGTCGACCTCGATCTTCTTGCCGTACTTGGCGGTCTTCCACACGTTGTAGAGGAACGGCAGCATCGACAGACCGAGCAGGAAGGACGCGATCGTCGAGACCGTGTTCAGCGCGGTGAAGCCGTCGGCGTCGAGGTAGTCCGCGTAACGACGCGGCATGCCCTCGGCACCCAGCCAGTGCTGCACCAGGAACGTGCCGTGGAAGCCCACGAACAGCGTCCAGAAGGTGATCTTGCCGAGGCGCTCGTCGAGCATCTTGCCGGTGAACTTCGGCCACCAGAAGTGGAAGCCGGCGAACATCGCGAAGACGACCGTACCGAAGATCACGTAGTGGAAGTGCGCGACCACGAAGTACGAGTCGGTGACGTGGAAGTCCAGCGGGGGCGCGGCCAGGATGACGCCGGTCAGACCACCGAAGGTGAAGGTGACCAGGAAGCCGACCACCCAGAGCATCGGAGTCTCGAAGGACAGCGAGCCCTTCCACATCGTGCCGATCCAGTTGAAGAACTTCACGCCGGTCGGAACGGCGATGAGGAACGTCATGAAGGAGAAGAACGGCAGGAGCACGCCGCCGGTCGCGTACATGTGGTGGGCCCACACGGTCACGGAGAGACCGGCGATGGCGATCGTCGCGGCGACCAGACCGATGTAGCCGAACATCGGCTTACGGCTGAAGACCGGGATGATCTCGGAGACGATGCCGAAGAACGGCAAGGCGATGATGTACACCTCTGGGTGTCCGAAGAACCAGAAGAGGTGCTGCCAGAGCAGAGCGCCGCCGTTGGCCGCGTCGAAGACGTGGGCACCGAACTTGCGGTCCGCCTCCAGGGCGAAGAGCGCAGCCGCCAGGACCGGGAAGGCGAGCAGGACCAGAACACCGGTCAGCAGCACGTTCCAGGTGAAGATCGGCATACGGAACATCGTCATGCCCGGAGCGCGCATGCAGATGATCGTGGTGATGAAGTTGACCGAACCGAGGATCGTGCCGAAGCCGGAGAAGGCCAGACCCATGATCCACATGTCGGCACCGACACCCGGCGAGCGGACGGCGTCCGACAGCGGGGAGTAGGCGAACCAGCCGAAGTCGGCGGCACCCTGCGGGGTGAGGAAGCCGGCCACGGCGATGATCGAGCCGAAGAGGTACAGCCAGTAGGCGAACATGTTCAGCCGCGGGAACGCCACGTCGGGCGCACCGATCTGGAGCGGCATGATCCAGTTCGCGAAACCGGCGAACAGCGGCGTCGCGAACATCAGCAGCATGATCGTGCCGTGCATCGTGAACGCCTGGTTGAACTGCTCGTTCGACATGATCTGCGTACCCGGACGGGCCAGCTCGGCGCGCATGAAGAGCGCCATGAGTCCGCCGATACAGAAGAACACGAACGACGTGACGAGGTAGAGGCTACCGATCGTCTTGTGGTCAGTGGTGGTCAGCCACTTCACCACCACATTGCCGGGCTGCTTGCGCCGGACGGGGACCTCGTTCTCGTACGAGTCCTCCGCCGCGGCCGCACCCTGGGGTTCGTTGAGGATGCTCACAGTAGGTTCTTCTCCGCATTCCTGGCCGGGTCCGTCTGCTCAATGCCCGACGGGATGTAGCCGGTCTGCCCCTTCTCCGCCAGCTCCTTCAGGTGCTGCTGGTAGCGCTCCGGGGAGACCACCTTGACGTTGAAGAGCATCCGGGAGTGGTCGACACCGCACAGCTCGGCGCACTTGCCGAGGAAGGTGCCTTCCTGGGTCGGGGTGACCTCGAAGGCGTTGGTGTGACCCGGAATGACGTCCTGCTTCATCAGGAACGGAACCACCCAGAAGGAGTGGATGACGTCACGCGAGGTGAGGATGAAGCGGACCTTCTCGCCCTTGGGCAGCCACAGGGTCGGGCCAGGGTTTCCGGTCTGCGGGTTCCGGGTGCCGGGGATGCCGGCGTCGTAGACGCCGCCCGCGTTCGCCGGGAACTCCTCCTGGAACTTGTCCGGGATCGCCGCGAGGTTCGGAGCCGTCTTGGCGTCACCGGTCACACCGGGCACGTTCTCGATGTAGTTGAAGCCCCAGCTCCACTGGTAGCCGACCACGTTGACCGTGTGAGCCGGCTTCGGGGAGAGCGTGAGGAGCTTCGACTGATCACGCGCGGTGAAGTAGAAGAGGACCGACACGATGATCAGCGGAGTGATCGTGTACAGCGCCTCGATGGGCATGTTGTAACGGGTCTGCGGAGGAACCTCGACCTTGGTCCGGCTACGCCGGTGGAAGATGACGGCCCAGACGATCAGGCCCCACACCAGCACACCGACGGTGAGCGCGGCGGCCCAGGATCCCTGCCACAGGGACAGGATCCGGGGGGCCTCCTCGGTCACCGGGGTGGGCATACCAAGTCGGGGGAAGTCTTCCCAGTTGTACGAGCAGCCAGTGGCTGTCGCCAGGACCAGGCCCGCAGTCAGCACCTGCGGCAGCTTCCGCCGCATCGGGCGCCGCGACGAGCGGTCGGAGCCGTTGGGACTCACGTAGCGCCTTCCCGAGAGTCTCGGCCCGCGCTGGTCGGCTACGGCCGTCCGTCTCGCTGGTCGGTCGCCGCCCCGGCCGCGGGCAGGGGTTTGGATGTTTATGCGGACCAAACCCTACTGGACGCTATTTGGGGTCGCGCGGGGAGGGTGCCCAACGCGCCGCCCGAGCCCCCGAAGGGGTGGCCCCGGGCGTGTCGGGGCCCGTCCGGCCTGGGCCGGACGGCCCTCTGGCGCCGGGCCGGAAGGGGCTTTTGACGAGGTGTCGCTCACTCCGGGGAGGGAACGGACGGATTGATTCCGCCACGATCCCGGCCGGGGGTCCGATGGGGGGCGACGGGGCTCCCGCGAGGTTTGGCGAAGTCTTGGCCAAGTGGCGGGCCGGGGGCGCGAAACCGCGGTGGGATCGGTGTGGGATTTCGTGGGTTTTATGGGTGTTTCTGGCGAATTCTGGCCGCCGTGACAGCGTGCCCGGCCCGTCTCCGGCCCGTCTCCCGTTCCGCGCGGGCCCCGCGCCGCCCCCGCCCCCACCGGACGGCCGGAGCGCGCGAGGCCGGGGGCGAGGCCGGGGGCGAGGCCGGGGATAGCGTGGGCGGATGCCGTACTTCGACGCCGCATCGGCGGCTCCGCTGCACCCCGTCGCCCGCCAGGCGCTGCTGGCCTCCCTGGACGAGGGCTGGGCCGACCCGGCCCGGCTGTACCGCGAGGGGCGGCGGGCCCGGCTGCTGCTCGACGCGGCGCGCGAGGCCGCCGCCGAGGCGGTCGGCTGTCGCCCCGACGAACTCGTTTTCACTCCTTCGGGGACGCGCGCCGTCCACACGGGTGTCGCGGGGGCGCTGGCGGGCCGCCGCCGGGCCGGGGACCGGCTCGTGGTGTCGGCGGTCGAGCACTCCTCCGTGCTGTACGCGGGCGAGGCGCACGCGGCGGCGGGCGGGACCGTCACCGAGGTGCCGGTGGGCCGGTCGGGCGCGGTGGACCCGGAGGTGTTCGCGGCGGCGCTGGACTCCCGCACCGCGCTGGCCGCCCTCCAGTCGGCCAATCACGAGGTGGGCACCGAGCAGCCGGTGGCCGAGGCCGTGGCGGCCTGCCGGGCGGCGGGGGTGCCGCTCCTGGTGGACGCGGCCCAGTCGCTGGGCTGGGGGCCGGTGCCGGAGGGCTGGTCGCTACTGACCGCGAGCGCGCACAAGTGGGGCGGTCCGGCCGGGGTCGGGCTGCTCGCGGTGCGCAAGGGGGTCCGGTTCGCCCCGCAAGGCCCGGCGGACGAGCGGGAATCGGGCCGGGCGCCCGGGTTCGAGAATCTGCCCGCGATCGTGGCGGCGGCGGCCTCGCTGCGCGCGGTACGGGCGGAGGCGGCGGCCGAAGGGGCGCGGCTGCGGGCGCTCGTGGACCGGATCCGGGCGCGGGTGCCGGAGCTGGTGCCGGAGGTGGAGGTGGTGGGCGATCCGGTGCGGCGGCTGCCGCATCTGGTCACGTTCTCGTGTCTGTACGTCGACGGCGAGACGCTTCTGTCCGAGCTGGACCGGGAGGGTTTCTCCGTTTCGTCGGGTTCGTCCTGTACGAGCGCGACGCTGACGCCCAGCCATGTGCTGCGCGCGATGGGGGTGCTGAGCGAGGGCAACGTCCGGGTGTCGCTGCCCGCCGGCACGACCGAGGAGGACGTGGACCGCTTCCTGGCGGTGCTGCCCGGGGTCGTGGCCGCCGTACGCGACCGGCTGGGCGCCCCTCGGCCCGAGGCGGCCCCGGCGGCGGAGCCGGCCCGTGCGCTGGTGGTCGACGCGCTCGGCCGGCGCTGCCCGATCCCGGTGATCGAGCTGGCCCGGGTGATCGGCGACGTACCGGTGGGCGACACGGTCACGGTGCTGTCCGACGACGGGGCGGCCCGGCTCGACATCCCGGCGTGGTGCGAGATGCGGGGGCAGGAGTACGTGGGCGAGGAGCCGTCCCCGAAGGGCGGCACGGCCTATGTGGTGCGCCGGGTGGCGTGAGGCCGGCGTATCCACGAGGGGACACGGGTGGGGCCACGCGCGCACGGGTGCGGACACGCGCGAGCCCCCTCGCCCGGGTCGGGTGAGGGGGCTCGCGACGGGCGGCCGGGGCCGCGATCAGACCAGGTAGCCCTGGACCTCGGCGGCGGCCTCGTCGCCGTACGCCTTGGTGAAGCGCTCCATGAAGTTCGCGCGGCGCAGGGTGTACTCCTGGGTGCCCAGGGTCTCGATCACCAGCGTGGCGAGCATGCAGCCGACCTGCGCGGCGCGCTCCAGGCCGACACCCCACGACAGACCGGTGAGGAAGCCGGCGCGGAAGGCGTCGCCGACGCCGGTCGGGTCGACCTTGGCCTCCTCCTCCGGGCAGCCGACCTCGATCGGGTCCTCGCCGACCCGCTCGATGCGCACACCGCGCGAGCCGAGGGTGGTGACGCGGTGGCCGACCCGCTCCAGGATCTCCTGCTCGCTCCAGCCGGTCTTCGACTCGATGAGGCCCTTCTCGTACTCGTTCGAGAAGAGGTAGGCGGCGCCGTCCATGAGGGTGCGGATCTCGGTGCCGTCCATGCGGGCGATCTGCTGCGAGAAGTCGGCCGCGAACGGGAGGTCGCGGGTCCGGCACTCCTCCGTGTGGCGCAGCATCGCCTCGGGGTCGTCGGCGCCGATGAGGACCAGGTCGAGGCCGCCCACGCGGTCGGCGACGGCCTTGAGCTCGATCAGCCGGGCCTCGCTCATGGCGCCGGTGTAGAAGGAGCCGATCTGGTTGTGGTCCTGGTCGGTGGTGCACACGAAGCGGGCGGTGTGCAGGACCTCGGAGATGCGGACGGAGCCGGTGTCCACGCCGTGGCGGTCGAGCCAGGCGCGGTACTCGTCGAAGTCGAAGCCGGCCGCGCCCACGAGGATCGGGCCGCCGCCGAGCTGTCCCATGCCGAAGCAGATGTTCGCGGCGACACCGCCCCGCCGGACGTCGAGGTTGTCGACGAGGAAGGAGAGCGAGACCGTGTGAAGCTGGTCCGCCACGAGCTGGTCGGCGAACCGGCCCGGGAAGGTCATGAGGTGGTCGGTGGCGATGGAGCCGGTGACTGCGATACGCACGGCTGGGCGCTCCAGTGGGGACGACGGTGAGGACAGTTCACGCTACCGGGTGCGGCACGCGTTTCCGAACAGTGGAAACTACCCCAGAGTAGGTCTTTTCTCCGAAGGCCCGGCCTGCGTACGGTGCGGCCATGACCCAGTACCCCGCTCCTCGTGAGCCCCGCGAGCCCCGTGAGTCCGACTTCAGCCTCGCCGAACTGCGCGGTGACGGCGTGCGGATGGCCCCCCACTGGGCGTCCCCCGCGGCTCCGGCGGCCGACCCGGTCTCCCCCGCGCTGATCCACGGTGTGAAGGTGCCGGCCGCCTCGGCCCGGCTGATCGCCGCGACCTCCGAGTACGGGAACTGACCCCGTACCGCGGCGCCCGCGCGCGGCCGGCGGCGGCAGGACGGCCGCCGGCCCGGGTGTCGCCGTGCGCCGTGGCCGAGCCGGGCGCCCTGGTGGAGCCGGGCGTCTTGGTGCAGCCGTACGCCCGAGTGGAGCCGTACGGCCTGACGCGGCCCGCCCCGGTGGAACCGTTCGTCCGCCCCGCCCGTCCCAGAGGCGTCCTCGGGAAGGGAGAGTCGTGGTGAGCGGAACGGAGACCCGGCCGGGCAGGCGCGGTTCGCTGCTCGTCGCCTCGGTGGCGGCGGGAGTACTGCTCGTGGGCGGCGGAGGCGTGTACTACGCCGCCACGGCCTCGGGCGACGGCGGCGGCGCGAGCGACGCGGGCGGTACGAGCAGCTCGGCCAGTGCCACTGGTGCGAGCGATCCGGCGGCGCAGGGCGCGCCGGGACAGACCGGCGGGCCGGGCATCGCCCCGGGCGAACCCGCCCCGGGCGGTGCCGCGGGCACCGTCTACCGAGCCGAGGGCACCCTCCCCCAGGGGCCCTCGACGGCCGCCGTCCACCGGCCGGAAGGCCGGGTCACCTCGGCGGAGGTGACCCGGCTGGCCCGGGCCCTGGACCTCGGCGGCACGCCCCGGCTCGCGGGCGGGGTGTGGCAGGTCGGCCCGGACAAGGACGGCTCGGGCCCCCGGCTCAGCGTCGCCGAGCAGGCGCCGGGCAGCTGGACCTTCCACCGGTACGAAGGGGTGGCGGGCGGCGACAACTGTCTGAAGGGCAAGGCGTGCCCGCCCGCGGGCGACGCGCTGCCCCCGGCGGGCGGGGCCCCGGCGAGCGAGACGGCGGCCCGGGCGGCCGTGGCACCCGTGCTCGCGGCCGCCGGCCAGGACGACCCGAAGTCCGCCGAGCATCAGAGCGCGCGGGGCGCGGTGCGGACCGTCACCGTCGATCCGGTGGTGGGCGGGCTCCCGACGTACGGCTGGTCGACCACCGTCCAGGTGGGCCCGGACGGCACCCTGCTGAACGGCAGCGGGCGGCTGAAGGAGCCGGCGAAGGCCGAGACCCTGCCGGTGCTCAGCGCGCAGCGGGCGCTGGACGAGCTGAACGGGATCACCCGGGGCGCCGCCGACCCGGCCGGGAGCGCCGTCTCCCCCGGCGCCTCCGTCTCCCCCGGCGCCTCCGTCTCCCCCGGCGCCTCCGTCTCCCCCGGCGCCTCCGCCGCGCCCTCGCCCCGCGTGGTCGGGGTGACGGGCGCGGTGCTCGGGCTCGCCCCGGAGAGCGGCGGCGGTGACGCGCTGACCCCGGCCTGGCTGTTCCAGGTACGGGACACCCCCGGCGCCGCCCCGCACACCCTGGTGCGCCCGGCGGTGGACAACCGCCGTACGACCGGATCCGCGCCGTCGGCGGCGCCCGCCTCCCCCGGCGGCCGGCAACTCTCCGCGTACCGGACGGACGCGGCGGACACCCGGCTCTCGGTGACCTTCTGGGGCGGGGTGTGCGGCACGTACACCGCGACCGCCGACGAGTCGGCGCCCGGCCGGGTGACGGTACGGGTCACGGAGCAGCCGCAGGAGCCCGGCCGGGTGTGCGTGATGTCGGCGGTGGAGACCACCAAGACGGTGACGCTGCGGCAGCCGCTGGGCGACCGGACGGTCGTGGACGGGGCGAGCGGCGAGACGGTGCCGCGCGGCTGACGGCGCCGGTCCGCCGGCGCGGTCGAGGCGCGGTCGTACGTCCCCGTACGCCGTCCCCGTTACGTACAGAGAAGGGCGGCACCCGGAGAACCGGGTACTGACCGCGCCCGGTGGCGGCACGGCGACCGTCGAACTGAAGGTCACCGCCCCGGACCCCGAGCAGACCCCGGACCCGACGCCGACGC